>DATEPP010000473.1:0-10302 GCA_035273165.1 Gemmatimonadaceae bacterium
TCCGTAGCGCGGCGATCGAGAGAGTGGCTCTCCACTGGAATGTGTTGTCTTCGATCAGCACGGCGTGGAAGAGGCCCTCGACACCGCTATTGCGGATCTCGCCCGCATTGGCGACCAATGCCTGGCCGGGCGGACCGCTGCTGCTGGCCGTGAAAGCGTAATCGAAAAGATTCGTACTGACGAATCGAAAGACGTTGAGCGAGGCAGTCGCGAGTCGCTCGAGCGACGCGTCGGCGCCGATTTCCATACCTCGAATCCGTTCCATCCTCACCGGTTCAGCGCTCGCGGCCGGCGACGGAAAGACCGGAACCAGCGCTGTCAGGACCGACGGTGTTGCGCCCGGAAGCTCGGCGTAGGCCGCGCGCAGCCGCAGCGTCGACCGACCGCCAATGAGCGGCGGGAGCTGCCATGAGACATTGGCCGCTGGAAACCACTCCGCATGTTGTTCGCTCTCGAAGATCGTCTCCGAGACGCGTTGAAACGAAGCGTTGAAGGAGACCCCACGCGGGAGCTCGAATCCTTGATGGATCGACAGGCTTTGCGAACGCGTTTTGTAGTTGCCCGCACTCGTCTCGAAGCTACCTGTCGGCCCGTCGATGAGATCGTGCGTCTCGATGCGATCCTTCCACCAATCGAGGACCAGAGCCGTCGAGCCACGGAGAGCCTCTCGAATACTGTAGGCCGAGGCGACGCGGCCGGTGGTCGTCAGACGCTGGTTCTCGTCACTCCCATGCTGCGACGGTAGGGCAGTGGCACCCACCGGTCCAATATCGTCGAGACGAAATCGATCCACGACGCGATCGCGACCAGTCATCAGCGAGCCTTGCAGCCAATGGCCGGGATTCCAGCTCACGTCGATCATACTCGTCGTATGGCGCAGGCGCCGAGCAGGATAGAGCGAGTCAGGAATCGCTTGAGCGCCCGCGTCATAGTAGCCGCGGTTAGCGTCGTCCACCGCCTCCCCGGCCAGCCCACGCGTGATCACGTCGTTGGCGAAGGCGTACCCGCCGTCCAGTCCCATGCGCGCATAGTCCTGTCGGTACGCGTGCGAGGCACGCACCGCGAACCGCCACGGCAGATCGCGTTCGATCTTTCCGCGATACCCCAATCGCGACGCTTCGTCGTGCGGCAGCACTCCTTCTCTCTGTTCGAGATGGAGGCTCGCGTAGAGGGACGTGCCTAACGGCTTTCCGGTCAGGGACAGGTGTCCCATCGCTGATTGGGCGCGCCGGAACGGGCTCGCCTGCTCCAGAGGATTCCAGACGTCGAGGCCGGTTGGATTGCAGCTCTGCGCGGCGACGGCAAGGAGGCTACAATTTGTGACCGGTTGCCCCGTGCCCGGCGATGTCCCGAGCCGATGGTAGTTCGCGGGAAAATCATTCTGCGTCTTGCTGGCCAGCATCTGCGCGCGGGCCGAAAACCGCAGCCGGCCCGCGCCGGATTTCGTGGTCACAAGGATGACGCCGGCGCCAGCACCGGCTCCGTAGGCGGCCGCCGCGGCCCCGCTCAACACCTCGACCCGCGCGATGTCCTCGACCGCGAGATCGTCGAGCCGAGAGGGAGAGACCGACCCGATGAGCCGAAGAGTGTCCGCCTGCTCGGCGTCCACCCGCACGCCGTCCACAATCAGGAGCGGCTGCGACGACTCGAGAAAGCTCGCCGGGCCGCGCAGCATAACGAGCGAGCCGTCGCTGGCCATGCCGCCAGACCTCAAGACGCGAAGCCCTGGCAGTCGTGCCTGCAATAGCTCGGAGAAGGTGGGCGCCGTCGATGCGGCGATCTCCGCCGAATCGATGACGAGAACGCGGGCACCCCACGCCCCGGCGGCCGACCGGAGAAGCGGCGCGACGGGCACAGTGGAGTCGGGCTGCGCTCGTTGCGCTCGGGCGACAACGGGCAGAGTGAGAAGGACCGCCGCCGCAAGCACAGGCCGCGGAAGTCGATGGCAGGCAGCGTGAATCACGAGGAAGGACTGAGACGCTGGAGATTGGGTCGACTGAGGAAGGCGGTGTGATACTAACGCCCATGCCTTCTCCTCGCAGCCTCTCTTAGCTGCGCGGCCTGCCCTCGAGTCGAGCCAAGGTGTCGCGCGGCCCACGAGCCCGAGGCGCGTGTCGGTCGCTCCGCCTAACGGCGGTGGCCGAATGTGCATCGGCGCGGCCGTGCCAGCGAGCGAAGAGGTATCCGGCGGGAAGTGCGGCGGCGATCGTCGCCGCGACGATCGTGAGTCGCGCGCGTCGCCATCGCCGCGACGTGCTCGGTCGGTCGGCACAAGCGAGCGCCGAAGCGAGCGCGCCGGCAGTCAGGAAGCGATCGTCACGGGACGCCGCCATCGCCCGCAGGACCACGTTCGCGAGCTCGTCGGAGACGAGCCTCGAGAGTGCGTCGGTATCCGGACGAGTAATGTCACCGCTGGCAATCGTATGTCGCGAGAACGGCTGCGAGCCGGTAATGAGCTCGTAGAGCACGCAGCCAAGCGAGTAGATGTCGCTTCGGCCGTCGACGTCGGACGCGCCCGTCGCCTGCTCGGGGCTCATGTAGGATGGGGTGCCGAGAACCGCACCCGCGCCCTCCGGACCGGGATCGCTCGCCTCCGACACCGCTCGTGCTATCCCGAAATCGGCGATGACCGCATGCCCTTCCTGAAGCAGGATGTTCTCGGGCTTGATGTCGAGGTGAATGATCCCGCGTCGGTGCGCATAGTCGAGCGCGCGCGCGACCTCCGCGCCGAGGCGTATCACCTCGTCTTGCGGCAACCGTGGCTCGCGACGCAGACGGTCGCGGAGCGTCTCACCGCCGGCGAATGGCGAGACGAAGTACAGGAGCGACGGTTCGTCCCCCTCGGTGCATTCTTCGCCCGAATCGTGGAGCGGGAGGATGTGAGGGTGCGATAGCCCCGCGGCGATCTCGATCTCGCGCTCGAAGCGCGCGCGTCCGCTACGACGCGCCATCTCACTGCGAAGTGTCTTCACCGCGACCTGGCGACCGTGCTTTGGATCTTCGGCGAGGTAGACAGTCGCCATCCCGCCACGCCCGATCTCTCGCACGATGTGATACCGCCCGCCGAGAAGGGTCGGCATCGGCTCCGGCTCCTCGGCGAGGAGCGGCGCGTAGGTGATCGCGGCCGGCGTCTCGAGCATGTGGGCGCCGAGCTCGCAGGCCGCGAGCAGCGACCTGAGCTCCGCGCGGAGCGCGAGATCGCCCCCGCAGGCGCGATCGAGAAATGCCGGACGCCTGGGTGGTTCGACCTCGAGCGCCGCGTCGAGCAGCGGCTCGAGCTCCTGCCAGCGCTCCCGCGACAGGCCGCCTAACGACGTCATGCGCCGGCGCGCATCTCCGGCGACTGCCACGGCCGTACGAGGTCGGCGCCGAGGGCGTGGTAGAGGAGGCCGCGCGCCTTGATCCAGTCGCGACGAACGGTCCGCACGCCGATCTGGAGCGCTTCGGCCGTCTCCTGTTCCGTCATCCCACCGAAGAAGCGGCACTCGACGACGCGCGCCAGGCGCTGGTCGATTCGCGCGAGCTGCTCGAGCGCGTCGTGCAGCTCGAGCAGCGACTCGGCGTGGTCGTCTGCGGGGGCGAGGCTCTCGTCGAGCGTGATGTGCCGCTGCGGGCCGCCGCGCTTCTCGGCCGCGCGCCGACGCGCGCGATCGACGAGAATGTGTCGCATCGCGACCGCCGCGACGCTGAGGAAGTGCGCGCGATTCCGCCAGTCGGCACGCTCGGCGCGGGCGAACTTGAGATACATCTCGTGCACGAGCGCTGTCGTAGAGAGCGAGTCATTCGGCCGCACGGCGAGCTCGCGCCGGGCGACGCGACGAAGTTCGTGATAGACGAGCGGCAGGATCTGGTCGAAGGCTTCGCGACGACCGGATCGCAGCTCGGCGAGCAGCTCCGTGACGTTGGTGGCGTCGGATGCCACCGCGTGCGACCGTTCCAGCGAGAGATGTGGTGTCGGCATGGCGAACGTGACAAGGCGTCGGTGTGAGAACTCTTATAATGCCAAATCAACGTCGCGCCGATTTTGTTCCGCAACGGAGGCGCGAATTTTCTGACAGTTTCCAGGCAACTCCGCGCATATACAAATGCTCAACATCGCCCGGGAGCGACGTGGGTGCCATCGACGGCGGGGTGGGCGCGGATGCCGGCTGCCGCGGCAAGGCTGGTCTGCGACTCGGAGCCAAAGGTGGCGGCCCGGCGGCGGCGGCGGTATCAGCCGCCGTCCTACAGCGAAACGTTCGCGGGGGAGCTGCCGTAGGGGCGTCGTCCCCGTCCCCGGAACGTATCGATGAGTCTGCGGCAGAGCGTGATCTACGCGTGTCGATCGCTGGCCCGCGCCCCCCTCTTCAGCATCGCCGTCGTCCTGACCCTTACGATCGGCATCGGTGCCGCCTCGGCGATCTTCGCGGTCGTCAATGCGGTGCTGCTCCGCCCCCTGCCCTTCGAGCAGCCCGATCGGCTCATCGGCGTCTGGTTCGACATGGCTCCCATCAATCTCTATCACGTGCAGCAGACGGCCGGCACCTACCGGACGTTCAAGCAGTTCGCGCGCTCGATCGAGGGGATAGCGGCGTACCAGGACGGCTCGCTCAACGTCGCTGATCCGGACAATCGCGGCGAGCCGGCGCGTGTGAGTGTCGCCTGGCTCACGGCGAGCGCCATCCCGCTCCTCGGCGTGCGGCCGGTTGCCGGTCGCAGCTTCAGCGAGGCGGAGGACCAGCCCAAGGCCGCGCCCGTCGCGGTCATCAGCGAGCGCATGTGGAAGCGGAGGTTTGCGGGCGATGCGTCGCCGTTAGGCAAAAAGCTGGTGGTTGCCGGCAAGCTCACCGAGATCATCGGCGTCATGCCCGATCGGTTCCGCTTTCCAAATGCCAGTACGGACATCTGGCTGCCACTGCAGCTCGACCCGCACGATCCATATCCCGGCGGCTTCAATTACAACACCTTCGCCCGGCTCAAGCCCGGTTACACACTGGAGGCGGCGCGCCGAGACTTCGACAGCGCACTCCCCCGCGCGGTCGAGGTCTCGCCGAACATGGCGCCGGGCGTCTCGATGCAGATGGTGTTCGAGCAGGCGAAGCCCATCAACCGGCTCGTTCCGATGCGCGACGACGTGATCGGCGACGCGGGACGGACGCTGTGGATGGTTGCCGCGACGGCGCTCCTCGTGCTTCTCGTCACCTGCGCCAACGTGGCGAATCTCCTCCTCGTTCGGGCGGACGCGCGTCAGCGCGAGCTCGCCGTCCGCTCCGCGTTAGGCGCGGGGCGCGGCCGCGTACTCGCGCATTTCCTCACGGAGGCCGGCGTGCTCGCGGCGGTGTCTGCGGCCCTTGGGCTCGCGACTGCGGCCTTTGCGACGCGTCTTCTCGTGACCGCCGGGCCGGGCGCCATTCCGCGCCTGTCGGAGGTGGAGGTGAACGGCACCGTCGTAGCGTTCACACTCATCGTTGCTGCTCTCGTGGCGGCCGCATGCAGTGCCTTCCCTGCCGTTCGTTTCCTTCGTGGCAATCCGCTCGCCGGGCTTCGTGACGGTGGCCGTGGCGGCACCGCAGGCGGCAAGCGCCAACGGACGCGTGGCGCGCTCGTCGTCGCCCAGGTCGCGCTGGCGTTGGTGGTACTCGCGACGTCGGCTCTCTTGCTCAGAAGCTTCCAGCGGCTGCACGCCGTTCGGCCAGGCTTCGACCCGGAGGGTGTGGCCACTCTCTGGGTAGCCGCCCCGAATTTGCGATACCCGACCGACTCGAGCGTGGTGCGGTTCTTCATGAACATCACTGACCGCGTTGCACAGCTGCCTGGTGTGCGTGGCGTCGGGCTCGCGTCGCGCCTTCCGCTCTCGAACGAGGGGATGAATCAGAATCCCGTGTACGCGGAAGGCGACGTGACTACCGCCAAGAAAATTCCTCCGCTCGCGGTGTACGTCACCGCCGACAGCGGATATTTCCGGGCGATGGGAATCCCCCTGGTCGCCGGCCGTCTCTTCGATCGGCTCGATCGGCAGCATCCTGATGAGGCGATCATCAGCGTCGAGACGGCGCGGAGCGTCTTCCACGACTCCACTGGCCGCTCGGCGCTGAACAAGCGCTTTCAGCAGCTACCGAACTCGCCCTGGCACACCGTCGTCGGTGTCGTCGGCAGTGTTCGGGACACGACCCTGGCGGGTCCGCCCGCTCGGGCCGTGTATCTGCCGCAGGCCGTCGGCGGCGATACGACGAACGGCCAGCTGCGACGGACGATGGCGATCGTCGCGCGCACCAGTGGCGATGTCGGGACAGCGACGCGCGGCATCCAGCGAATCATCCGCGAGCTCGATCCGACGCTCCCGACGTTCGGCGTTCGCTCGATGCGCGCGACGGTAGACGCGTCGATGGCGATGCTCTCCTTCACCATGGTCGTGCTCATCGTCGCTGCGGCGGTTACACTCGTTCTCGGCATGATCGGGCTCTACGGCGTTATCGCATATGTCGTGGCGCTGCGGACGCGGGAGCTGGGCGTGCGCATCGCGTTAGGCGCACAGCCGAGCGCGGTGGCGACGATGGTTACGAGCCAGGGCCTGGCGCTCTGCGGCGCCGGCGTTGCGATCGGGCTCGTCCTCGTCGTCCTCGGCGGCCGGTTTCTCCGCTCGCTGCTCTTCGAGGTCGGCCCCGCCGATCCGGTCGCGTTAGGCACGACGGTGCTGATCATTGTGGGGTTCGCACTCGTCGCGAGCTGGATTCCGGCACGGCGGGCAGCGCGCGTGAATCCCGCGGAGGCGCTCAGGACGGATTAGCGGGACGCGGGACGGAGTGTCATCCCGAGGAGTCGAGCGCAAGCGAGACGACCGAGGGATCTGCACTTGTTGCCATACGAAACATCCCTGCGGCACAACGCCTGAGGGAACGCTGATGACGCTGACACGTCGCTGAAACCGCTGAACAAAAGAGCGGGAACGCCTTTTTCAAAAAAGGCGTTTCCGCTCTTTTTCTGTATCTGCGAAATCTGCGAAATCTGCGCAATCTGCGTCCAGTCCAGTCCATTCCTCAGGGATGTATCAAGGGCGGAAGAAAAAAAGCAGATCCCTCGCTTCGCTCGGGATGACGGTCGGGCTCACTCGCCACTCCCAACTACCAACTAACTTCAAGGCATGGCCGACACCCCTTTCATCGCTCGCGGCTTTCACCCGAAGCGCGCTGGTGCTTCGGCGAATCGGTTGCCGCCGGGACAGTACGAGGAGCGCGGCTTCCCCGTGCTGTCGGCCGGCCCCACGCCGCATACTCCACTGTCGAAGTGGGATTTCACCATCGTCGACTCGTCAGGCACGTCGATGCGTTGGACCTGGGACGAGATGCAGGCGCTCCCGCACGAAACGCCGACGGTCGACATCCACTGCGTTACGAAGTGGTCGAAGTTCGACACGAAGTGGGAAGGCATCTCGGTCGACACATTGCTCGACGGCGCACGTGCGAAGGGAGTCGCCGACGGACAGTTCGTCGTCGCCTTCTGCGATGGGGGCTACACCACGAACCTCCCCTTCGCTGACGTTACGGGCGGCAAAGCCTGGATTGCGTTCGGTTACGACGGCGAGCCACTGGACCCGGAGCACGGCGGGCCAGCGCGGCTGCTCGTACCGCACCTCTACTTCTGGAAGAGCGCCAAGTGGGTTCGCGGCCTTCGCATCCTCCAGCAGGATGCCCCGGGATTCTGGGAGCAGCTCGGCTACCACGATCGCGGTGATCCATGGCGTGAGCAGCGCTATCAGGGCGACCCGTGACGTGAGCGAGCAACGAGCGGCCACCGCGCCGGCCCGCCTCGAGTGGCGCGTCGCGCGCGTGGTGGGCGTCCGGGAAGAGACAGCTCACGCACGCACACTTGTCCTCGACGTTCCGCAGTGGCCGGGCCATCGCGCGGGCCAACACGTCGACGTTCGCCTCGTCGCCGCGGACGGCTATCAGGCCCAACGCTCGTATTCCATCGCATCGGCGCCCGAGTCGCCTAACGTGGAGCTCACGATCGAGCGACTCGGCGACGGTGAGGTGTCGCCATATCTGTGCGACGTCCTGCAACCGGGCGACGGCGTCGAGGTCCGCGGTCCGATCGGTGGCTACTTCGTCTGGGAGACCACGCTCGGCGGTCCGCTGCTACTCGTCGCCGGCGGTTCCGGGATCGTCCCACTGATGGCGATGCTCCGGCATCATGCGGCTGCGCATTCCCACGTACCCGTGCGCCTGCTCTACTCGGCACGCGCCTTCGACGATCTCATTTTTCGCGACGAGCTGCACCGCCTTGCCCAGCGGCCCGCCGTGATGATTGAGTATACGCTCACGCGTGGTGCCCCCTCGGATTGGAAGGGCCAGACGCGCCGTGTCGATCGGGAGCTGCTGAACGGGGTCGCATGGCCCGCGGGCGAGCGCGCGCTGGCGTATGTCTGCGGCCCGACGCCGTTCGTCGAACACGTCGCGACGCTTCTCGTGGACATCGGCTACGATCCATTGCGGGTGAAGACGGAGCGCTTCGGTCCGACCGGCGCCTGAATCGTGCGCTCGCCGACAGCGGAGCTCAGTCGGACGCCTCAGTTCCAACCGAGATTGCTGAGGGCAACGATGAGGGCGATGACCCCGACCCCCAGCAATGCCGCGCCGCCGAGGGCGGGAAAGGATTCGAGTCGGCCGCCGGCGTGCAACGCCGCCGCGGTCCGCCCCTCGACGCGAATGGCGTCGCCCGACAGCACCACACTCGCGAGCCCGCGGTTGCCTAACGCTGTTTCGCCGGTGAGTCCGAACCCCTGAGTGAGTCCGCGATTCGGGAGTCCCGATTGCTGCTGCGCGAGGAGAGGGCCGACGGCGAAATCCGTCGAGAAGCCGTGCGCGTGCCAGTCGCGGCGCCGCGCCTTGAGAGCGAACCGCGTTCCACCATTTTCGTGTCCACCAGCCTGCAGCGACATTCCAATGGCGTGCCCGTCGGGGTAATTGACCATCCGGCCGAGGTCGAAGGCGAGATATTCGCGCAGGTCACGGTAGGTGCCTGGCGGGGTTTCCCCTTCGTGGGGCCGAATGGTTCCCGCCAGGCGGGCCGCAACCGTCAGCTCGAAGACGAAGTACGCCCGGCAAGCAGATGCAGGCTGGGGCCGAAAGCAGTTGGCCTTCGGCGGACGCACACTGTCCGACTGCGCGTGGAGGCCCGCGGTTGGAGCAGCGAACAGGAGAACGGCCGAAAGAAATCGAAGACGCATTGGTTGGGCTGGTAAGGTATGGGTGGCTGTGCCGATTGACCCAGCCCGAATGAGCCCCATTATTCGCTGGGGGCGCAAAGATCGCGCCTAACGAATAGGCCTCGACTCTTCGGAGACGTATCGCATGTGGCGTCCATCCTTGCTTTTCCTCGCGTTGCTCTTCCCTTCGTCGCCCTGGCATGCCGCTGCGCGACCCGCGCGGGCTCCCATCGTCGCCGCCATTGACTCCGGGCTCGTCGGCCGCTGGGACATCACCATTCAGACGCCAGATGGGAGCCGTCCCTCGTGGCTCGAGCTCTGGGTGTCGGGGCGGGATGCGCTCGTCGGTCGCTTCGTCGGTATCGTCGGCAGTGCTCGACCCATCGCGAGCGTCCAGGTGGGCGGCGACTCGATTCACTTCGCCATTCCCCATCAGTGGGAGAACGGCGATGGCGAGCTCACGGTCGACGGCCGCCTAACGGGTGGCCGTCTCGGGGGAAGCATGACCTTTCCCGATGGCAAGCGCTTCGACTGGACGGGCGTGCATGCGCCCGCGTTGCGTGGCGACGTCACACCCAATTGGGGCGCGCCCATCCACCTCGTGCATGCGAACGACCTTGGCGGATGGCAGGCGCAGGGCGGCGCTCAGAATCAGTGGATCGTGACCAACGGCGTGCTCCGCAGCCCGCATTCGGGGGCGAACATCGAGACCACACAGAAGTTCAAGGACTTCAAGCTGCACATCGAGTTCCGCTACCCCAAGGAGAGCAACAGCGGCGTCTATCTCCGCGGGCGGCACGAGGTCCAGATCCAGGACGACTACGGCCTCCCGCCGATGGACGATCGCTTCAGCGGCGTCTATGGCTTCATCTCACCAAGCCGAATCGCGGCGAAGCGCGCGGGCGAGTGGAACACGTACGATATCACGCTCATCGGACGGATGGTGACGGTGGTGGCGAACGGCGTTCGCGTCATCTGCAATCAGGAGATTCCCGGCATCACCGGCGGCGCGATCGACAGCGACGAGGGCGCGCCGGGGCCACTGCTGCTACAGGGCGATCACGGGCCGATCGAGTATCGGAACATCATCATCACGCCGGCTCGGTAGGTTTGTCATC
>DATEPP010000474.1:0-9797 GCA_035273165.1 Gemmatimonadaceae bacterium
ATTCCATCACAACCATCTCATCAAGCACCATGCGCCCTGCCTGGGACGCCGCTCGCCGCGATGCGTTCAGGAATCGACGCCTGCGTGCATTGTGGCTTCTGCCTGCAGAGCTGTCCTACGTACCTGACACTCGAGGACGAGCACGACAGCCCGCGCGGTAGGGTACTTCTCATGCGCTCCGCGCTCGAGGGAACGCTTGGCATCGAAGATCCCTCGCTCGAGACGCACATCGACCGATGCCTCGGATGCCGCGCCTGTGAGACGGCCTGCCCGTCGGGGGTGCCGTACGGCCACCTCCTGGAAGCGACGCGCGCGACGATGGCGGAGCACCGCCGGCTGCCTCTCGTAGCCCGGCTCATCCTCTGGGTCTTCGCGCGGCCGGCGAGCCTAACGGTTGCCATGGCGCTGTCGCGACTACTCCGCGCGACGCGCATCCCCGTGCTGCTCTCCAGGGTCGACGGGCGCCTCGGCTTCGCGATGGCGATGCTCGCGTCCACCGAACGAAAAGGCGGCGGGCCGAGCTACGACGCGCGCGGCGACGCGACGCGCGGATCAGTGACGGTCTTGCTCGGTTGCGTGATGGAAGGTCTGCTCGGCAGCGCCAATCGCGCGACAGAGCGGACTCTCGTCGTCAACGGATATTCGCTCGTCGAGGCGCCGGGCCAGCGTTGCTGCGGGGCACTGCACGCTCACGCCGGCGACCTGCGCGGTGCACGTGAGCTCGCGCGCGCGAACATCGCCTCGTTCGAGAAGGCCGGCGCGGATTACATCTGCGTCAATGCCGCCGGCTGTGGCGCGATGATGAAGGAGTATGCTCATCTGCTCGCCGACGACGCCGAGTTCTCCGAGCGCGCGGCGCGGGTGTCGGCACGGGTGCGCGATGTCAGCGAGCTCCTCGTCGCCGCCGGGCCCGTCGCTGGCGTGACGCCTGTCGACGCGACCGTGACGTACGACGCGCCCTGTCACCTGCTGCACGCGCAGCGCATTGCGGATCCGCCGCTGGCCGTGATGCGCGCTGTTCCGGGATTGCGTCTCGTGCCTCTCGCCGGCGCGGAGCACTGCTGTGGCGCCGCCGGGATCTACAATCTCGTCGAGCCCGACACGTCGAACGCCGTGCTCGCGCCCAAGCTCAAGAACATCGAGGCGACCGGCGCCGACTTGGTTGCGACGGGTAATCCCGGCTGCCTGATGCAGATCGGCGCGGGTCTGCGACGATCATCGATTGGGGCTCGCACCGTTCATCCTGTGGAGCTGCTCGACGAGTCGTATCGGAGCTCCAGTCGCTGAGTCATCCGGCCGCGGCGCTACCAACCGCACTCCGGGCACATTATCACTTCGACATGCTCATCGCGCCGCAACTCATTGGCGAAATCAGCGGACGGAGCGTGGTGCTCTCGTACGCCGGAGTCGCCACCGAGTACGACGCGCTCCGTCGTCATGCCGTCGTGTTCGACCGCAGTTATCGCGGCCGACTCCGTGTATCCGGCGCGAAAGCGGCGGACACGCTCACTGGTCTCGTGACCAATGACGTCGCGGCGCTCGCGCCGGGACAGGGACAGTATGCCGCGGCGCTGACGCCAAAGGGGAAGATCATCGCGGACCTGCGGATATTTCGCGAAGAGACCTCCTTCCTCGTCGATTGTCCGCCTCGCGCGACCGAAGGCTGGCTCGCGACGGTGCGCAAGTACGTCAATCCGCGTCTCGCGCCGTACGCGGATGAGAGCGGGACGACGAGAAGTCTCGGGATCTTCGGAATCGCCGCCCGATTGGTGGTAGGCGAGATGACCGGCATCAGCAGTAGCGCGCTCGGCGTTCTCCCGGCATACGCACATGCGTCGGTCGCGATCGACGATGCGCACATCCTCATCGCGCGCGTTCCCGATCTGGAGCTCGAGGGATTCGAGCTATTCGTCCCTGCCAGTTTGTACGAGCCACTCTGGGAGCGCGCTCTCGCGGCCAAAGCAACGCCGGGCGGGCTGGACACCTGGGAAATCGCGCGTGTCGAGGCGGGCCGGCCGGAGTGGGGAATCGACATCGACGAATCGACGCTCCCTCAGGAAGCCAACCTCGAGGAGCTGCACGCGATCTCGTACACCAAGGGGTGCTACACGGGGCAGGAGATCGTCGCGCGCGTTCATTTTCGAGGACACGTGAATCGGCATCTGCGCGGCCTCAGGACGGCCGGTCCCGAGCCGCCTGCCCAACGTGCGGCGCTCTTCGACGAAACGGGGAAAGAAGTCGGAGACGTTCGGAGTGTCGCGACGTCGCCCAGACTCGGTGGGATCGCGATCGGCATGGTCCGGCGCGAGGTCGAGGTCGGGACAACACTCACTGCGCGCTGGGATGGCGGCGAGTCGCGCGTCGACGTCGCCGCTCTTCCCTTCCCGGCCTGACGCGGCGTGCCGACCGCGCTCGTCACCGGCGCAACGGGTCTCGTCGGATCGCACATCGTCGAGCGCCTCGTCGGTGACGGATGGCGGATTCGAGCGCTCGTCCGCGACCCGCAAGCCGTTAGGCACGCCACCCCATCAGGCTGGGACGGCATTGGCTGGCTGCGCGGACAGGGCGTAGAGCTCGCGGCGGGCGATATCCTCGATCTTCCGTCGTTCGTCGAGGCGGCACGGGGGTGCGACACGATCTTTCACACCGCCGCCGCGGTGACGCCGCCCGCGATGAGAGTCCACCCATATGACGCCTATCGCGTCCCGAACGTCGACGGAACCCGGAATGCCATCGCCGCCGCGGCAAGACATGGCGCGCGGCTGCTGCAGCTCAGCAGCGTCGCCGTGTACGGACCAAAAGCTCGTTACGCGTCCAGCACCGTGACGGGGGTCGACGAAACGATGGCTCTCGATCCGCTACCGGAGCGCGCCTACTACGCGCGGTCGAAGCGGGAGTCCGAAGAGCTGGTGATGGCCGCGCATAACGAGGGGCGCATCTGGGCGACAGCCGTCCGTCCCGACGTGATCTATGGGCCGCGCGATCGGCAGTTCATTCCACGCCTTGCGAGATTTCTGCGCTTCGGTGTCGCGCCGGTGATCGACGGGGGCAAGGCGATCATGGCGATCGTTCACGCCGCGCACGTGGCCGACGGCGCCGTCAGGGCGGCGACGAGAGACGCCGCCGGTGGGCGCGCGTACAACCTCGCGAACGACTTCGACGTGCGGTGGCGTGACTTCTTCCGACTCGCCGGCGAGGGGTTGGGACGACGGATCCGGTGTGTCAGCATCCCACACGGCGTCGCCGGATCGCTCCTCTCGATCACGAAGCGCGCGATCCGGCTTGTCACCGCCGGCGGGATGAACGTCGTGACGACCGCGTCTCTGGACTTCATGTCGCGAGACAATCCGTTCAACTCGGACCGCGCTCGTCGCGAGCTCGGTTGGGATCCGGCGCTCCGTCCCGAGGCCGCGATCCCGGCCGCTTTTCGCTGGTGGCGCGAGAATCGTTAGGCAGAGAAATGACAAAAGGCGCGACCTTCGTCGCGCCTCGTCAGGACATCGAGCGGAAACGCCTTACGGGCGCTTCGTGGCGCCCTTCGTGCCGGTCTTGGACTTCGTTGCGGCCTTGGCAGAATCGGCCGCCTTGATGCTGTCCGCCTTGTGCGTGGAGTCCATCGACATCTTCATGGCGGTATCGGTTGCGGCGGGAGCCGGAGCCGCAGCGGGAGCCGGTGCCGCGGCGGCCGCCGCG
This sequence comes from Gemmatimonadaceae bacterium, assembly GCA_035273165.1. GTDB lineage: Bacteria > Gemmatimonadota > Gemmatimonadetes > Gemmatimonadales > Gemmatimonadaceae > AG2. The sequence goes on from DATEPP010000474.1 coordinate 3,694, forward strand.
GAATCCTGCTTCGCTTGGTCGTTCTTCGCACAAGCCGCGACCGCGAACACGGCGGCGACGAGAGCTAGGCGCTTCATGCAGATCTCCTGAGAGGGGTACGAGAGTTCAAATCAATTCCGCGCTCGCTGCGCGATGCTCGGATCGTGTGGAGGCGGCGTGTAAGCTACCGGTCACGGCTGGACTGTCAAGGAGCGACTGACAGGTCAAGTGAAATGCGGCAAACGGTTTGTACGGGAGCGTTCCGGCAGTGTCCCGTTCCGCCCGACTGCTGGTCCCGAACCGTCACTTCGCCTAGCTTTGCTGCATCCCGGCGCCCAGGCCGTCATGACTGCGAATCCCCTTCCCCTGGCCGAGCCCACGATCGTTCGCGGCGCGTGCCCGCACGACTGTCCCGACACCTGCGCCATGCTCGTTACGGTCGAGAACGGGCGCGCCACGCGCGTCGCCGGCGACCCGGAGCATCCGTTCACTCAGGGATTTCTCTGCACCAAGGTGAATCGATACGTGGAGCGCACGTATCACCCCGACCGACTCCTCCATCCGTTGCGCCGCGTCGGCCCCAAAGGGAGCGGGCGCTTTGCCCGCATCTCGTGGGACGAGGCACTGTCCGAAGTTGCCGAGCGGCTGAGCGAGATCGCGCGCTCGGCTGACGGCCCGCAGGCGATTCTCCCGTACTCGTACGCCGGCACGATGGGGCTGGTCCAGAGCTCTTCCCTGGATCGCCGCTTCTTCCACCTCCTCGGCGCCTCCATGCTCGACCGGACCATCTGCTCGATGGCCGGCACCGTAGGTATGCGGATGACGGTTGGTGCTAACATCGGGGCGGACGCCGAAGGGATTCCCGAGAGCGATCTCGTACTGCTCTGGGGAACGAACACCCTCACCTCGAACCCGCATCTCTGGCCGTTCGTACTGGAGGCGCGCAAGCGGGGCGCACCAATTATCGCCATCGATCCGCTGCGAACACGCACCGCCGCCCAGTGCGACGAGTGGATTGCGATCCGTCCCGGTACGGATGCGGCGCTCGCGCTGGGGATGATGCACGTGTTGTTCGCGCGCGGCATGGAGGATCGAGACTTTCTCACGCGCTTCACGCTCGGAGAGGATGCCCTGCGCACGCGCGTGCGCGAGTATCCGCCGGAGCGCGTAGCCGCGATCACGGGCCTGCCGGCGGAGACGATCGTCAGCCTCGCCGAACGATACGGACGTGCTCGGGCCGCGTTCATTCGCGTGAACTACGGTCTCCAGCGGCACGGTGGCGGCGGCATGGCGGTGCGAACCATCGCCTGTCTCCCGGCAATCACGGGGCATTGGCGCCACGCCGGCGGCGGTGTCCAGCTCTCCACGAGCGCGAATTTCCAATTCAATAAACAAGCGCTCGAACGACCCGATCTCTCGCCCCCAGTCCGTACGATCAACATGATCCGCCTCGGCGAGGCGCTCACGACCGCGGATGGCGGAGTCGGTGGGCCGCCTGTTCGCGCGCTCGTGGTGTACAACTCCAACCCTGCCGCCGTGGCACCCGACCGGAATGCCGTGCTGCGTGGCCTCGCGCGCGAAGATCTCTTCACGGTCGTGCTCGAGCATTTCCAGACTGACACCGCCGATTGGGCCGACATCGTTCTTCCCGCGACGACTCAACTCGAGCATTGGGACATACACTTCGCGTACGGACATCACTACGTCAATCTGAATCGCCCGTCGATCGCGCCGCTTGGCGAGGCGAAGCCGAACAGCGAGATCTTTCGGCTCCTCGCACAGCGAATGGGACTCCCGCGCGAGCACTTCGCCGAAGATGATCTCGGTCTCATACGGCAGGCGCTCGACACGAACGCCGAGAAGTTGCGCGGCGTGACACTCGATGCACTTCTCGAGCGCGGTTGGGTGCGGCTCAACGTTCCCACGCCATATCTGCCGTTCGCCAACGGCGAGTTTCTCACGCCGAGCGGGAAATGCGAGTTCCACTCCGAGCGCATGGCCAAGATGGGGTTGGATCCGTTGCCCGCGTTCACGCCGCCGTATGAGTTTCCCGAGAGCGTGCCCGAGCTTGCAAAGCGGTTTCCGTTGACCCTCGTTTCGTCGCCCGCGCATCAGTTCCTCAACACGACGTTCGTGAACGTCGAGGCGCTGCGACGGGCGGCGCGAGAGCCGGAATGCGTGCTCCATCCGCGCGATGCGGAGCGGCGAGGCATTCCCATAGGCGCACGTGTCGTGATCCAGAACGAGCGGGGCGCCTTCACCGCGGTGGCACGCGTGGAGGAGTCGATTCGCGAAGGAGTAGTCTGGGCGCCGTCGATCTGGTGGGGGAAATTCGCGGCCGATGGCGCGAACGCGAACCAGACGACGTCGCAGCGTGAGACCGACCTCGGCCACGGACCGGTGTTCTACGACAATCTGGTCGAGGTGAGTCTGGCGGATTGATGCCTAACGAGCTACCTCTCATCCCGAGCGAAGCGAGGGATCTGCTTTTCGCGCCCTGGACGTTTCGATGGCATCCGACCGGAACAACAGCGAAGACGCGAATCACGCGAATGAACTGCACGAATCCAACCGTGGGCACGTCCACCTCCTCGCTCAACGAGCCGTGATTTTTCGGGGCTGCGCCGGGCAGCCACTGGTGTGCAGTTCACAAAGGAATTCCGGCTCGTGGAGAGAGGAGCGGCCGCGCCACACGGAGCGATTCGCAAGAAATTCGCGTAATTGGCGTCTTCGCTGTTGTTCCGGTTGCAGGCGATCGAAACGTCCAGGGCGAAAAGCAGATCTTCGCCTCGCTCGGGATGACACAGCAGGGAGCTTGCATTCGTTCGATCCGCAGCGCTTCATTTGACGAGGAGCTAGTTCCTCATCCGATTCAGGAGACAGCCGTGTCGTCGTCGTACCCGGATACCCTCGGCGCTCTGAAGCGCTCCCCTTATGGTGTACCGGAGCGCGCGCTTCGTTCCGTCAAGGACGAGATGCGCCAGAATCTCCTCGCGCGCTTGTGCAATGGCGGGCCGTTGTTCGCCGGAGTCATTGGGTACGAGGAGACGGTGATGCCGCAGATCGTCAACGCGATTCTGTCGCGGCACAACTTCATCCTCCTCGGTTTGCGTGGCCAGGCGAAGTCGCGAATCCTGCGCGCGCTCACGACGCTCCTCGACGACGCAATTCCCATCGTCGCGGGGAGCGAGGTGAACGACAATCCGTTCGCGCCCATCTCCAAGTTCGCGCGCAATCTGCTCGCCGAAGCGGGAGACGAAACGCCCATTGCGTGGGTCGGCCGCGAGAATCGCTACGTGGAAAAGCTCGCCACGCCCGACGTGACGATCGCGGATCTCATCGGCGACCTCGATCCGATCAAGGCCGCGCGGGGCGGACATCTCCTCTCCGACGAGCTGACGATTCACTACGGGATGCTACCGCGCGCCAACCGCGGCATCTTCGCGCTGAACGAGCTGCCCGATCTCGCCGGCAAGGTACAGGTGGGATTGTTCAACGTGATGCAGGAGGGCGATGTCCAGATCAAGGGCTACCCCATTCGCCTGCCGCTCGACGTGCAGCTCTGCTTCACCGCCAACCCCGAGGACTACACCGCGCGCGGCAAGATCATCACGCCGCTCAAGGACCGCATCGGCAGCGAGATTCTCACGCACTATCCCGAGACCGTCGATCTGGGCATGACGATCACGCGTCAGGAGGCGTGGACGGAGCGCGACAACCGCCCGGTCCGCGTACCGGACTTCATCGCCGAGATGATCGAGCGCGTCGCGTTCGAGGCACGCACGGATCGTCGCATCGACAAGCGCTCGGGTGTCTCGCAGCGCATGCCGATCACGGTGATGGAGAATGTCGTCTCCAATGCAGAGCGACGCGCAATCGTGAGCGGCGAGCCAGAGGTCGTTCCGCGGATCGCCGATATCTACGCGGCGCTCCCGGCCATCACCGGCAAGATCGAGCTCGAGTACGAGGGTGAGCTCGTGGGCGGCAACGCGATTGCGCGTGAGCTGATCCGCCGCGCCGCCGACGCCACCTTCCAGGATCGCGCCGGCGGCGTGAACGTCGATGAGATCATCATGTGGTTCGACGAGGGCGGCGCGCTGCAGGTGACCGACGACGCCCGCTCGGAGGCGGTGCTCAAGGGCTTCGACGTCGTCCCCGATCTCCTGCGCGTCGTTAGGCACGTCGGGCTCGCGGGGGAAGACGACGCTCCCGTGTCGGTTGCGGCCTGTGAGCTGGTGCTCGAGGCGCTCGTCGCGCGCAAGAAGATCTCGCGCTCCGATGGCGGCGCCTACGGTCGCGCGATGCCGGAGCCGCGCCGCCGCCCGGGTCAGGATCTCTTCGGAGGCGGGATGGCATGACAGCGCGCCAGGTGACCCCGGCGCGGACCGCGGAAGAGACGACGGCGCGTCAGGTCACCGTCCGGCGCGCCGCGCTTGCGGATTTGCCGACAGTCGTGGATCTCCGGTTGGCGCTGCTCCGCGAGAATGGCGACCACCCGGTCTACGGCCAGCTGCGCGCCGACGCCCGTGAGCGTGCCTACGACATCTTTGGTGCGCAGCTCCGCTCGGCTAACGAAGTCATGTTCCTCGCCGAGATGCGCGGCGCCGTGGTCGGGATCATCCGCTGTGTGGAAACACTCAACTCCCCGTTGCTGCACCCCGACCGGTACTGTTACATCTCCTCCGTCTACGTGCGGCCGAACGCCCGGCGGCGCGGCGTGCTGAAGGCACTCCTCCGACGAGCCCGGGAATGGTGCAGTGACCGCGGACTCACCGAGATGCGCCTGCACAACGTGCCGGGCGGCACGGCCAGCGCCGCCTGGAGCGCGTCGGGGTTCGCGGTGATGGAAGAGGTGCGCCGAAGGGATGTGAGGTAAGACCCTCAACGTGCCCTTCGTCACGGTTTCGCGAATGTATGGCGCGGGCGGCTCCGAGGTTGCCGCGCGCGTGGCCCGTACGCTCGGCTGGGCGCTCTTCGACAACGCCGTCATCGACGCTGTCGCCGATCGTAGCGGCCTAACGAGGGCGGAGGTCAGCGCGCGTGACGAACGGGTGCCGTCGATGGTCGAGCGGATCGCCACGACATTATCACTCGGCACGCCCGAGTCCATGCCCGCCATCCCCGAAGCTCCCCTCCTCATGACCGAGGAGCGTCTGGTCGACATCACGCGACGCGTCATCGAGGAGGCGGTGCACCAGGGACCGGCGGTTTTCGTCGGGCGCGGGGCGCAGTGTCTCCTCGCGAATCGCCGCGACTCGCTGCACGTCTTCTGCTACGCGTCGCGCGCCAAGCTCGTCGAAGGAGCCGTCACCAGGCTCGGCGTCGCGGCAAAGGATGCCGAGCGCGTCGTCACCGAGATGAACCGGAATCGCGAGCAGTACGTGCGGCGCCACTTCAATCGCGAGTGGCGCGACGTCACGAACTATCAGCTCTGCATCGATACCGGATGGCTTGGCCTCGACGGGGCAGCGGAGCTGATCGTCGAGCTCGTACAAAAGGAGCTGAGCGCTACGTAGCCGTGGTGAGCACGCCCCCACCGATCACCTTGCGGCGCGCGCCCTGAAACGCCCAGAGCGCATACGCGAGCATCACGGCACCGCCGCCGCCAATCGCCCACGCGACGCCGGCCGCTCGCGCTACCGCGCCCGCGACAAACGAGCCCGCGACCTGCGACAGCCCGACGACGATGAACGAGTAGGCGGCCATGATGCGCCCGCGCAGCTCGTCAGGCACGAGATGCTGAAGCATCGCGTTCGCCTGGGCACTGTTCACGATCATCGCGAAGCCGATGAGGAGGAGGAGCACATACGCCGGCAGCGGCGTTCGTACGAGGGAAAAGACGATCAACAGGCTCGAAAATAGGTACGATGCTCCCGAAAGCACGACGTGCCTGGGAAAGCGCTCGCCCGCCGCGGCCAGTGTCAGCGCGCCGATCAACCCACCAACACCGACGCAGGCGAGAAGAAGTCCGTACCCGCCGGCACCGAGGCCGAGACGTTCACCAGCGACGACAGGCATGAGCGTGAGATACGGAACGCCGAAGATCGAATAGACGGTGACGACGCCAATGAGTGCGGCGACGGCTGGTGTGCCACGCATGAACCGAACTCCCTCGATGATTCCCT
>DATEPP010000475.1:0-3879 GCA_035273165.1 Gemmatimonadaceae bacterium
ATCCCATATTCTGCGCGTTGCTCCGTCGGCTGGTCGATGTCGATCTGCTGGCGTCGAGTGCGACGTCACGCATGAGATTCCCGCCAATGTCAGCGCTGGAGAAGCCGTTGTCCGCGCCCGCCAATTCGAGCTCGCAGCCGCGCCCCACTTCGCCGATCGCGGGGAGCGTTCTGCCGATCAAGCGCGCCGAGGAGCTGCTGGCGACGCTCCCCGGCGTGATCGCCGCCCGGATCGTGGCGAGCGACAGCGGGCAGGTGGACGAGATCCACGTCCTGACGACGGACGAGACGACCCCCAAGCAGACCGTTCGCAACATCGAGAGCGCGCTGATCGCGCACCTCGGCATGCGCGTCGACCACCGGAAGATCTCGGTGGCGACGACGATCGACCCCCAGAAGCGCGCGGGCGGCAAGGCGGAGGAGCCCGCGAGCAACGGCGGCGGGCCGGTAGCGGGGCCGCCCGAGATCCCGAACCGCCGGCGGCAGCTCTATTTCGAGGATGTGGAAGTACGCCGCTCGAGGAGCAAGGGCGTGGCGTGCCGCGTTACCCTTCGAAAGGGCGATCAGTCCTTCGTGGGAGAGGCCGAAGGCGTCGAGAACGAGCGTTCGCGCATCGAGTTGGCGGCGCGGGCGACGCTGGCGGCCATCACCCAGTCGGAGGGGGACCGGCGCGTCTTCGCGCTCGACGGCTGCAAGGTGATCGACGCGTTCGACCGCGAGTTCGCGTTCGCCGGCGTGACGGCGAAGATGGGCCGCGAGTCGACGCTCCTCACCGGCAGCTGCGAGGTCAAGGACAGTCCCGAGACCGCGAGCGTGCTTGCGGTGCTCGACGCGACCAACCGCTGGATCGCGAAGTAGGCGAGGCAGTCGCACCAGGCACGGACTCGTCAGGCGACCAGCGCTGGCGTGAGGCGACGACGTCTCGCGCATGTAGTCATCCTACCTATCTGTCGATCGACAATCAGGAACCCCCGTACCGGCTGAGCGAAGTAGAGCTGAGCGGGCAGGCCAACAGGAAGGACGAGCAGTAGAGCGGAGCCAACCCGAGTAGCACATCGGGCCACAGTGGCCGATGTGACTGATGAAGGGGAGGTGACGCAAAGTGGAATTTCTGGCCTTGCTCGTGAGCAAGCTGATGTCGTTCGTTTTGGCTGATACGAACGTTTGGGAATAACGCCGGTCACGGGGGCTTCTGGTTGTATGTCGCGCGTCAGAACATTCGTTGCGGCGATCGCCGTAGTTTCCCTAGCAGCGTTGTTCCTGCTCGCCGCGTCCACGCCGGCGGGCAGGCCCGTAGACTATAAGGTCGCGATTTGCTTCGCGCTCCTTGGAGCGTTAGGCACGGCGCTGAGCTACCCATCCACTCAGCAGGGATCGGGCGGCAACGTCAGCTTCATTCCCTTCCTAAGCGCGATTGCCCTATCGCCTACTGCATCATGCATCGCGTTGCTCGGTGTCTCAACTGGATTCACCGAGATCGCGACTCGGCGCCGGCCTCTCAAGGCGACCTTCAATGTTTCTCAACAGATATTATCGCTGACGCTCGCGGCATTCGCATACCGCACCCTCGCCGAGCCGAGCAGTGCGCTGAGCATCCGGTCCGTCGCATCTTACGCGGGACTCGTCTACGTATTCATATTTGCAAACACCGCGGCGGTGAGCGTGGTGGTCGCACTGAGCGAGCGCCGCAATCCAGTTGAGCTCTGGAAGGAGCGCCTCTACCGTAACCTCGCCTACGACCTGTTGGCCCTTCCCGTGGTATACCTGTTCGCAAGAGTGTATAGCGCAACGGGTCCGACGGGCGCGATAGCGCTAGCAGTCCCTCTCCTGGGCGTCCGCCAGCTTTACAAGACGAACTGGCAGCTAGAACGGGTCAATCGCGAGCTGCTCGAGCTTATGGCCATGGCCATCGAGGCCAGGGACCCATACACCTCGGGCCACTCGCGTCGCGTCGCGCACTATTCGCGCATCATCGCTCGTTCGTTGAGCTTACCGAGTAAGGAGATCGAGCGCATTGCGATCGCCGCTCTCCTTCATGACGTTGGAAAAATCTACGAGATGTACGCGCCGTTGCTCCGGAAGCCAACTAGGCTTACGCTTGAAGAGCGAATGATAATGCAGACCCATCCGGTCAAGAGCGCAGAGCTGGTGCAAACCGTGTCGCATCTTCGCGATATCGTTCCCGCTGTCCGGCATCATCACGAGAACTGGGATGGAAGCGGTTATCCTGATGGATTGGTCGGGGACGCAATCCCGTTGGGTGCAAGAATCATTATGCTTGCCGACACGATAGACGCTATGACTACGGACCGGCCATATCGGAAAGCGTTGGGCGCTGGGGCTGTGCTTGAGGAAATCAACCGGCTGAGAGGGCGTCAGTTCGACCCCAAGGTGTGTGACGCTCTGATTACGAGCGCACTTTATACGCAGCTCTTTGAAGCCTTCGACGAACGCGGGCGTCAAACGTCCCAGATGGGCCTCGCCAGACCCAACACACCGGCGTCCCAGACCGTCGTAAGCCGCTAGGCTGTGTTTGAGAAATGGCGTCGGCGGGTGAGGCGAACGATGCCGAGGAGGACCCATGCCGCGTAGCGGACGGCGAGCTTGTCGGCGCGTTGCGCGATGCGGCGGAGCTCCTTGCGATGTGCCACCGTGCACTCGATGACGTGGCGCTGGCAATAGCGCTGCTGGTCAAAGCGGCGCCCGCGCACCGGGCGCTTGGTCGGCCCGGCGGGGCAGCACGGCCTTGACGCGATGCCGCCGACACTAGCGGCGGACCGGGGCGAAGCTGTAGCCCTTGTCGCCCGTGAGCGCGTCGGGGTAGGTGCGCGGCCGGCCGCGGGCGCCCACGATCTGGATGCAGTCGAGGATCGCGGGCATCGCGGCGAGATCGCTCGCCTGGCCGCCGTGGACCATCGCGGCGAGGGCGAGTCCCTGCCCATCGGTGACTAGGGAGAGCTTGGTGCGATAGCCGCCGCGAGTGCGCCCGAGCGCGTGGTCGGCGGGCTCGCCGGGCGGCCGATTTTCCTCCGCGCCCGCAGGGGCTTTGTGGGCGCGGACGATGGTCGAGTCGAGACAGAAGAGCGCGAAGTCGATCGCGTTGTCCTCCGCGCGCAGCGTGCGCTCGAGCGCCCGATGCACCCGGGCCCATGTGCCGTCGCACTGCCAGCGGGCGAAGTAATAGTAGCACCTCGGCCACGGCGGGTAGCGCGGCGGCAGGTCGCGCCACAGCGCGCCGGTCGCGAGCGTCCAGAGGATCCCGTTCAGGACCGCCGCTGGCAGGAGCGGCGCCAGCCGACGCCACTCGGCCTCGGTGAGATCATGCCGCTCGACGAGCTCGTAGGACGACCGCATACCGCCCTGCACCCTCAGTGACATCGCGCGGGGCTGCACGGTCAATTCTCAAACAGAGCCTAGCCGCGCGGTGCGAGCTCTACAGCGAGTGAGCCCGCGTGTCGCTGTGGGGCGAGTAGCTCGCGCTCTGATTGATCCGTAGAGGGTGTGTTTGATAAGGAGTGGTGCGTGATGTGCGGCGCTCGTCGGGTCGTCAGTCGTCGAGCGGGAGTATGGTGCGCCGTCACGAACTCTCGGACGAGGAGTGCCCACTCCTCGAACCCCTGCGGCCGACACGTGAGACGCGGGGCCGTCCCTTTCACGGGTATCGGCTGATCCTCAACGGCATGCTCTAATGGCTGCACACCGGGGTGCCGTGGCGCGATCTGCCCGAGCGCCACGGGTGGCAGACCGCCTATGCCCGGTTCCGGCGCTGGAGTCGCGACGGGCTCTGGGACCGGCTGCTCGCCCGGCTCCAGCGCGAGCTGGATGCGGCGGGGCAGATCGAGTGGACCCTCTAGTGCATCGATGGCTCGCGCGTGCGAGC
>DATEPP010000476.1:0-6418 GCA_035273165.1 Gemmatimonadaceae bacterium
CTCAACGCACTGAATGCGACACTCATTGGCGAGCTCGGAGCCGCGATCGACGAGATGCAGACGCGGGACGACGTTGGCGGGATCATCCTCACTGGAGCGGGCCGGGCATTCATCGCCGGCGCCGACATCGCGGAGTTGTCCGGGATCAGCGCCCTGGAAGGAAAGCGACTCGCGCGCCGCGGGCAGGAGATCTTTCGTCGCTTCGAGCTCTCGCCGAAGCCGACGGTTGCCGCCGTCAACGGCTTCGCGCTCGGCGGCGGGTGTGAGCTCGCCATGGCGTGCCAGATCCGCATCGCGTCCGATGCGGCGAAGTTCGGCCAGCCCGAGGTGAAGCTGGGACTCATTCCCGGTTATGGCGGTACGCAGCGGCTCCCGCGTCTCGTCGGACGTGGGCGGGCGCTCCAGCTGCTGCTCACCGGCGAGATGATCGACGCGCAGGAAGCGTTTCGCATCGGGCTCGTGAATCGGGTGGTTGCGCCGGAGCAGCTGCTGGCGGCGGCGACGGCGATGATTCAGCAGATGCTCATGAACGCGCCGCTCGGAATCGCCGCGTGCATCGACGTCCTGGATCGCGGGCTCGAGATGCCCCTCGATGACGCGCTCGCGCTCGAAGCGACGCAGTTCGGCGTGCTCGCCGCGACGAGCGACACGGCCGAAGGAACGAGAGCGTTCCTGGAGAAGCGACCGCCGCGCTTCAGCGGCGCCTGAGCCCGCGGTGACCGAAGGACAAGCGGTCGGCACGGCCGCGCGTCTCGACGCGCTGGCGGTGCGCGATTTCCGAAATCTGGCGCGCGTCGAGCTCGAGCTCCCTCCGACGGGGATGCTCGTCGTCGGCGAGAACGGCCAGGGGAAGACCAACCTGCTCGAGGCGATCTACTATCTGCAGGTGTTGCGCTCGATGCGCGGCGCCCGCGATCAGGATCTCGTTCGGTTCGGAGCGGAGGGATTCCACCTCGGTGCGCGGGTCGCGAGCGACCGCGTGAGCGAGATCGGCATCGGGTTCGAGAAGAGCGGCAAGCGCAAGCGCGTCCGGCTCGACGGCGTCGTGAGCGAGCGACTGAGCGACGCGGTCGGCGCGCTGCCCGTGGCGATGTTCTCGCCCATGGACGTCGAGCTCGTGGCGGGTGGTCCGGCCGCGCGACGCCGGTTTCTCGACATCATGCTCGCCGTGACCTCGCGCGGCTACCTCCGCGCTCTGCAGCAGTACCGCGCCGCGCTCGTTAGGCGCAACGCGGCCCTGCGGGATGCAGCGCGTCATCCGGGCGCGCGCGCCGACGATCGAGTCGCGGTCTGGGAGGCGCCGCTGGCCGAATACGGGGCCACGCTCTGGGCAGAGCGCGAGGCGTGGGTCGACGCGGCGTCGTCGCGCTTCACCGACCTCGCGCGCCGCATCGGCGGCGACGCGCTCGCGATACGCTACGCCAGCGCCGCCCGACTGACTGACCTGGGCGAGCGGCGCGCGACGCTGACGCGGTCGCTCGAGCAGCAGCGAGCGACGGACATTCGCTTCGGCCTGACGCGGAGCGGGCCACACCGTGATGATTTACTCATCACGATGCGCGGCGGCGACGGGGCGACGCGGGAGCTTCGGGTCTTCGGCTCGGCGGGCCAGCAGCGGACGGCGGCGATCACGCTCCGCCTGCTCGAGGCGGCGCATCTGCAGGAGCGACGAGGAGGACCGCCAGTCGTGCTGCTGGACGATCCCTTCGCCGAGTTGGACGTTCCGCGCACGCAACGCATCGTGGCGCTGCTGTCGGAAACGGGGCTGGGACAGACGGTGCTCGCCGTGCCACGCGACAGCGACATCCCCGGCGGGATGCCGCATCTTCAGCGTTTTCGTATCTCGGCGGGAGCGCTGCGCCGTGAGTAATCGGAAGAAGGCGAAGCCCGAGTCGGTGAAGAACGTCGTCGCCGACTATCTCGCGCGCCGCGGTTTGAGCGATCGTGTCGAGCAGGCGGGAATCATTCCGGAGTGGCCGCAGCTCGTCGGCGATCAGATCGCCGCGGTGACGGAGCCGCGGTCGATATCGGCGAATGGAACGCTCTTCGTGGCGGTCACGACCAATGCGTGGATGAATGAATTGTCGCTGCTGGAGCCCGAACTGCTGCGGTCCCTGAACGCGAAAGCCGGCCGGTCGCCGATCAAGCGAATTCGCTGGCAGCTTCGGGGTTGAGCACGGTACCCGTCGCGCTGTTATAAGTCATTAGTAGAAAGGCATTTGCAAGCGAGAATCGAAGTTGCGTCAGACCCCGCGACGAGTTAGCTTTTTCAGGTTGGATCAGGGTCGGTTTTCGGATTTTCTTCGGATGTGATCGAGGCGGTTTTTCATGGCGAAAGGAACTGAGCAAGGGCAGTCCGGCGCACGGTACGACGCGGGGCAGATCCAGGTCCTCAAGGGACTGGAAGCCGTGCGCAAGCGCCCTGGCATGTACATCGGCTCCACCTCGGAGCGCGGCCTCCACCACCTCGTCTATGAGGTCGTGGACAACTCGATCGACGAAGCGCTCGCTGGGTTTGCGGATCGCGTTGCCGTCACCGTCCACGAAGACAATTCGGTGACCGTCGAGGACAACGGTCGCGGTATTCCCGTCGACATCCATCCGACGGAGAAGATGCCTGGCGTCGAGCTCGCCATGACGGTGCTGCATGCCGGCGGCAAGTTCGACAAGAACACGTACAAGGTGTCCGGCGGTCTTCACGGCGTCGGTGTCTCTGTCGTCAATGCGCTGTCCGAGAAGCTCAAAGTCTGGATCAAGCGCGACGGCAAAGAGCACTACATGGACTTCGAGCGCGGCGATACGAAGACGAGGCTCAAGGTCCTTCGTGAGGTGAAGAAGAACGAGACGGGCACGACGGTCTACTTCAAGCCCGATTCGCAGATCTTCACCGATCTCGTCTATCGGTTCGACACGCTGGCGCTCCGTCTCCGTGAGCTCTCGTTCCTCAACAAGGGCGTCGTCATCTCGCTCAAGGACGAGCGCCCTGGTCAGGAGAAGGAAGAGACGTTCCACGCCAAGGGCGGCCTGAAAGAGTTCGTCCAGCATCTGAACGACAAGCGCAAGCCGCTGCATCCCGAGGTCATCTACATCGAGACCACGCGCGACGACATGGGCATCGAGCTCGCGCTGCAGTACAACGATGGCTACAACGACACCGTCTTCTCGTTCGTGAACAACATCAACACGCACGAGGGCGGGACGCATCTCACGGGCTTCAAGGCCGCGCTGACGCGCGTCATCAATCAGTACGCGCAGAAAGGCGGCTTCCTCAAGAAGGCCGATTTCACCCTCTCCGGCGACGACGTGCGCGAGGGTCTGACGGCCGTGCTGTCGGTGAAGGTGCGCGAGCCTCAGTTCGAGGGACAGACGAAAACGAAGCTCGGCAACTCGGAAGCCGAATCCGCCGTCAAGAGCGTCGTGAACGAGTTCCTTGGCTCGTACCTCGACGAGCATCCGCGTTCAGCCAACATCATCGTCGAGAAGGCTGTGTCGGCGGCGCGGGCGCGTGAAGCGGCCCGCAAGGCGCGGGACCTAACGAGAAAGAAGTCGGCGCTCGACATCGGCAACCTGCCCGGCAAGCTCGCCGACTGTCAGCTCTCGGATCCCGCCCTCTGCGAGCTGTACCTCGTCGAGGGTGATTCGGCTGGCGGTTCGGCAAAGCAGGGCCGCAAGCGCGAGTTTCAGGCGATTTTGCCCCTGCGCGGCAAGATCATCAACGTCGAGAAGGCACGCATCGACAAGGTGCTCTCGAACGAAGAGATCCGGACGATCATCACGGCGATCGGTACGGGCATCAAGGAAGAGTTCGACATCAGCAAGGCCCGGTATCACAAGATCATCCTCATGACCGACGCGGATGTCGACGGAGCACACATTCGCACGCTGCTGCTGACCTTTTTCTTCCGCCAGATGCCGGAGCTCATCGACGCCGGCTACATGTACATCGCGCAGCCACCGCTCTTCCGTGTCGCCAAGGGGAAGGAGGCGTACTACGCCTACGATCTCAAGGAGCGCGACGCCATCATCAAGCGACTTGGCGGCGGCTCGAACGGCGACGGCAAGGGCAACATCAACATCCAGCGGTACAAGGGGCTGGGTGAGATGAACAAGGACCAGCTCTTCGATACCACGATGGATCCGGAGCGGCGTACGCTGCTCAAGGTGGCGATGGAGGACGCGGTGCTCGCCGACAGTGTCTTCCAGACGTTGATGGGCGACGACGTCGAGCCGCGCCGCGACTTCATCGAGAAGAACGCGCAGTTCGTCTCGAACCTGGACATCTAGGCGAGCGTCAGGGCCTAACGACCAGAGCGCCGCGAAGGCGGATGTCTCTGGACGATGCGCCGATCAAGAGATGGGTCGTGCCCTCGGGCACGACCCATTTCATTTGGGAGTCGAGCAGCCGAAGGTCGCGTGCGTCCACGATGAAGGTGACATCTCGTCGCTCACCCGCGGCGAGGTGCACACGGCCGAATGCCTTGAGTGCCAGCACTGGCTGAGCGACGGGCGACACGACAGGACGAACGTATAGCTGGGGCACTTCGTCGCCGGCTCGGCTGCCGGTGTTCCGCAGCTGAATGGTGACGCGCGCGCGGCCCGAGGGACCGATCACGGCGGGCTCGATGCGCAGATCGCTGTAGGCGAACTGCGTGTAGCTCAGGCCGAAGCCAAACGGAAAAGCCGGATCGCCGGTCAGGTCGACGTAATCGTCGCCGCGGCCCGTCGGCTTGTGGTCGTAGCGAAGCGGCAGCTGGCCTTCGGCCATGGGAAAGGTGATCGGCAATCGTCCAGCCGGATTCGCGTCGCCGAGCAGAATGTCAGTGATGGCGTTGCCGCCTTCCTCGCCCGGATACCACGCCAGCAGGACCGCGCCGACACGATCGATCCAGCGGGACATCGTGATCGCGCTTCCACCGACCAATACCACCGTCACCGGTTTGCCGGTCGCCGCGACCGCGAGGATGAGATCCTCCTGCCGGCCGGGAAGCGCCAGTGATGAGCGATCACGAAACTCACCCTCCTCGATGCCGGCGACGACGATCACCGCGTCCGAGCGACGCGCGAGCGCGACCGCGGAATCGATGCGTGACTGCACGTCGTTCGATGTTGCGGTGTCCCAGACCAGGCGAAGGCGCGCCGGCCCCGCGCTCTCGAAGAACTCCAGCCGCAGATGGTGCACCGATCCGGGCGTGAGCCGGACGGGCGCGCGCGTCGACCGATACGACTGCTTGCGCCAGTCGTCAATGAGCAACTTGTCATCGAGATAGAGTCGATAGCCGTCGTTCCCTTCGATTCCGAGGCCCGTCGCTCCCGTTGCTGGCACTCGGAGACGCGCTGTCCACCGCACCGAATACCAGTCAACGGACAGCCCGGGCGCGGGAGGATTGAATGTCCAATGGAAGTCAATCTGCTCGTCCCGCCGCGTGAGGCGCGGCTCACCCTCGAGCGTGATGTTGTCGTAGTACTCTCCGCGCAGTGAATCGAGCGACGCGGCGGGGACGACCGTGTTAGTCGCGACTGAGCGACCCGGCCCGGGCGCATAGTGCATGCGACTACCGAGCCGGCCTCGCATTCCGTCGACGATGGATATGCCCCGAGCATCGTCGAGCGTGTAGCCTCCCAGCCTTGCTTCGGCTGCATCGGCCCCGATGACGGCCACGCTTCCGAGCGACGCGCGAAGAGGTAAGGTGCCGTCTCGATTCTGGAGCAGGACGACAGACTTGCGCGCGGCGTCGCGCGCACGGGCGAGCGCCTCAGGATCCTTCTGGCGCCCTGCCGCACTGTCGGGGTTCACGTACGGATGCTCGAAGAGACCGAGGTCGAACTTGGCTCGCAGCACGCGCGCAACCGCGCTGTCGATCGCGCTGGGGGCGATCGCTCCGCCTCGGAAGGCAGCCAGATAGGGAGCGGCCTGTCCGTAGGCGGACTGAAAGATGACGTCCAGACCCGCTTCGATCGCGTCCTTCGCGGCGGACGCGGTGTTCGCTTCCGTGTGGTGAAGAACGACGGCACCGCCAACCGCGGACTGATCCGAAATTACAAATCCTCGAAACTTCCAGTCGTGCTTCAGGGTGCCGGCAAGCAGCTCACCGTTCTGCGACGCGGGGATGCCGTTGACCGAGTTGTACGCCGTCATCACCGATCGGGCGCCGGCATCGATGATGGCGGCACGAAATGGTGGATAGTACAGCTCCTCGAGCAGGCGCGTGCTCACGTCGATGGGATAACTGTCACGCCCTCCTTCGCCGATGTTCGCGACAAAGTGCTTCGGCGTCGCGATGACTCCGGCGCCCTCGACTGCTCCAACGAACGCGCGTGCCATCACTGACGCGAGATACGGGTCCTCACCGTATGTCTCCTCGACGCGTCCCCACCGGACGTCCGTGGCGAGGTTGAGCACCGGTGCGAGCAGCTGGCG
>DATEPP010000477.1:0-1305 GCA_035273165.1 Gemmatimonadaceae bacterium
TTCGCCCGGATCGCCGCGATTCGGGCGCTGTCGCGGCGATTCATCTGGCCAGCGCCGATGCCGGCCGTGACCCCGTCCTTCGCATAGACGATCGCGTTCGATTTAACGTGCTTGACGACGGTCCAGGCGAACAGGCAGTCGCGAAGTTCCTGCTCGGTCGGTTGCCGCTTCGTGACGCACTTCAGCTCCTCGCGCGTCACCATCCCGTTGTCGCGGTCCTGGACGAGCAGGCCGCCGGTGATCACTGCCATGGTCTGGCCGGGGCGCCGCGGGTCGGGCAAGTCGCCGGTCAGGAGCAGGCGCAAATTCTTCTTCTTTGCGAAGATGGCTTTCGCGTCGTCGTCGGCAGCCGGTGCGACGACGACCTCAGTGAAGATCTGCGTGATCGCCTCGGCGGTCTCCGCGTCGAGGGGGCGGTTGGTGGCGACGATGCCGCCGAACGCGGAAACGCTGTCGCAGGCGAGCGCCTCCTTCCAGGCCTCGATGAGCGAGCCGCGTGTCGCGACGCCGCACGGGTTGGCGTGCTTGACGATGACCACAGTCGGCTGTTCATCGCGGAACTCGGCGAGCAGCTCGAGCGCGGCATTGGCGTCGTTGAGATTGTTGTAGCTCAGCTCCTTGCCCTGGACCTGTTCGGCCTGGGCGATGCCTCGGCTGGTCGGTCCGACCGGCAGATACAGCGCTGCCTGCTGGTGCGGGTTCTCACCGTAGCGGAGCGGCATCTTCAGCTCGTTGGCGAGCACCCAGGTCTCCGGCCAGCGCTGCCCTTGGTCGGCGAAGGCGAACCATTGCGAGATCAGCGAATCGTACGAGGCGGTGAGCGCATAGGCTTTCGCCGCGAGCTTCTTGCGGAGTTCCAACGTCGTGCTGCCGTTGTTCGCGTCGAGCTCGCCGAGGAGCGCGGCGTAATCCGCGGGATCGGTGACGATGGCGACGTGCGCGTGGTTCTTGGCCGCCGAGCGCACCATCGAGGGCCCGCCGATGTCGATATTCTCGATGATCGTGTCGCGGTCGGCGCCGCTCATCACGGTCTTCAGGAACGGGTAGAGGTTGACGACGACGAGGTCGATCGGCGCGATCTGGTGCTCCTCCATGGCCGCGGCATGTTCCGGGTTGTCGCGGACGGCGAGCAGGCCGCCGTGGACCTTCGGGTGGAGGGTCTTGACGCGCCCGTCCATCATCTCCGGAAAGCCGGTAAGGTCACTAATGTCACGCACTGCGACGCCATTTTCGGTGACTTTAGCGGCAGTCCCGCCGGTCGAGACGATCTCGACTCCATGCCGGGCGAGCCCGGTTGCGAGCTCG
>DATEPP010000478.1:0-9830 GCA_035273165.1 Gemmatimonadaceae bacterium
GCGCCAATCGTGTTCGATCCTGCCTTGAGGACGTAAAGGAACTTGCTGTCCTGACTGACGTCGAGATCGAGCGGGGTCGCGCCTGCGCCGAGCACACCGGTCTTGCCGCCAGTCGTGAGGATCGCGAGCGTCCCGCTGGGGGAGACGGCGAATCCAGTCACGCTATTGCTCCCGGCATTGGCGGTGTAAACGAAGCGGCCGTCATGGGTGGCGATGAGCCAGCACGGCGCGCTCTGCAACGTGCTCACCGCCGCGCTGCGGACGGAGAGCGAGCCATTTGGGAACGCCGCGTACGATGAGGCGCTTCCCGAGCCCGCTTCCGAGGCTACGAGTTGATGGCGTGGCGTCCAGTCGAATCCGAACGGCACGGCGCCCGCGGAGTGCGTGAGGACTGGCGTGGCCGAGAGCCGCCCCTCGTGTACCGTGAAGACGTCGATCGTGTTCGACACGCGCTCCGTGACCGCGAGAAGGTGCGCGTCGCGGTCGAAGCGGATGGCGGCGGCGCCGCTCGCGATGGGACTGAGCGATCGCGTCAATCCGGGCTGGGCGACGAGCTGGCCGTGATCGATGCGGAAGCCGGCGACGGTGTTGCTCCCCTTGTTGAGCACATACAGAACACGATCGGTCGCGGCGAGGCTCACCGGCGTCGTGCCATTCGACGGGTACGTACCAACCTTTTCGAGGCCGTCATGCTTGATGGCGAACGCGGCGACGCTGTTGCTCCCCGCATTGACGGCGTAGAGATACCGGTGATCGGGGGTGAGGGCCACCGCATACTGCGACTGCAGCGGATCGACGACGTTGGCGCCGCCGAGCCCCAGACCGTCCGTCGGATAGTTGGCGATGTAGCGGAGCGTGCCGTCGGCATACCGGGCGAAGGCGACGACGGCGTTTCCCGTCGCGTCGTCCGTCTCGGTGAAGACACCGCCGACGATGCCGCCGTCCGCGAGATCGTTAGGCGCGCCGATCCGACTGGCGCCGACGAGCGCCGTCGAGGGAAGAGGAGCGGAGATTGTGCGGTCGCTGCAGGCGACGGCGGCGACGAGGAGCAGTGCTGACCAGGATGTGCGCATCGGGTCCTCTCTCTGGAGTTGAGTGTCCGTGACGATTCGTGCGTCCTTGGCGCAGGAGAACGAGGACATCTCGCAAAGAGTTCCCGAGGATTCACATTTACTCACGGGCGGAAGACGAAGCGGCCCGCGTCGAGTGGACGCGGGCCGCGGTCATCGAGCAGCACGACTGTGGAGGCGACTTGTTAGGGAGAGGCGCCGCCGCCACTCAAGCTCCGCTCGATGCGGGCCCGCAGCGCCTCCGGTATTTCGACTCGACGCAACTTGGTCTTCACGGTGAGCAGGACGTTCGCCTCGAAGGCGTACTCGCTCGCGCACGCGGCGCACGTCTCGAGGTGCTCGCGCACGAGCTCCGCCTCGTGCGCCGCGAGCTCCCGGTCGAGGAAGTCATCCATGCGGCGGAAGACTTCCTCGCACCGGTACCGATCCAATGGTGACATGATGCCGACTAGAACGACGGTCGGTTCCTGCCGGTTCCCGATGTCGCTACTTCTTCTTCGGCTTCGGCTTCGCCTGATCCTGCGCCTTCTGTGCCGGTGGTGGGTTCACCGGAAGCTGCACGCCTTCGGCCGACTCGCTCGGCACGAGCGGCGACTGCTCGGTGGGCTGCGGCTGATCGCCGACGAGGCGCTCGAGGTGCACAGCCTTCGCGACCTGCTTCGCCGTCGTCCACACCTGGTTCGCCATGGCGTTGTCGCCACGCGAGCGCAGCGCCTCCGAGAGCTCGAGACCCGTCGCGACGTAGAGGTAGGGAATGCCGACCGACGGCTGATCGATCCAGTCGTTGGTTCGAATGACCGACTTCGGACCAACGAAGTCGTTGTTCCATAGCTCGGTCGTGCGCTTCACGTCCATCCAGCCGTCGCCGGCGACGTTCATCGTATCGCGCGTCGACGCCTTCGGTGGCACGAAGACTTTCGCGGCGAGCCCCTGGGTCAGAACATGATCGCCAAGGCCGAGCTCACGCGCGTAGCCACCGGACGTGCGGCTGAAATAGATCGGGCGGGCGGGATACGAGTCCTGGATCATGCGTAGGACGAAGAGATCGGCACGCTGAAGAAGATGCGGCGGAATCACGGCATTGATGTCACACGTCGCGTTAGGCTCGGGGTGACATCCCGCCTTGAAGACCATCGGCTTGTCGATCTGCCAGTATGGTGGCACCGAGTCCGCCTCGTCGAGCGTCATCTTGAGCGGCGGGCCGGCCGGCTTCGCCCATTGCGTGCCACTGTACACAGCCGGGCCCTTGGATGCGTCATACGTGAATACAGGACGGCGGATGAGCTGGCGCGTGTACCAGTCCGTGTTGAGCAGCGATGTGTTCGCGACGACGACGTCCTTGCGGATGCCTTCCACCTCCTGCGCGTACCAGAGCGGGAAGGTGTCGTTGTCGCCGACCGTGACGAGGACTCCATACGGCTCGACGGAGTCGAGGAGATCGTGCGCGAAGTCGCGGGTATATGTTTGTCCCCGCCGCGGCGCCGTGTGCATGTTCGTGAACAGCGGAATGCCGGCGATGAGCAGGATCGGCGTCGTCTTGAGCAAACTATCACGACTCGGCAAAATCACCGATTGCTTGCCGTAGCGTGTCTCGACGGTACCGAAGAGGGCGGCGAGGTTCTCCCAGATGTACATCAGGCCTAACGCGGCCCAGACGCCCCACGGCGAGAAGCTCCAGAGATAGAAGTAATCGCGGTCGCGGACCTCGCGCGGCACGCTGTCGCCAAGCTCGGGCGACTGCGACGAGCCGTACTTGAAGTTCAGGTAGTAGATCAGAATCAGCGTGACCGTGAGCATGTACGTGGCGAAGTACCAGAAGCTCCGCTGGTCTCGCTGATAGTGTACCCACGCCCCGAACAGTCCGAGCACGAGGAACAACCCCCCGAGTACGCCCTGGGCGACCTGGTGCTGGAGCTGCGGATCGCGCAGCCACTGCCACTTGAAGTAGAACCACCACATGTCGACCTGCGCCGTGAACGGCGCCTGTCGGTCAGCGAGGGGCGGCTTCCCGTACTGTTCGCGATTGAAGTTGTACATGAACGCGTCGTACGTGCCCTTCGAGAAGGTGCAGGAGAACTTGAGCCCGTCACGACACGCCGTCGGATCGCCTTCGTTCATCGGTGGATTCCACGCGGCGCGAATCGGCTGGATCGCGAACGGCGTGATGCCGAAGATGAGCGCGCCGACGCAGGCGAGCAGCAGACGCCACCGGAGCAGCGTACGCGGACGACGCACTACGACCGCGAGCGCGGCGGCCGGAGCGGCGAGCATGCCACCCATGTGATTGGCGTAGCCGAGCCCGAGGATGTACGCGACGAGCACGAGAATGCGATCGGCCTTGCGACCATCGGGATCGTCCGACCAACGAATCATCAGCCAGGAGATGATGGCGATGCCGACGAGCGACACCGTGTACACCTTCTCGTTCACCACGGACTGATTCCAGACCGTGAACGCCGTGGCGCCGATGAGCGCCGCGAGCACACCACCAGTGATCCGCTGCCAACGCTGGGGAAACCATCCAACGAGGACGCGCTCGGTGACGAGGAACCACATGCCCGCGGAGACGGCGCTGCACAACGCGGCGAGCACGTTGATGCGCGTAGCCACGTTAGGCCCGAAGAGGGGAATGATCGAGAAGACGCGGCCGATGAGGACGAACAGCGGATTGCCCGGCGGGTGCGGCAAGCCGAGCGTGTACGCCGCTGCCATGTACTCGCTGGTATCCCACATCGCGGTCGAAGGCGCGAGAGTGATGAGATACAGCAGCAGGACGAGCAGGGTGACGATACCGGCGGCGAGATACGACGGCCGGTAGTCGAAGTCCAGCGAAGGATCACGGCCCTCGGTGCGGGCCGGACGTTGCGCGATGGTCGAGGTCGCCATTTGGGATTGGTTACGCACTCACACAACACGCCCGCACGCATGGCGGGCTAGGGGGTGGGACGCTGAAAGATGAGTGGGCGGGCGGGGATAGTACAGTGAGTGCAGTCAGGGAAGTGTCAGGTAAGACAAAGGCAAAAGAACGAGCCGAGAACGGCGGGCCGAGAACAGCAGGCCAAGAACAGCGGTCCGAAGACGGCGAGCCGAGAAGAACGCTACGGAATCGGACGTGGCGCGCTCCGCGCGCCGATTTCCTTGTTTCCCTGATAGCTATGGTCCGATAGCAGACAGCTGCTCTTAATGACGGAACATTCGCTTGCCGGTAAAAATCATCGCGATGTTGCGCTCGTTGGCGGCGGCGATGACTTCGGCGTCGCGGACAGATCCGCCAGGTTGGACGATCGCTGTCACGCCCGCGTCCGCCGCCTGGTCGACGCCGTCGCGAAAGGGGAAGTACGCGTCCGAGCCGAGCACGGCGCCCTGGGTTTCGTGGCCCTGCTGCTGCGCCTTGTGCACGGCGAGAAATGCCGCGTCGACGCGCGACATCTGGCCGGCGCCGATGCCGATCGTTGCGCCGTCGCGCGCGAGCACGATGGCGTTCGATTTCACCGCTGCCACCGCGCGCCAGACGAACAACAGATCGCGGCGCTCCTCTCCGGTCGGCTCGCGGGTCGTCACCACCTTCCACCCTTCGTCGTCGATGACCGTGCGCGGGCGCTCCTGCACCAGCACGCCGCCCCGAACGCGCTTGTAATCGAGACTGTGCGGTGTCCACGCGGCCCGACCCTCGAGCACGCGGAGGTTCTTCTTTCTCCCCAGAATCTCGACCGCTTCGTCGCTGAACGATGGCGCGACGATCACCTCGACGAAGAGGCTGGATACCGCGTCGGCCGTCGCCGCGTCGACAGGGACGGTGAACGCAATCACCGAACCGAACGCGGAGACAGGATCACAGGCCAGCGCCTTTCGGTAGGCGTCGATCGCGCTCGTGCCGACCGCGAGACCGCATGGCGTCGTATGCTTGATGATCGCGCACGCGTTCTCGCTCTTGTACGGATCGACCGTGAGCAGCGCGCCCTCGAGATCGAGAAGATTGTTGAATGAGAGCTCCTTGCCGCCGCGCTGGACGAGCGAAGCCAGTCCAGCGCCGGGGAAGTCGACGTAGAACGCCGCGGCCTGATCGGGATTCTCGCCATAACGCAGCTTCTGCTGCCTCGTCGACGAGAGAGTCACCGTTTCCGGGAACTTCTCATCTCGCTGCTGCGCGAACCAGGATGCGATTGCCGCGTCGTACGCTGCCGTGTGTGCGAACGCCTTCTCGGCGAGCGTGCGGCGCAAATCGAGATCGTCGTCACCCGCCTGAAACGCCGCGAGCACGCGACCATAATCGCGCGGCTCGACGATGACCGTGACCGCATCGAAGTTCTTCGCGGCCGAGCGCAACATGCTCGGTCCGCCAATGTCGATCTGCTCGATGACGTCTGCGGGAGCAACCCCACTGCGAGCGGCAGTGGCGCGGAATGGATAGAGGTTGACGGCGACGAGATCGATCGGAACGATCTGCTGCTCCGCGAGCGCCTGCATGTGCTCGGGATGGTCACGACGCGCGAGGAGCGCGCCATGCACGGCGGGGTGCAGCGTCTTCACGCGTCCGTCGAGCATCTCGGCGAATCCAGTGACGTCGCTGACGTCGCGCGGCGACAGACCGCCGTCGCGCAGTGCACGCGACGTCCCGCCCGTAGAGATGATTTCCCACCCGAGCTGCGTCAGTCCGCGCGCCAGCTCGACGATGCCGGTCTTATCGGAGACAGAGAGAAGGGCACGCATCAGGGAGCCTCCGTCATTGCGAGCGCCGCAATGAGTCGCGTGAGCGAACGAACGTCACGCAGGTCGAGCAGCTCGGTAGGGGAGTGGCTGTAGCGCGATGGCCAGCCAATAGCGACATCGATGGCACCGTAGCGCGCGAGCTCGGAGCCGTCGTTGCTGCCATTGGTCGTGCCGACTTGCAGTGGAATCCGCGCCGTGCGGGCGAGGCGGGTCAGCCGATCGACATCGTCGGCAGGGGTGACACTGGAATTGTCGAGTGCGCGCGAGACTGGTCCGTCACCGAGTTTAGCGTTCGCGAAATGGGAGCTCTCGAGCGGCGAATCGCTCGAGACGAATGTGTCGATCGCGTAGACGCGGCTGACGTTCGTCCCGAGCTGATCGGCGATCGCCTTCGCGCCCTCGAGGCCTATCTCCTCGCGTACCGACCAGACGAAGACCACACGGCGGTCGAGCCGGGCCCGATTGATCTCCTCGAGTGCGAGGATGAGCGCCGTGCTGCCGGTGCGGTCGTCGATGGATCGGGCGGTGAAGCGCGTCGTCGAGAGACGGGCCGAGCATTTGTAGCTCGTGACGGCGGAGCCGACACCGGTGCCGGCAGCGACGAGGGCGGCGGAGTCGAGACCGAACCACGCGGTGAGCTGCGTCGGTTGCTTGCGGCTCGCGCTGTCGCGAGGCACGAAGACGCCGCGGAGCGGTCCCTCGCGCGCGGCCCCGCACGATCGCGCATCGCGCGACGGAACGCGGTCGTCGGCGCGATGGAGAAGCGCGGTCTGTCCTTCCCAGAGTGAGTTGTAGAAGCCGCCGCGGGCGCGCAGCGAGACCGTCCCGTCGTGGGCGATTTTAGAGACCTCGAATCCGATCTCGTCCATGTGGGCGACGAACGCAATCGTATCACGCTCGGGACCCATGGCCAGCACGAGGTTGCCCGCGCTGTCGGTGACGACGGAGTCGCGCGCCCAGGCAGGAAGTGCTTCCTTCACGGCGTCGCGCATTGGTGCTTCGTGGCCGGAGACGCTGTACACGTCCGTCAACCGGCTGAGCAGATCCGCATAACGAGAGAGGGTGTCGTGCAGCACCGATGTCGGCGGTGGCGCCCAGTGGCGCGCGAGCCGGATCGGCGTCGGGATCCCGGCCACACCCGCGAGCCTGGCCACGGTCGCGAAGAGCTCGCGCAAGTCGCTCTCGCTGATCGTCTCGACGAGCGTCCCGGCCCACCGCGTCCGCGGCGCCGCCGCGAGCGACGTCGCGACCTGCACACGGGGGAGCGCGCTCCATGGCGCCGCACGTGGCCCGGCGAGCATCGTTCCGGTGCGAGCGAGCGCGTCGTCGAGCACGATCAGCGAGTCGATCGGGCCGAGCCTGGCGAGTACCGCACTGAGACCGGCGAAGTTGAAGCGGCTCTGTGCACTGACGACGAAGATCGTCTCGCCCGATTGGGGCGCATTGCCCTGACTCGCAGCGACGATCGCTGCACAGGATGCGCGGTTGCCGGCCGCCGGCCCGGAGACCTCGTTGGCGAACGTCCACGCAGGCCATTCGCGGTGGACGGGATCGAGGAGTCGCACGCCGAGCCGCGCGACATCAGCGCGCGAGCGAGCGCCGATGTCAACCCACAGGCTGTCGGCCGTGACCGGCGCCTCGTCGATAGGCCGGCGGCGCCAGAGGTGGGTGCTGCGTACGCCGAACACACCCGGCACATAACGAATGACGTCGCCCGCGTGCCCGACGACGTACACGCGCTGCCCTTCGTGGAACTGATCCCAGAGCGCATGTCGCCGTCCGTTGCCCGCCACGTGCACGCGGAGGTATCCGTCGTCAGTGATCTCGCTGATCGCGTACCCCACTTCGTCGATGCCGCAAGCGAGCACCCGTCGCGGGGTCCCGGAGCCCAGTCGCCTAACGAGATTGCCCTGGGCATCACGCGTGAAGCCGCGCGTCGCCGAGACGATGCGCGACGTTGCCTGCTCCTCGAACCCCGGCGTCGCCGGGAGAGCAATCCACGTCGTGAGCGCGCGCGCGTACGTCAGCGTGTCCTGCGCCCGCGCCGCCGCGGACGCTGCGAACAGCAGCGCCCCGACGCCGGCGACGAGCCGGATGAGGAAAGCGTCAACAGGCCAGCGCGCGATCGATGGCTTCGGCAAGGCAATCATCCTTTCGTGAGAGCATGGTAAACTCGGCGTCGGTACCGCCGGCGAGTCGGCGGCCGCCCCGACAATCAGCAAGAGTCAGTCGACCGCCCGCAACCGCGTCGACGACGCGAGGGTACAGGACGTGCTCGACGCGCAGCACGCGTGCGGCAAGAGAGGCGCCGTCGTCGTCGCCGAGAACGGGCACAGGCCACTGGGCGATGATCGGGCCGCGATCGTACTCCTCATCCACGAAATGCGCGGTCACGCCGGTAACGGTGACGCCCGACGCGAGAACCGCCTCGTGCACGCGCATACCGTACATGCCCGCGCCGCCGAACGACGGCAAAAGCGCCGGATGCACGTTGATCATCCGATCCGCATAACGACGGACGACCTCGTCCGGAATGCGTCGCAGATAACCGGCGAGCACGACGAGCTCTACTTGGTGGTCCTCGAGGAGGGGATCGAGCTGTGCACCCTCTGGCCGCCGCGATGTCGCGAGCGTCTCCGTCGCCACGCCACGGATCCGGGCCCGCGCCAGGGCACCAGCGTCCGCGCGATCGCTGGCGACGAGCACGATCTCGCCGCACCGCCGATCGCCAAGCCGATCGAGATGATCGATAATCGCCTGAAGGTTCGTGCCACCGCCCGAGGCGAGGACAGCGATGCGCGTTCGTGTCATCTGGCGCGGAAAGTAGGTACCGCGCCCGCGGGATGGCTAGGGGCGCCGTCCTGCCGTCCTTCGCTTCGCGTCCTCAGGATGACATCGCCTGCGTTCACCGCGCCGTCGAGAGCAGGCGCGTCACTGCCTCGCGCAGAGAGCTCACGGTCTCGATGCCTGCTTCCTCGGCGCGAGCACGCTCGCTCGGCATCGTCGATTCGTCCACGATGAGCATTGGCCGCCCACCGAGCACGATACCGGGCTGCACGTCGCGCCATCGGTCGCCAACATAGAGCGACTGCGTCAGATCGAGAGCGTGCTCCGCGGCGGCGCGGCGGAAGAGCAGCGTACCCGGTTTGCGGCAATCGCAAGCGCGATCGAATTCCGGATGATGCGGGCAAACGTACGTCGCATCGATGCGCGCGCCTCGGGACGCGAGCAGCTCGGCGAGGCGCGCTTCCACACTCCGGTACGCGCTGTCAGTGATGAGGCCGCGAGCCATTCCCGACTGGTTCGTGACGACAATGACGGGAACCGTCGCTCGGTTGAGCTCAGCGATCGCCTCCGCCGCGCCAGGCCGTAGCCGTACGAGCTCCGGATCGGCGAGATAGTGCGTGTCGTCGATGATCGTACCGTCGCGATCGAGAAACGCGGCGGCCCGGCCCCTGCCTTCGCTCACGACGTGCCGTCGAGCGCGGCGTTGATCGCCGCCGCGAGTGCCTCGACTTCCTCCTCGCTCACCGTCCGGAGATCGATGAGCAACTTGTCATCAGCGAGCCGCCCGATGACGGCCGGCTCGCCCAGGCGCAGCCGACGCTCCACCTCCGCCGCATCGCCTCCAACCGCGAGTGCGATCGACGGAATGCGTGCCCTTGGAAAAGCACCGCCGCCGACGCTCGCCTCGCTTTCCACGACCATGAGCCGCGCTGCCAACGGACCGAGTCTCTCGCGCACTATGGCCGCTCGGTCCCGTAGCGCATCGACGGAGGTGCCGAGCATCGCAAGCACCGGAATTTCGCGCAGCGCACGCTCCGGCTCTCGATAGAGGGCGAGCGTCGCCTCCAGTGCCGCGAGCGTGAGCTTGTCCACGCGATAGGACCGCGCGAGTGGATTCGCGCGCAGCGCCGCGATCGTGGTTCGATCGCCGACGATGATCCCCGCCTGTGGGCCGCCGAGGAGCTTGTCGCCGCTCATCGTGACGATCGTCGCGCCGTCGCGGAGGGCGTCGCGCGCGGTCGGCTCACCCGTGAGTCCAAGCGC
>DATEPP010000479.1:0-18598 GCA_035273165.1 Gemmatimonadaceae bacterium
CACGACCGCGATGCGGGTTGCCTGCTGATGGTCGTTAGGCGCCCAGCCGAGCGCGATCGTCGTGACCAGTGCGGGCGTCGCCGCGGCGAGGAGCCAGACGCCGAGACTGCCGATCGCCGAAAAGATCGCGTACCGCAGATAGGCGAGCGTGCCGAGCCGCTCGCCAAAGAGGGCGCGGCGCAGTCGGTGGCCACTCAGCAGGAGCGCGACCCAGAGGAGCGGAAGCGCCCAGAGCACATGATCGGCGAAGAGCAGCGCGAGGGCGATCGCGCCGCCGAGGGTGAGCCCGGCCATGCGCTGGCGCCGTTGCCAGAGGAGCTCCGGCAGCACCGGGTCGTCGGCGCGGGCGAGGACAGTTCGCCCGGTCCACCACGCAACGATCGCTGGCGCGAGCGCCAGCGCCGCCGCGAACCATACCGAGAGAGAGAATGGCACGTCTCATAGACGAGCCACACGCGCTGCCGGTGACGGCGGTTGACGGTTGACTGTCAACCGCCAACCGCCAACCGTCAATACCCTGGATTCTGTGTCAGCCCGGCCGTGTTCACGTCGTTCGCAGGGATCGGAAAGAGCGTCTGGTTCTGGGTGATGCCAAGTACGGTCGTCGCCGTACCAAGCCTAACGAGATCAGGCCAGCGGTCGCCCTCGAGCGCCAACTCCAGCCGTCGCTCCTTCGCGATCGCGTTGATGACGTCGGACTGGGTCGTCACTTCGACGTCGAGCGTGTGCGGAGCGAGACCGGCGCGAACGCGCACCTTGTTGTACTCCGCCACGGCCGCCGCGAGCTGGTTCAATCGCGCCAGCGCTTCCGCCTTGATCAGCACCACCTCGGCGAGACGGATGACGTGCAGATGTTCGGCGCCGATCGTCGTCGGGAACTTTGTCCCCTGCAGATTCTTGCTCCCGCGCGGCTGGATCGTCCACGGCTTGCGCAGATCACCGGCTTCGTACGCCGTGTTCAGCTTCGTTGATGGCTGCAGCTCGCGGCGACCGGCGCCGAGATAGTAATAGCCCATCTCGTTGTACTGGACGGGCGTGAACGCGACGCGGAAGATGTCCTCGCTCGTGTTGGTGCCGGTCGGGGTGAAGAGATCCTTGTACGCGACGGTGAGCGTATCGCGCCCAGCGAGAACGATGTTCGCCTCGTCGAGCGCGCCCTGATAGTTGGCCTGATACAGAAATACTCGCGCGCGAATCGCATGCACGGCCATCACCGTCGCCTGACGCGTGTTCGACGTGTTCGTGATGAGCTGTCCGGCCTTGTCCAGATCACTGAGAATCTGCGTGTAGACCTGAGCGACCGGCACGCGGTGATACTTGCTCGCTTCGCTCGCGACGAGAATCGGCTCGAGCGGCATCGGCACGGCGCCCCAGAACTTCACGAGGTTGTGATAGCTGAGCGCGCGCAGAAAATACGCCTCGCCCAGGATCTCGTTCTTCTCCGCCGTCGACAGGTCTGGAATGTTCGGCACTTTGGCGAGCACCATGTTCGCGCGCGCGATCACGGCGTAGATGGCGGTCCAGACGCTCGTCACCGTCGTGTTGTCGGCCTTGATCGAGTCGCGGCCGATGTCACCCAGGTACTGAAAGGTGCCACTCCAGATGGCGTTGTCCGCTGGCAGATCGCCGATGATCTCGAGATTGCGTCCATAGTAGCCGAGCGCCTGGAGGCCGGCGTACGCACCGGCCAGCGCCGCGCGCGCGGTCGGCGCGTCGACGATCGCCTGGTCGGCGAGCAGCTGATCCTGCGGGGCGGTCGCAAGCTCCTTGCTGCAAGCGGCAATGCCGGCCAGGAGCAGGGCGGGGAGGATGAATCGAAGTTTCACAGTATGCCTCATGACGGGCCTCACCAGCCCGCGTTGATGCCAATGGTGATCGTGCGCGGCTGCGGATAGGCGTAGTAGTCGGTCCCGATGATGATGTTCTCATCAGAGCCCGCGCTGTTCACGTCGGGGTCGTAGCCCATGTACTTCGTCCACAGCTTGAGGTTGTGGCCCGACACGAACACCCGCGCGTTCGACAGGTAGGCACGGTTGGCCCACTTCTGCGGCACCGTGTAGCCAAGCGTCAGCTCGCTGAGTCGCACGTATGAGCCGTCCTCGATGTAGCGGCTGGAGATCTCGTCCGCCCCGGCGGTGCAGTCGTAGCTCATCCGCGGCATGTCGGTGATGTCGCCCGGCTTCTGCCAGCGCGCGAGGACGTTTGTCGTCTTGTTGTCCCACGTGCAGGCGCCGTCGTCGGTGAAGATCCGCATCATGTTGAAGACCTTGTTGCCCTGGCTGAACGTGAAGAAACCGCGCAGTGAGAGCGCGCCGAAGGTGAATTCGTTGCTCAACCCACCGTAGTACTTCGGGTGTGGGCTTCCGACGAACGTCTTGTCATTGGACGTGATCGTTGGTTTGCCGCTCGCATCCGTGCTGCCGTCGACATTTTCATAGACGGCGTTCCCGGTCTGAGGGTCGACGCCGGTGAAGTGGAGCATGTAGAACTCGCCTAACGGCTGACCGGGTGCGACGATGGTCGTCTGTCTGCCGTTGATGCCGGTGATGATTGGCTGGCTGTTGTACGTGCTCACGACACGATTGCGGTTGAATGTCACGTTCAGGCCGCTCGTCCAGCCGAAGCCGCGACCGTCGTGCTGCCGGATGTTCTCGGTATTGATGGAGAGATCGACACCCGCGTTCTTGATGTCGCCAACGTTCCCCCACGTCGTCGTGAAGCCCGTGAAGGCGGGGATGGGCCGATTGACGAGGAGATCGTTCGTGCGCCGGCTGTAGTAGTCGGCGATGACGCTCACGCGATTGTCGAAGAGGCCGAGGTCGACGCCGCCGTCGAAGGCACGAGTCGTCTCCCACTTGAGATCGGGATTTCCGATCGACGTCTGGGCGACGCCCGGCGTCGTCGTGTACGGCGCGGCACTCGCGAGCGAGAACGAGGCGAAGTCGCCGATCCCCTGATTGCCCGTGACGCCATAGCTCGCGCGCAGCTTGAGCGTCGCATGACGCGCCAACGCCGCCGCGAATGGCTCCTGGCTCACGTTCCAGCCTAACGACGCTGCCGGGAAGACGCCCCACCGGTGGTCGGCGCCGAAGCGCGACGACCGGTCGGCGCGCACACTCGCCGAGAAGATGTAGCGGTCGAGGAGCGAGTAATTGGCGCGCCCGAAGTACGAGCCCAGCGTGTTCTCGGTGCTCGATCCGTCGTAGCTCGTGATCACCGTGGCATTGCGAACGTACGTCGTGAAGCCACTCGTGAATCCTTCGCCGCGAATGAAGTTGAGGTCGGAGTTGCTGAGCTCCATGCTCGCGCCGCCGACGAGGGAGAGCCGCTGCCGATCGCTCGTGTAGGCGTCGTAGCTGCCAAACGCCTCCGACACGTAGCGCGTCGCCGTCGTGTGGTCGCTCTTCCCAACCCCGTCCGCGCTGTTGGCGTAGGTCTGATCGACCTTCGGCGAGAGCCACTGCAGCTCGTCGACCGAGAGCACATCGGCGCCGAAGCGGCCGGTGAGCGAGAGGCCGTTCGTGACCGAGTATCGTGCCTCGACGTTGCCGATGCCACGGAAGGTGCCGTACGTCGTCTGGTCGTACGTCGCGATCGCCACCGGATTCGAATACTTCAAACCACTATCCGAGCCGGCGAAGCCGTAGAAGTTGCCGAAGATCGGCCGCATCGGCTGCATGCCGATCGCGTTCGTCACGACGCCGTCGAGGCTGCCGTCACCCTCGATGCGGTGATTGTCCTCGCGCGAGAGGCCGACCGACGTGCGGAGCAGGAGCCGACTCGTCGCGTCGAAGTCGACGTTGATTCGGCCTGTCTGCCGCTTGTAATCGGAGCCGATCACGATACCGCGCTGCGCGAAGTTGCCGCCGCTCAGATAGTACTTCACGCGATCGGTGCCGCCGCTCATGCTCAGCTGCGCGTCGCCAACGGGCGCTCGGCGGAAGACCGCGCTCTGCCAGTCGAACGAGCGCGCATCGTCGGTGCCGGGTGTGAATGGCAGATCTTCGTCGTCGTTGACGGCGCTCTCGTTGAAGATCTCGACGTACTGCTTTGCATCGAGCAAGGGGAGCTTCCGCGGCGCCGACTGCGTGCCGTAATACGTGCTGAAGTTCACGCGGGAGAGTCCGGAGCGGCCGCGCTTGGTCGTGATCATCACGACTCCATTCGACCCTCGCGATCCATAGATCGCCGCCGCCGCCGCATCCTTGAGCACATCGATCGACTCGATCTCGTCGGGATTCAGGCTCGAGATCGAGGTCACGTCCTGGCCGCCCAAACCGAGCTGGCCGTAATCCTCCTGGATGATCGGCACGCCGTCGACGACGTAGAGCGGCTGGTTGCCGGCATTCACCGAGGCAGGACCGCGAACCCGAATCGAGATGCCGTTCCCCGGATTACCGGCGTTGTTGGTCACCTGGACGCCAGCCATCTTCCCCTGAATCGCGGACTCGATGCCGGCGAGCGGTTTGTTCTCGATGTCGCTAGCCGATACCGACGCGACGGAATTGTTGATGTCCAGCCGGCTGCTCGTGCCGTAGCCGATGGAGACGACCTCGGACAGCTGTACCGCGATCGGACGCAGCACGATGGTGACGGTCGCCGTGTCGCCGGTGAAGGTGAGACCCCGCTCCTGCGCGGCGTAGCCGATGCGTTGCGCGCGAACGGTCGTGCTGCTGAGCGGCACATTCCGGATCGTGAAGCGTCCGGCCTCGTCAGTGACGGTGCCGCGCGTGGTGCCGGCGACGGCGAGCAACACGCCGGGTATCCCGCGCTGCGACGCCGAATCGACGACGCTGCCACGCACGGTGCCCGTCTGAGCCAGCGCCATGGAGGGAAGCGCGAGGAGCACCGCCAGCGTTTTCAGCCGGCGGCCGATGCTGCGAGAATGACTCATGGCAATTGTCGAAGAATGATGAGTGGACCACGGACGGGGACGACACGGCCATCCCGCGCCTCGGTCGTCCCTGAGTCCCGAGCGGGATGCTCGTTAGGCATTCCGCCGATCGAGGACTCTCGGCTGCGGGCGGCCATGTTCGCGTCCGGCGCACGACGAGTCAAGTGGCTCCGGCAACGTGGCCATGCTCCTGTTCCGCTCGCTACGGAAGCGAGAAGCGCCATCTGAGCAGGGGCGCCATGATCGGCACGCGCCGCTCGTTAGGGCTGCCGCCAGCGCCGCTTCCACCGATGAGCGATGAGCCTTTGCTCGCCGCAATCGCCACGACGCCCGCGACGCCGACGCCGACGAGCAGCGACGTGCGCACCTTGTCGAGCCGACGGAGCTCGAGCTCCTGCAACTCGCCGCGCGGGATGACGATGCGCTGCTGCGCGCGCGACGACATGGTCGTGGCATCGTGCTGATAGGGAAGCGCGACGCCCAGCGCGATGCTGCTGTCGGCCACCTCCAGCAGATCGCCCTCGATCGAACGCCCGCTCAGACCGAGCGTTGGCTCGAGGCGATCGGCTTCGGCGCCCGACACTCGCACGCGGACGCGCTCGCCAACGCGCGCTCCGGAGGGCGGAGCCGCCGTGAACGCATAACAGGCCGATAGTGCCGAGGCCAGGAGGCCTAACGCCGCGCCGCGGCCCCAATCGAATCGACGCACTGGATCTCACCTCGAACGGAGACGAGCCGAGAGCAGGAGGAGCTTCGCCTATCGTAGCGCCGGAAGTGGCGCTTGGCCAACCGGGTGATGCCATTGCTCCGGCCGCCACTGGTTGACACCGCCTGTTCCCGGCGAGAAGGTAGTGGCCGACTCGACCGCCGGCTCAGAGAGCCGGCGGTCGGCACGGGGCGCACGCGTTCTTCGCGGGGCGCGCTCGCGACCACTCACCACCAGTGCGCGAGGAACAGTCGTTATGCTCGATCAGCTTCGAGGAAGGGCGGTGTGGATCACGACCGCGCTCGCTGTGATGTTGTCCCCCGCATCACGACTCGGCGCGCAAGCGACGGTCGGTAGCGTACACGGGATGGTGCGACAGACCGGGACCCAGGCGCCGCTCGCGAACGCCGAAGTGACGGTCGTCGGCACGCGCCTTGGCGCCCTCACGCGAAACGACGGCAGCTACGTCATCAATGGCGTCCCGAGCGGTTCGCAGCACGTGCGCGTTCGACTCTTCGGCTTCGCGCCTAACGAGCAGACGGTGAGCGTCGTCGCCAACGAGAGCGCCACGGCGGATTTCGTCCTCTCGCCGACGGCCGTCCAGCTCGACCAGGTGGTCGTGACCGGTACTGCGGGGCAGGCACGTCGCCGTGAGGTCGGCAACGCGATCTCGGCGGTAACGGTAACGGAGACACCCGAGGTCAAGACCGACGTCTCGTCGCTGCTCCAGGGACGCATTGCTGGCGCGAGCGTCGAGCTGTCGACGGGCAGCACGGGCGCCGGCGCGTCGATCCGCCTACGCGGCAATACCAGCGTCGCTCTCTCGAACCAGCCGCTCATCTACGTCGATGGCGTGCGAACGCGCAGCGACGAGTATCCGAAGAATGTGCCGCCGGCAGGCTCGAATCTGCGTAGCACGAATTACAACGCGAGCCCACTCAACGACATCAATCCTGACGACATCGAGCGCATCGAGGTGCTGAAGGGAGCAGCGGCGACGACCCTCTACGGCACCGAGGCCGCCGCCGGCGTCATTCAGATCTTCACCAAGCGCGGCGCGATCGGCGCTCCCTCGTGGAGCTTCGAGACGACCCAGGGCTTCAATCGCGAACGCCCGTTCGGTCTCGACGCCGTCGATCCCACCGACACTACCTCCGGTAGCTGCAGCGCGCGCTTCGGTCAACGCAATTGCGCGAAATACCTCTATATGAATCCATGGCTCCGCGACGGCATCAAGAGCGACTACAACATGTCCGTCGGCGGCGGAGTCGCGAATGGGACGCGCTATTTCCTCTCGGGCGGCTTCGACGACAACCAGGGCGTGATGCCGCTGGACGAGGAGCGGAAGTACACGGTGCGCGCGAATTTCACCTTCGCTCCCACGCCGACCTTCAACGTCGACTGGAACAGCAGCTACACGGGCAATCACATCAGCAACACGCCAGCGGGCAACAACGCCGCCGGCCTCACCCTGAACGCATTCCGTCGCAACCGCAATTACTACGGCAGCGCGAACATCGATACGATCTCCCAGGTACTTCAGTATCAACTCAACACCTGGATCAATCGCGTCATCCTCGGCGGCACCGCCAACTACGCGCCGTTCGCCGGCATGACGAACCGATTCACGATCGGGCTCGATCGGGCGAACGTCGAGAATCGCAATCTCCGCCCGTTCGGATTTCCGGAATCGCCAACCGGGACGCTCTCCGACGAGCAGTGGGCGAACCAGGTGCTGACGACGGATTACGTCGGCACATTCGAGCATGGACTCTTCGGCCTCAGCTCGACCTTCGCGTGGGGCGGACAGGCAAGCATGAACGACACGCGCGACGTGCAGGCGTACACGATCGGATTCGGTGGGCCCGGCGATCCCACGATCTCGACGGGATCGCAGTGGAATGGCTCGGAGTCGCGTATTCGCATTCTCACCGGAGGCCTCTTCCTCCAGGAAATGCTCGGCTGGCGCGACCGACTCTTCGTCACCGCCGGAGCGCGCTTCGACAAGTACAGCGCGTTCGGCAGCAATCTCGGTGTGCAGACCTATCCCAAGATCAGCGCGTCGTACGTCATCTCCGACGAATCGTTCTGGCAGTCGAGCTTCCTCAGCCACCTCGCGAATACGATGAAGCTCCGTGCCGCGTACGGTCAGGCAGGCCGCGCACCGGGCGCCTTTGACTGGCTGCGCAGCTACGACGCGGTCGGGTGGGGTGGTCTCCCCGCACTCAGAACGCGCAATTTAGGAAATCCTGATCTCGGACCGGAACGCTCGGCCGAAACGGAAATCGGCTTCGAGTCGAGCTCACTCAACGGACGCGTCGGCGTCGATCTCACCTACTATCGCACGCGCACCACCGATGCCCTCATCAGCCTGACGCCGCCCCCGTCGGGTGGGTTCCTCAACGGACAACTGGAGAACATCGGCACGCTCGACAAGAAGGGTCTCGAGTTGGCGATCAACACGACGCCGCTGCAGCTCGACAAGCTGACGTGGAACCTCGGTACCACGATCGCGCTGAACAAGAACCGCGTCCTCAGCCTCGGCGGCGCGGCGCCGTTCAACGTCTCGCCGGGCGGCAACGGTAACGGCTTCGCCATGGAAGGCCAGCCGCTGGCGGTGCTCCGCGGTCGGTACATCACCAACGCCGACGACATCGCCGACCCGATCATCGAGCAGAACCACCTCTTCGGGCCCTCGCAGCCGACACGGATCATCGGCCTAACGAGCTCGCTGCGTTTCCCGAAGGGGATCGAGCTCTCGGCGCGCGCCGAGTATCAGGGCGGCAACTACCTCGACGAGGACGCGTCCTATCAGGCGCTCTCCCGGGCCGTGCGGTGGCCGACCTGTTTCGACGCCTACGCCAAGCAGGCAGCGGCCGGCAACCAGAGTGGATGGACGGGGCGGGAGCGGGCGTGGTGCAACTCGTCGCAGGTGCGTCAGGACGAGTTCATCTTCAAGGCTGATTTCGCCAAGCTCCGCGACGTGACGCTCCGCGCGCCCGTGCCGCAGCGGCTCGTCCCCGGCACGCGCACCGCGTCGATCTCGCTCTCGGTGCAGAACTGGTACACCTGGAAGAACAAGGACTTCCGTCTGTTCGATCCGGAGATGGCGGGCAACGACGGCTTCAACGCCACCGTCCGCTACATCTCGGAGCAGATCCCGGCGCCGGCAACCGTGCTGGCCCGCCTACAGATCCAATTCTGATCGAACACTTCGCCTGGAGCCTTGTTGATATGCGAACACTCATTCGCTCTTGCCTCGGCGCGGTGGCCCTCGGCCTCGTCGCGGGGTGTGATTTCAAAGTTACTAATCCCGGACCCGTGCCGTCGGAGAACCTCGACAGCAAGGCAACGGCCGCCGGCATCGTCAACGGAGCCGGTCGCGATCTGTCCGACGCGCTCAACTGGATCGCGTACACGGGCGGCGCTGTCTCGCGCGAGATCTTTCCCGCCGGGTCAACGGGCAGCTTCGGCATCTCCGCTCAGCAGCAGGTAGGGAAGCTGCTCGATGACGACACGAACAATTACTGGCAGCTTGCGCAGCGCGCGCGATTCGAGGCCGAAGACGGCGCGAATCATCTCAAGGGCAGCCTCGGTGCGGGCTTCGCCACCGACACGCTCGCCGCGAAGATCCTCATCTGGGCCGGCTACGCCAATCGTCTACTCGGCGAAAACATGTGCGACGCTGTCATCAATGGCGGCGCGAAGCAGGCGTATACGGTGTATCTCACGCGCGCCGACTCGGAGCTCACGGACGCGCTGACGATCGCCATGGCGGCGAACTCGACGAAGTTCGTCAACATCGCCCACGCGGCACGTGCCGCCGTCCGGCTCGATCTCGGAAAGATTCCCGAGGCTCTTGCTGACGCCGCGACGATCCCCGACAACTTCGTCTTCGCGATGCCGTACTTCACGACGGACCAGGATCAGTACAATCGCATCTTCTGGTCAACCGCGAACCAGCCATACCGCGCGCACACGGTGTGGAACACGGTCTACGATCAGTACTACACGGACACGAAAGACCCGCGAGTCCCGTGGGCGAGCGATCCCAATCAGGCGGTCGGCGACGCGGCAGTCCTCAGCCTCGGCCGCGTGACCTGGCACAAGGAAATGAAATTCGCGAAGCAGGACGCGGCGATCAATCTCTCCAGTGGCTGGGAGATGCGGCTCATCGAAGCCGAGGCGAAGCTCGTCGGCAATGACGTTGCGGGCGCGATGACGTTGATCAACAAGCATCGGCTCGCGCTTGGCCTGCAGCCCTGGACGGCGACGACGCTCGACGACGGATGGACCGCCCTCCGGCGCGAGCGCGGCATCGAGCTCTGGTTGGAGGGCCGCCGCCTCAACGACCTTCGTCGCTGGAAGGCGGCGAATGCGCCCGGTACCATGTCGCCTCTCGAGCAGCCGGGGACTGGCGCGAACGGGGCTCCGTCATACCTCACGCAGCAGGATCTCTGCTTCCCGATTCCGACGTCCGAGAAGCAGAACAATCCGAATCTGGCGGGCTCGTAATTATCCTGTCATCCCGAGCGTAGCGAAGGATCTGCACTTCGCCCGGTCGAGAGCTCGACCGGGCGGAGAAAGACCTGATCACGAATTACGCGAATGAACGCGAATTTTCCCAAGTCGGAGAAGGCTCCTGCGGCCTCGGTAGCGTCCGAGATTTTGTGAACTGCACAGCAGTCACGTCTCGTGATAGACGCCTCCGGAGGTCGTCACAAAGATCGCGGCTCGTTGCGCAAGGAGCTCTCGCTTCTCAAGGAGCGATTCGCGTTCATTCGCGTAATTCGTGATCAGGTCTTCTCCGTCGGTCGAGATCCCGACCTGGGCGCTCGGGATGACAAACTGCGAGCAGGTGGCCATTATGCGACATCCCTCCTGCCGCACACGAAGAACAGACAATGCTTTCCGTCCGCCAACTCGCGCTCGCCCTCATTGCCGCTGCACTCGGCATCGCTCCTCGCACTCCAACGGAAGACGTCGACGTCCTCCTTCGCGGCGGCACGATCATCGATGGCACCGGCTCGCCAGCGCGCGTCGCGGACGTAGCGATCCGCGGTGATCGCATCGTTTTCCTCGGCGATGCCCGCACGGCGAGCATCACGCCGAAGCGCGCCATCGACGTCCGCGGCCTCGTCGTCGCGCCCGGCTTCATCGATCCCCACACGCACACCCAGAGCGATCTCGGTAGCCCCGACGCTCGCGTGCGGGCCAATCTCCCCTACCTGATGCAGGGCGTCACGACCGTCGTCACCAACAACGACGGCGGCGGGGATACCGACATCGGAGCAACGTTCGCCAAGTGGACGAAGAACGGTGTCGGCACCAACGCCACGCTGTTCGTGCCACAGGGCTCGGTGCGGCGCGCCGTGCTCGGAATGTCGGACGCTGCGCCAACACCGGCGCAGCTCGACTCGATGCGCACGCTCGTCAGGCGCGGGATGGAAGATGGCGCGATCGGAATGTCGACCGGGCTCTATTACGCGCCGGGCAGCTACGCGACTACGGAGGAAGTGATCGAGCTCGCGAAGGTCGCGGCGCGGTACGGCGGTATCTACGACACGCATCTCCGCGACGAGAGCTCGTACACCATCGGTCTCATCGGCGCGGTAAAGGAGGCGATCCGCATCGGCCGCGAGGCGAAGATCCCGATTCACATCTCGCACATCAAGGCGCTCGGCACCGACGTCTGGGGCCAGAGCGATTCGGTGATCGCGCTCATCAAGCAGGCGCGTGCGGAGGGCGTTGACGTCACGGCGAGCCAGTACCCATACGACGCCTCGGGCACCAGCGTCGGCGCGTCGCTGCTGCCACGTTGGGCCGAGGCTGGTGGCAGGGACTCGCTTCGCGCACGTATCGCCGACCCCTCGACGCGTGCGCGCCTAACGAAGGAGATGGAGACGAATCTGCGCCGCCGCGGGGGCGCGTCGACGCTCCTCATCTCCAGTACTCGCGACACGACTATTCTCGGCCGTACCCTCGACAAGGTCGCGGCCGCGCGCCACGAGTCACCAATCGACGCTGCTCTCCAGATCATCCAGCAGGGAGATGCTGGGGTCGCCTCGTTCAACATGAACGAGAAGGACATAGAGAAGTTCATGGTGCAGGACTTCGTCGTTACGGGCTCCGACGGCTCCGACGGGCATCCGCGAAAGTACGGCACCTTTCCGCGTGTCCTTCGTGAGTACGTGTTCAACAAGCACGTCCTCACCTTGCCGCAGGCGATTCACCGGTCGAGTGCGGTCACGGCCGCAACGCTTCGCCTGCCGCAGCGCGGCGTGCTCGCCGTCGGCAACTTCGCCGACGTGATCGCCTTCGACACCGCAACCGTCGCCGATCGGTCGACCTATCGAGAGCCACGGCTGCTGGCGACGGGTATGCGGTATGTGCTCGTCAATGGAGCCCTCGCGATCGACGGCGGCAACTACACGGGAGCGATGGCGGGCCGCGCGCTCCGTCACGATTCACACTGACGACGATCGCGCGAGGCGGACGCGGCATTACCTTCAACGTTCCTCCGCCGCCGATACATGTTCTCGTTCATCACGCCATGGGTGAAGCGCCTCATCATCGCGAACGTCGTCGTGTTCGCGGCGCAGAATTTCGTACCCGGCCTCACCGACCGGCTCGCGTTCGAGCCGCTGTTCGCCTTCCAGCAGCCGTGGACGATCATCACGTACATGTTCGTCCACGGCGGCATCTGGCACATCGTCTTCAACATGGTGTCGCTCGCGTTCTTCGGGCCGCGCGTTGAGGCGCAACTGGGCGGGCGTCAATTCCTCGCGCTGTACTTCATCAGCGGCCTTGGCGGCGCGGTGTTGTCGTACTTCACCACGCCAGCTGGAATCATCGGTGCATCGGGCGCGATCTTCGGCGTGGAGCTCGCCTTCGCCATCTTCTGGCCGCGCGAGCGCATCTTCATCTGGGGCGTGCTTCCCCTCGAGGCCCGTTGGCTCGTCGTCCTGACGACGCTGTACTCGTTATGGGCGGGGCTCGGGACGGCCGGCGGGGGCATCGCGCACTTCGCGCACCTCGGCGGCTACCTCGGCGCATTTCTCTATCTCCGGTGGATCGACTTCCGGTCGCCGCTCCGCGCGTATCAGCGGAAGCTGGACGCGGCAACCTTCGGCAAGCGTGGGCTCGGTCTCACGGGCGATAGTGAGGAGATTGGCCGCTGGGAGGCGATTCCTCGCGACGGCCTGCATCCGATGAACATCGAAGAGCTGGACCGCGTCATCGCGAAGGCAAAGAAGGAAGGCGTTCGCCGCCTCACGGCGGACGAGCGGGCATTCCTCCATCGGATGTCGCTCCGTGCTCCGGCAACGGACGACGGTCCCCCGGTTCAATGAATCGTCGCGACTTTACCGCGTTCCTCGCCGGCGGCCTCGTGTCGGCGCCTCGTCTCGGGTCATCGTTAGGCGCGCTTGCTCGTGGCGCTGTGTCGGCCGCGCCACGCGTCGACGGCGCGCGACTCAACCGACATCTCGAGGAGCTCTCGCACTTCGGCGCAAACCCGCAGGGCGGCGTCACCCGTCTCGCCTACTCTGACGCCGACCGGCAGGCACGCGAGTACGTCCTCGGACTGATGCGGGATGCCAAGCTCTCGCCGGAGATCGACGCCGCAGGGAACATCATCGCGACCCGTCCGGGCCGCGACGCATCGCGCAAGCCAATCCTCTTCGGCTCGCACATCGATTCGGTGCCCGAAGGCGGGAGCTACGATGGCAACGTCGGCTCCATGTCGGCGATCGAAGTCGCGCAATCGTTAGGTGAGCAGGGAATCGTGACCCGACATCCTCTCCAGGTCGTGATCTGGCAGAACGAGGAAGGTGGGCTCTATGGCAGCCGCGCCGTGAGCGGCCAGCTCACGTCTCAGGAGCTCCAGAACGTCAGCCGCAGCGGCAAGACGATCGCCGAGGGCATCGCCTTCCTCGGCGGCGACGTCCAGCGACTCGCGTCGGCGCGCCGTGCGAAGGGCGACATCGCCGGCTACCTCGAGCTGCACATCGAGCAGGGCGGAACGCTCGACCGCGACCACGTCGACATCGGCATCGTCGAAGGGATCGTCGGCATCAAGCAATGGGAG
Organism: Gemmatimonadaceae bacterium; assembly: GCA_035273165.1. Taxonomy (GTDB): domain Bacteria; phylum Gemmatimonadota; class Gemmatimonadetes; order Gemmatimonadales; family Gemmatimonadaceae; genus AG2. The sequence continues at coordinate 13,690 of DATEPP010000479.1, forward strand.
GTCACCGTCACCGGCTTCGCGAATCATGCCGGCACGACACCGATGGGTGAGCGCCGCGACGCACTCCTCGCCGCCGCTCGGTTCGTCGAGGCCGTGAACAAGACGGTGACGAGCATTCCCGGCCGGCAGGTGGGTACCGTCGGACGTCTCCAGGCATTTCCGGGAGCGCCTAACGTCATCCCCGGCGAGGTCATTTGCACGCTCGAGCTGCGCGACCTCGACGCCGCGAAGATCGACAGCCTCTACGCGAGCATCGTCGCGAAGGCGACGCGAATCGGGGGCGAGTCGGGGACGACCTTCGCCTTCCGCCTGCTCCACGAGAACGTGCCCGCGCCAAGCGATACGCGGGTCCGCTCGGTGATCGCCGACGCCGCGCGCGAGCTGGGGCTGACGACGCGAGTGATGCCGAGCGGCGCTGGCCACGACGCGCAGGCAATGGCGACGATCGGCCCGATGGGAATGATCTTCGTCCCCAGCGTCGGCGGCATCAGCCACGCGCCGAAGGAGTTCTCACGCCCAGCGGATATCACCAATGGCGCGAACGTCCTCATGGGATCGCTGCTCCGACTCGATGAGGTTGGCTGGACGTAGAGATCTTCATGCCCGGCGATACAGGTCCTCCCTCGTACGAGGCAGCTCGACCCTCCCATCCGCATACGGCTTCGCCAGCAGCGACTGAATGATCCCGATGCGGCCCGTGCGGAAGCCGTACGCGGACGCCGACATGTACAAGCGCCAGACGCGATACGTCGGCTCCCCCACGAGCGCGATCGCTTCGTCGCGATGTGACTCGAGGCGGTGGACCCAGTGACCGAGCGTCTGCACGTAGTGCTCGCGCAGGCTCTCTACGTCGCGCAACTCGAAGCCGGCCTTCTCCGCGCTCGCGATCACCGTCGCCGAGGGAACGAGCTCCCCGTCTGGGAAGACGTATCGATCGATAAACTCTCCGCGCTTCCACACCCGTCCCGCCACGCGGCTCCAGCGCGACTCCGGCCGAGAAGCCGCGATGCTGACGATTCCGTGATTGAGGAAGAGGCCACCCGGGCGAAGCGCACCCCATGCGGACGCGAAGTAATCGTCGAGACGCTCAGCCCCGACGTGCTCCACCATGCCTACGCTCGAGATCTTGTCGAAGCGCGGCTCGCGCGCGAGCTGCCGATAATCTCGGAGCTCCACATGGCACCGGTCGCCCAACCCCGCGGCAGCTATGCGCTCCCGCGCCGTCTCGGCCTGCGCGTCGCTGAGGGTAATGCCGAGCGCGAAGACACCGTAGCGACGCGCCGCATGCATGATGAGGCCGCCCCAACCGCAGCCGATGTCGAGCAAGCGCTCGCCGGGCGTGAGGCGGAGCTTCCGGCAAATGTGATCGAGCTTCGACTCCTGCGCCTGGTCCAGACCATCGGTTTCGCGCGCGAAATAAGCGCACGAGTAGACCATCTTCGCGTCGAGCCAGAGCGCGTAGAACGCGTTGCCGACGTTGTAATGAAAGCGGACCGCCTCTCGGTCGCGGCGCCTGCTATGTCGTCGTCCGGACAGATGCGTGGATCGAGTGAGCGTCCTGTCCGCGGAATTCTCCGTCTCGTCCCGCGGCAATGCCATCACGTGGCGGGCGAGACGAAGAAGTGCGCGCGGCGATCGCAGCCGGCTCGCCGCGACATCGCCAAGGTCGGCCGCCGCCTCGAGATCTCCCTCGATATCGACGTCGCCGAAGATGTAGCTCTCGGTGAGAGCAAGCTCCGATGGCGGAAGGAGCATGCGCCGTAATGCGCCTGGTGATTCGAGCACGATGGTGAACCGCGGCTCTTCCGCCGGCTCGTCGCTGGTGCCGTCCCAGAACCGCACGGCGAAGCGACGCGAAGCAACGGGCCCGAACACATCCTCGATGACTGCACGCGCGGCAGCGAGCGCGCCGGCGTCTTTTCGCGATCGCCCGTCGTCCGAGTACGACTGCTGCGTAAGCGTCTGCTGTGAGTGTGTCATGACCTCACTCGCGGAGCTAAAGGGTGTATTCGAGAGTATACCGTGGGGGCAGGACGAGGAAAGTGGGCGCCCAGCCTTCGGGCGCGTGACGTCGAGGTGGGCTCTTCCGTCGGGACAGTGTGCGCGGAGAGCAAACCTGGATCTCGAACCATCTCCCTCGTCGATCATCTTTTCTATGCGTTTCCAGAGCAGCCTGAAGAATCCGATTTCTTTCGCCGTCGTCGCGGCGACGGTCGTCGTCGCCCAGGGATGCGCGAGCACCTCCTCGACGGTGATGCAACAGGGCTCCGCACGGGGCCGAGGGTCGTCCCTGCCCGCGGCGAACTTCGCTGCGCTCGAGCATGGGGTCATCGACGAGCTGAACTTCGCGCGCTCCAACCCGCAGGCTTACGCCGCCGGTCTCGAGCGCGATCTTCAGTACTATCAGGGAACGCTCTTCCGCAGGCCGGGCGACGAGAGCGCGCTCCAGACGCGCGAAGGGGCCGGCGCTGTTCGTGAAGCGATCAGAGTTCTACGTCAGACCAGACCGCTTCCCCCTCTCCGCATCTCCGAGGGGATGACGCTCGGTGCGCGCGACCACGTGAAGGATCAGGCGCCGCGCGGCCTCATGAATCATCGCGGCACCGACGGCACCCAGGCCTGGGACCGCGTCAGTCGCTACGGCGAGTGGCAGGCGAAGATCTCCGAGAACATGACCTTTGGCCCCGCCAGTCCGCACGACGTAGTTGCCGCTCTCCTCATCGATGACGGCATCACGGACCGCGGCCATCGCAAGAACATTCTCGATCCCGACGTGAAGGTCGTCGGCATCTCCTGCGGTCCGCACAAGTCGTATCGCGTCATGTGCGACATGGTGCATGCGGGTGGCTTCGTGGACCGCGTGGCAGCTAGCAGATAGGGCTCATCCTGTCATCCCTCGTCGCTTCGCTTCTTGGGACGGCAAGGGAGCGCGCTTCACTCCTCGCCACGAGCAGCCTATTCCGGCGCGCCGAACGTCTGAACGAAGATCAACCGGCCGCGCGCATCCGGCGCGAGCACGACACCCGTCTCGCTATAGCTGCCGGCAAGAATGTTGGCGCGATGACCCGGCGATCGCATCCATGCCGCCACCGCGCTCGGCGCATCGCTGTAGCCTAGCGCCAGATTCTCACCCAGCACGTTCCAGTTGTAGCCGGCCGCCTCGGCCCGCTCGCGCGGCGTCGGGTACGGACCGCTCAGGATTACGTGGTCGAGAACACCCGTCTCGGCAATCTGGGCTGCCTGGAGCTTCGCGTCCGCCGTGAGCCGATCGTTGATGCGGAGCGGCGGAAGCGCGTGCTCCGCGCGCTCGATGTTCACGAGATACACGATCTCCCGCGCCATCCCATCGAGCGACATCGGCACGGCGGTGTGCGCTGGCCGATTCGCCGGCGTCGGGCGCGTGCTAGCCGTGGTAGGGAGGAGAAACGCGAACGCGGCGCAGAGAAGAAGCGCGAGGACTCCCTTCGTGGCACGTGCGCCCCACGACCGCTCCGCTTGACGGATGTGCGTCACGAGCAGGCGCCCGAAGCCGGCGCGCGAGATCTTGCTGCGTCGGTGCCGGCGGTTCGGAGACTGAGCTCGAATGCGTTGAATCACGGGAGCCTTCGGTAATTCTGGGCCTGCTGAGCAATCGTCGCGATCGCAGTTCCTACACGAGCGAGCCTGAGTCGCGTCACGGTCCGCGGCCTATGACACCTACGGCGCGGTCAGCGGGTGGTGTCGGGCGGGACCGTCGTAGCGAAAGTCTTTCGATATGGTGACACTTCTGTGACGCCCGTCCCCATCTCGCTTTACACCAGGCCCGTCGCGTCTCACCCATGACTCTGCGCGTGCTCGTCACAGACGAAATCGATCCCGAAGGCGTGCAACTCTTGCAGGCGCAGCCGGAGCTTCGCGTCGACGAAGTCCCCACGCTGCCAAAACCCGAGCTGCTCGCGCGCATCGGCGACTACGACGCTATCGTCGGACGGAGCGCGACGCGTGTCTCCGAGGAGCTGCTTCGCGCCGCGAAGCGATTGAAGGTCGTGGGACGGGCTGGCGTTGGCGTCGACAACATCGCGCTCGATGCGGCGACCGCGCTGGGGATCGCGGTGATCAACGCGCCCGCCGGCAACACGGTCGCCGTGGCCGAGCTGTTCTTCGGTGTGATGATCGGCCTCCTGCGCCATCTGCCGCACGCGACGCGATCCATGCGCGAGGGGAAATGGGACCGCTCGCAACTCCTCGGCAGCGAGCTGAAAGGTCGCACGTTAGGCATCGTCGGCGTCGGCCGCATCGGGAGCGAGATCGCGTCGCGGGCGCAATCATTCTGCATCGACGTCGTCGGCTTCGACCCGTACATCTCCGATGACCGCTTCCGCGCGCTCCGTGTACGACGTGCCGCGACGCTCGATGCCCTGCTCGAGGAAGCGGACATCGTTACCGTGCACACCCCCCTCAACGACGAGACGAAAGGCCTCATTGGCCGCAGAGAGATTGCGATCATGCGCGCCGGCGGCATCGTTGCCAATCTCGCGCGCGGCGGCATCGTCGACGACCAGGCGCTGATGGCGGCGCTCGACAGTGGCCACCTCCGGGGCGCCGCGCTCGACGTCTACCAGAGCGAGCCCCTCGCCGCGGACCATCCGATTCGACAGGCGCCGAACGTCGTGCTCACCCCGCACATCGGCGCTTCGACGGCGGAAGCACAGCGCAACGTCGCCGTCGACGTCTGTCGCGCCGTGCGCGACGCACTGCTCCACGGCGAGCTCTCGCGGTCGATCAACATCGCCTCAGTGTCGTTAGGCGACGGCCGCTGGCGCGAGGTGCAGCCGGCGATGCTCGTCGCGCAGCGCGCGGCGATGGTCACACGCGCGATCCTCGCCGACCAGGGTCTCCGCGCCGTGCGGCGACTCTCGGTACGTTGCGG
>DATEPP010000480.1:0-9689 GCA_035273165.1 Gemmatimonadaceae bacterium
ACGAGTCCCGCGGTGGAGATCGTGTGATGCGGCGCGCGGAAGGGACGCACCGGAGATGGCGCACGCTCCGGCTGGAGCAGCCCCGCGACCGAGTGCACGGCAATCAGCTCGAGCGCCTCGGCCTCGCTGAGCGCGGGGAGGATCGCGGGCATGCAGCGGGCGAGCATCGTCTTTCCGGCGCCTGGAGGGCCGACCAGCAACAGGCCGTGGTCGCCGGCGGCCGCGATCTCGAGCGCACGCTTGGCTGCCTCCTGACCGACGACGTCGCGCAGGTCGGGGACGTCCAGCGGAGCCGGTGGAGCGTTAGGCAGCGGATCCGGCGCAACGAGGCACCGGTGGTGAAGGGCGTGAACCAGATCGCCTAACGACGCCGGCGCGGCGAGCCGCGCGTCACCGACGAGCTGCGCCTCGCGCACGTTGCCCCGCGGCACGACGAGCCTCACGCCGCCCACGGCCGCCAGGTGGCGCGCGACCGGCAGCACGCCGCGCACGGGACGGATCATCCCGTCGAGCGCGAGCTCGCCGATGGCGGCGATTCCCTCGACGCGCTCGGCAGCGAGCTGTCCGGTGGCGACGAGCACGCCTAACGCAATCGGCAGGTCGAAGCCGGTTCCGTCCTTGCGGCGGTCAGCGGGTGCGAGATTCACCGTGATGCGTCGGGCGGGAAGCTTGAATCCCGCATTCACGATCGCGGCCGAGACCCGCTCGCGACTCTCTTTCACCGCGCCGGCCGGGAGTCCAACGACGGTGAACATCGGCAGCCCCTGCGCGCAGTCCACCTCGACGGAGACGTCGTAGGCGTCGATGCCGATGACGGCGGCGGAGCGGATCGTGGCGAGCACGGCTCGACCCTATCCGTTCAGCGCGCTCCGCCCAGCATCCCTTTGTTGCACCCTGTATCCGTTTCAACCCGGCGAGCACACACGCGCCGCGACTACCAAGTCACCGACCCAGGCTCATCGTCGAACAGCAGGACGGCGGCATGCAAATAATCCGCGAGCGTCGGTTCGTCCTGCATCCAAAGGTCAGCCTCGATGACGGTGCCGTCATCGCGCTGGAGATAAAGGGTATGTGCGCGAAATCCAGCGCGCTCGAGGTTGCGCGCTTCATCCGTGAAAACACCGAAGAGAATGAAATGTCCGTCTCGGTATTTCACGGCGGCCTGCGAGCGCCGTTCGTTCAATCAGCGCGCCCAGCTCAATTCCAACAACTCGTCGTCGCTGAGCTCGCGCCAGTTCACTGGGTAATTGCGCACCCGTCGGACGGTAGTATCGCTTTCGAATATCAGACAGGGCGACTGACGTCGATCGTACGGCGACGCGGCTAGCTCATACACAAGCCAGAGCACACCGTCTGACGGAATTCGTCGGGCGGTACGTTGCAGTTCTCGCAGTCGGCTCGACGGAATCTCGTCAGCCATATGCCTTCGATAACGAAGAATGGGTTGTCTGATCCGCCGTGATTCCGGGCGGCGGTTCATCGCGCAATGTAATCGAGAAGAGACACGGAGCGTCGAACTGCCCCGGCTTCTCGCAACGGGGACGGTTTGCTGCCTCTGAGTCCTGTAACCACCAACAAGTGCGCTGTGCCCAGTTGGGTCTCTGCTGCGGCGCCGTAACGGCCCGTGACTCGGTCGCGGCTCGACAGTCGTTCAGGGGTCCAACCGTCAGCCGCCACGCTGCACCAGGCTTCCCACGTGCCGTATCCGCTCTCGCAGCTGCCGCTCCGCCGGAAGCTGCCGCTCCTGATCTCCACGCTTGTCTTTGTCGTCGTCGCCGTCCTCTCCGGCTTCGCCTACAAGCAAGTGCGAGACGCCATGCTCACCGCTACCGGTCAGCGGGTGGCCAACGCGGCGCAGCAGGTCGGTGGCATGTTGCACGAGAACACTCTCAACATCCGTCGAAGCCTCCACCTGCTCGCGGCAGACACCTCTGTGCCGCGCTTTCTCCGCCACGAGACGGCCGAGACGCGCTCGGCAATGCAACGGACGCTCTCGACCGATCTTCAGCGCACCCCGCAGGTTTTGCAGCGATCGTTATGGTCGCGGGGCAAGCAGGTGCGCTACACCTTGCTCGCGACGCCAGCACCGCCATCGATCCCCGCGTCCCCCGACTCGTCGCCCGCGTTGCCGCCGATGCACGCGTGGATCGGCCCGCTCCGTCTCCAGCACGACGTTTTCGTATACGACGTCGTCGCCCCGGTCACGTCTGGCGGCGATACGCTCGGTTATCTGGTCGAGACGAGGCGGCTCGCCAACGGACAATCGCTGCAGTTCATTCGCGACCTGATCGGGTCCGGCGCGTCGTTTCTCCTCGGCAACGTCGACGGGAGCCTCTGGACCGATCTCGCGCGCACGGTTCCGGCGCCCCCAACGCCCGCGCGCTTTGATTCACCATACGAGTACGCTCCCGCGGGCTCGACTCACGTCGCCGCCGCCGACCTGATTCCGTCGACGCCGTGGATGGTGCTGATCCAGATTCCGCGGCACAAGGCAATCGCGCCCGCACGCCAATTTCTCTACGGCGCCAGCCTCATCGCGCTGCTGATGATCCTGCTTGGGGCCGTCGCCGCGTGGGCGCTGAGTCGGTCGATCACGGGACCGCTCGACGAAATCTCCCGCGCCGCCGCGGGCATCGCCGACGGCGACTACTCGCGCCGCACCCAGGTTTCCGTGCCTAACGAGCTGGGCCGGCTGGCCTCGTCCTTCGACGCGATGGCGGCGCGGATCGAGGCGGCGGCGAAAGCACGCGAGGACACTTTCAAGCTTCTCGACGTCGTACTCGACAGCGCGCCGATCGGCTTTGCCTTGCTCGACCGCGAGCTGCGCTATTTGCGCGTCAACGATGCGCTCGCGCGCCTCAACGGCGCCGCGGCGGCCGACCATATCGGCCGCCCGATGCGCGAGCTGCAGCCGGAGCTCGGGGAGGAGCGCGAGCGGATGCTCCGCCGCATCCTCGAGGACCGCGCGCCGGTGGTGGACGTCGAGCTCCTGCGCGCGGGACTGGCGAAGGGGACGCCGGAGCGCCAGCTGCGCGCCAGCTTCTTCCCGGTCACCGTCGTCGACGGGCCACCGATGGGCATCGGCATGTTCGTCGCGGAGACGACCGAGCGCCGCGGACTCGAGGCGCAGCTGCAGCAGGCGCAGAAGATGGAGGCGGTCGGCCAGCTTGCCGGCGGCATCGCCCACGACTTCAACAACCTTCTCACCGTCATCACGAGCTACGGCGCGATGGTGATGGCCGATCTCCCGCGCGAGAGCCCGCACGCCGCCGACGTTCAGGAAATACTCAATGCGGCCAACCGCGCGTCGAGCCTGACACGGCAGCTCCTCGCCTTCAGCCGCCGCCAGGTGCTGCAGCCGCAGGTCCTCGACCTGAACGTGCTCACCGGCGACCTCGAGAAGATGCTCCGGCGGCTGCTGCGCGAGGACATCCAGCTCGTCACGCGATTCGACCCGCAGCTCGCGCTCGTGAACGCCGACGCGGGCCAGCTCGAGCAGGTGATCGTCAACCTCGTCGTCAACGCACGCGACGCGATGCCGCGCGGAGGCCGCATCGCGATCGCGACGTCGAACGTCACCCTCGGCGAGGGAATTGCACCGGCGCACCCGAACATGATGCCGGGGCCGTACGTGCTGCTCACCGTCACGGACACGGGGCGTGGCATGGACAAGACCACGCAAGCGCACATCTTCGAGCCGTTCTTCACGACGAAGCCCGTCGGTCAGGGCACGGGGCTGGGATTATCGACGGTGTACGGCATCGTGAAGCAGTCGGGCGGATACGTCTGGGTGTACAGCGAGATCGAGCGCGGGACGACGTTCAAGATCTACCTGCCGGCCGTCGCCAACGTGCCTAACGCGGCGGATGTCGAGCGGGATACGTTGACCCCGCCCGCGGGCGGACCGGAGCGCATCCTCCTCGTCGAGGACGAGCCGAATGTGCGGCGGATCGCGCGGCGCATTCTCGAGCGGAACGGCTACACCGTGCTCGAGGCGTCCAACGGTGTCGAAGCACTCCGCCTCCTCGAGCGACGCCAGGAGCCGATCGCGCTGGTTCTGACAGACCTCGTGATGCCGGAGATGGGAGGACGCGAGCTCGCCTCCAAGCTGCGCATCGTCAGTCCGACGTCGCGCGTGCTCTTCATGTCTGGCTACACCGAGGACGCGGTGCTGCGCCAGAGCGTGATGGAGCCGGGCGCGGTCTTTCTCGACAAGCCGTTCACGTTCGACACCTTGATCCGCAAGGTCCGCGAAGCACTGGCGGCCTGACACCGCAAGGCATCAGGCCGCCAAAACACCGGGATTGCGCGGCTCAGGACTCGAGCATCGCCTCCATCACGCGGCGATACTCCGCGTCCGACGACAGCGTCCGCGTCGTTTTCATGAACGCCTCGCGGAGCTGAGGCGTCATCGCGATGCGCTTGTGCAGGATGGAGACGAGCAGCTCGCTCTTTTCGCCATCGGAGCTGATCTGTCGCGCTGCGTCGAGGACCGCGTAGAGGATGGCCGGCTTCTGCACGTACGGAAGCACCGCGTTGAGCACCTCGTGCTTCTCGCCGTCCGACGAAATGGTGTTGGTGACCGAGAAGAAGGCGTTGCGAAGTTGCTCATCATCGTTGGCGAGATACCGCGACGCCGTGGCGCGCAGGAACTCGGACTTCTCGCCGTCGCTGCTGATCGATGCGGCCTGCCGCATCGACACGAGCAGCATGTCGCGGTCGCCCTTGAGCGCGTACTGCTGCAGGAGCTCGCGCTTCTCGCCATCGGAGCTCATATGCTCCACCGCGGCGCCGAACGCCTCAGCCATCGGCGCCGCCATGTGGCCGCGCTTCCCAATCGCCTCGAGCACGGCGCGGAGCTCGCCGTCGCTCGACGCGAGATCCGTCCCGGCCTGACGGGCGACACGCGCCTCGTCGTCGCTCGAGAGCGTGCCCTCTTGGAGCAGGGCATCGTAGGCGGCGCGCTTCGCGCTCGTGCTCTGCGTCCGCTTGATGTCCGCGAGGACCGCCGATACGCCCCCTTCACGCCGGATGCGGGCGACACGCTGCCGCGCGTTCAATCCACTCTCGCGAAGCACGATCGGCAACAAGTCGGCGAGCCAGGCCCGACCCTCGTCGTCGAAGCTCGCCCGCTCGCCGTCGACACTGTACGCATAACGAGGCTCGTCACCGTCGCCAGGAGTCACCGTGAGCTCACGGTCGGCGTTGGGACGGCGCTCGCGGACGTACAGGCGGCCATCGCGACTGACGCTCCGCACATCCCGTTCGTCCTCGCTGAACTCGACCTTGCCCCAGAGCGCGACCTGAAGGCAGCGACCGGCGCTCGAGCTGATGTACTGGAAGCTGGTATCGTCGTTGTCGTCCGACGAATGGATCGAGGTCGACGTACCGCTGCGGCTCAATGACACGGAGCTGCACGACTCGCCGCGGCGCGACCACGCGGCCACTCGCGCGGGCGCAACAACGGGAGCGACGTCGGCCGCGACACTCGACGCATTGGCCGCGACTGCGGCAAGCGACGCGCGAGTGGCTTCTACCGCGCTCGCAGCGGATCGCAGGTCCTCGGCAAGATGAGCCGGCATAGCAGGCATCGCCGGGATTGCTGGAATCGCCGGGATTGCTGGAATCGCCGGGATTGCCGGAATGGCTGGCATTGCCGGCATTCCTGCTGTTGAAATGTGGACCATGTCGGGCATCTCGCCGCCGAACGAATGCGCCTGGTGTCCGCTGAATGGACGGAACGCAGCGAGCGGCACCAGCAGCAGCAACGAGCAGAACGCCAAACCGAGAGTCGAGCGGCTGGAGAGGGACGCCCGGTCCTGCGCCGGATCGAGGATGGCCTGCATCCGCGTCTCGAGCTCGTCGGGGCGGGCCATCGCGAGCGCGGCGAATGCGGGCTGGGCACGACCCGTCGTGCCTAACGATCGAACCATCGCGAGCAAGTCGGCCGCGTACGTCGACGCCGGTGTTCCCTCGCGCAGCACGTAGTCGTCGCACGCATGCTCGCGCTCGACGCGCATCCGATGCGCCGCGACCCAGACGAATGGGTTGAACCAGAATGCCGCCAGGGTGAGCTGGGCCACGAGCTGCGTGAATGCGTCCACGCGCTTCACGTGCGCCATCTCATGCACGAGCACATAGCGCCGGCGCTCGTCGCTCCATTCATCGGCATCATCCGGCAAGAGCACCACCGGATACACGATGCCCCACGTCACTGGCACGTCGAACCGCGCGCTGCGCAGCAGCGTCATCGGTCGCGCGACGCCCACGCGCATCGCGATGCGCTGCGTGAGCGACAGCCAGCGCCCGTCGTCCACGCGCTCGCTGCGACGTGCCAGCCGCGAGACGGCGAGCGTGCCCGCCACGAATCGGGCGAGGATCGCAAGCGCGCCGAGAAGCCAGACGATGCCGATGGCACGCAGCCAGGACCGTGCACCCATACCGCGCACGGCGAGGTTCAGGCGCGTAAGCAAGGACGGCGATGCCTGCCGAACCACGTACGTTCCGCCGAAGCCGGTGCCAACGGCGAAGCTGCCGCGGCTTCCATATGCGCCGGCCACGGCGGCGCGAGCGGCGCGCGCCTCTGCTCGTGCTTCCGCGCGAGCCATGCGCGCTTCGGCCCGTGCCATCCGCGCTTCGGCGCGGGCGATGGCGGCATCGGTACGCGCTCGCACGCGCTCGGCGATCACGGGGGCCAGATCTGCGGCTGGAACGCGCTCACCGATGCCAGCTACTTCGACAGTCGGCGGCGCGTCGGCATCGTCCGGAACGTCAACATCAGCGGGCGCGGCGTCACCAGGGCCGACGGCGACGATGACACTCATCGGCTCCGGCGCGATCAACTGCGCCGACAGGCGTTGATCGAGCCGTTCGACGATCGGCACCCGCCAGGCCGGCAAAAGCGCCGACAGCACGGGTAGCGCCAATTGCGCGGCGACGGCGCCGGCCCAGATCGCGTGGCGCGTCGCGGCCGAGCGGCGGCGACAGAAGGCCACGGCAACCGCGGCGGCTCCGAAGATCACGAGCCCCTTGATGGCCGCGTCGGCGAGGAGCGGGAGTGCCCGGACCGCGACGGCTGCTGGCGACGTGAGAAGATGCAGAACACTCGTCATGGCTAACGCCCCTCCTTCTTGGCTTGCTCGATGCGCTCCACCATCCGATCCAGCTCGGCCTCGCTCAGCTTCGTGCCCTTGAGGTCGAGTAACGCGGCCATCGCCTGCTCCGCGGAATTATCAAAGAAGGTGCGCAACAGATGCGTCAGCGCCGTGCGCCGCGCGCTCTCGCGCCGGGTCGTCGGGAGGTACACGTAGGCGCGGCCTTCCTCTTCGTGCCTAACGTGTCCCTTCTCCTCGAGGGTGCGGAGCATGGCGCGGACCGCCGAGTAGCTGGGTGGCTCCGGCATGCCGGCGAGGACGTCGGCCGCGGTCGCGCGACCAACGCGAAAGAGGTGATCCATGATCTGTCGCTCGCGGCGACTGAGGTGGACCGCATCGTCGTGCGCCATGCTCGCTCCCTGATCGTAGCAAACCATCGGGTCGTTCTGCTACGAAAGTAGCATATGCTAGAAAAATAGCAATAGGGCGTGGGACGCGGGGTGAGGGACGCGGGACGTGGGACGCGCAACCCACAACCCACAACCCACAACTCAGACCGTTCCCGACCCGATCCGCTTCCGGATATCGCGTGCGCCCGACGAAACGCCCGCGCCAACACCGAGCCCGAAGAGAATTGCGGTTCCCTTCCCGACCAACGGCAATAGCCAGACGACCGGGGTGGCGATGAGGAGTGCGGCGAGACCCGCCAGTAGTGGCGCGGCGAAGTGATGCACGGCATCGACGAAGCGAAGCTTGCTCCGCACGAAGGATTTGGCCTGGATGTAGCCGATCGCCGCGACGACGATCGCGAGGGCCATGCTGATGAACGTGAACATCGACTGAGCTCCTGGTCACTGATTCCCCGTCCCCGTACGCCGGCGACGTCCGCCAGTTTCACCTGCTCGGCAGCTCGCGCACGCAGTGCGTTGCCGCGACTGGTCATGCGTCTCTGCCATCAGTAAGCTTAGCCGCCTATGCCGCGCTCCACGAAGCGAAGATCGCCCTCTCCACCGACTCCACCGGACGGGACATTCAGCTCGTCCGACACCGATCCCCAACCTGCCCGCGAGATGATCAATCTGCGCATCGTCCGTCACGACCGTGAGCAGGTGCTCGCCGACTGCGACAGCGTGGTGATACCGGCGAGTGGAGAGGTGGTCCAGTTGGACACGCTCGACGCCGACGGTGAGAAGCGGCGCCCGAGCACACTCTGGCGAGTCGTCAGCGTCACCCTGCACGTCCCCTCTCTTCAGAGCGCGCTCCGCGAGGATGGCGCGAAGCATCGCGTGCAGCAGGTCGACGTCGAGGTCTTGCCCGACGTGGCGCTCGTGCCGGAGTTCGCGCACCACGCCGAGAAGGTGCTCTCCGAGTCGCGCATGTAGCGGCTGATGACCGATCGTCTGGAACGCGACGTCTATTACGTCACCCACGAGCTGCCGGAGCATCTCAGCGCCTGGGAGCTGCCGCCGGGCTGGCGCTGGGGCGCGGAAGGCCTGATGAGCCGGTCGCGCCACTACCAGGAGATCATCGACGCGCTGGGCCGGTCGCTCTCGCTCGTGAGCGCGCCTGATCCAGCGCACTCGACCTGGCTCGAGGCGGAAGCACGGCACCTCGCGCACCGCAACCACCCCGCCATCCCCACCACGTATCACTATTGGGCGTCCTTCAAGGAGAGCCGTCGCGGTCCTGGCTACCTGCGGCGCTGGCTCGCCGGCGAGACGCTCGGCGCGCGTCTCAAGCGCGGCGGCGCCGATGACACGCCGACAACGCTCCGCGTCATGCGGGAGATCGGCTCGGCACTGAGCTACCTCCACGACTCCGGCGGCGTGCACGGGTCGGTGTCACCGGAAGTCGTCTGGATGGCCCCGATGGGGCGACTCTGGCTCATGGGCTGGGAGTGGGCGATTCCGCGCGCCGAGATCCCGGCGGACGTACAGCCGGAATTCAAATTCCTGCCCGTGCCTAACGAGTGGAACGACGGGCCGTGGGCACCGACGGCCGCTTCGGACCAGTGGCAGCTCGCCGCGACATGCTTCGCGAGTCTCACGGGCGAGCTTCCGCCGTCGACGGGCATTCCACCGATCCTGCTGATGCGTCCCGACACGCCGCAGGCGGTGGCGGCGGTCATCGATCGCTCGCTGAGCGCGAATCCCGCCGACCGCTTTCCATCGATCGCGTCGATGCTGCGCGCGATGGATCGCGTCGTCGGCAGCAGGACGATGATCATGCTCGCCGGCGACGAGCCCGGCGTCACCGAGCACGAGTCCGAGGAGGTGCGCCTCCGCTGGGCGCTCGCCGACGATTACGAGGTCCTGGCGGCGATCGGCGCGGGATCGTTCGGATCGGTGTGGCGCGTGCGCGACCTCAGCCTCGGCCGCGAGGTCGCGCTCAAGCTGCTCCATCCGCACATCGCCCGCGATGAGCGCGCCGTTTCCCGCTTTCGTCGCGAGGCGAAGCTCGCTGCCCAGCTCGCGCATCCAGCGATCGTGCCGATCTACGACTGGGACAGCCGCGGCGACGTCTCGTGGTATACGATGGAGCTCGCCGAGAGCGGCTCGGTGGCGGACCTCGTCGCGCGCAGTGGTGCGCGGCCGC
>DATEPP010000481.1:0-15427 GCA_035273165.1 Gemmatimonadaceae bacterium
TGCCGGAGCCCGGCATCGTCTCGCGGATTCGTCTTTCATGCCTCGACGCCGCTGCCGCGGCATCGATCACGAAGGAGATTACGCATTCAACGTCAGGCGATCATGAGGAGCTGTACGACCTCGCTGGCGGGCACCCCCTCCTGCTGCAGGGGTTGGCGCGCAGTGGCGGTGCCCTTCCGGCCAGCCTGGAGTGGATTGTCGACGACTGCATCGCGCGGCTCGACACCGAGGCATTCCGGGCGCTCCGTCTCATCGCGACGTTAGGCAGCGTGACACCTCGCGCGCTCGCCGATCTCGGCATCTTCACGCGCGCCGAGCTCAGTGCCGTGCTCGATGAGCTCGAGCACATCGGCATGATCCGCGAGGAGCACGGTGTGCTCCGCGCACATGGATTGTGGGCCGCGGCAGCCCTCGCCACCGGCACGCGTGCGCACGGTTCCCTCGATCTCGAGGTGTCGCGCTCGCCCGCCATGAGTGAACGCTAATCGCGCGGCGTCAACCGATCGATTCGCCACCCATCAGCGCCGCCATGATCGCCTTCTGGATATGGAGACGATTCTCTGCCTCGTCCCAGACGCGGCTCTGCGGACCATCGATGACCTCGGCGGCGACTTCCTCGCCGCGGTGTGCCGGCAGGCAATGGAGGAAGATCGCCTTCTTCGACGCCTGCTTCATGAGCTTCGCGTCGACAGTGTACTTCGCGAAGGCGCGCGCTCGGATTTTCTGCTCTTCCTCCTGTCCCATCGATGCCCACACGTCGGTATTGACCACGTCTGCGCCCTCCGCCGCTTCCATCGGATCACGCACCACGCGCACCTTGGCCTTCTTGAGCGCGCGCGCGAGCAGATGATCCGCGGGCTCGTAGCCCTCCGGGCACGCCAACGTCAGGTCGAAGCCGAAGACGTACGCGGCGTTGATCCACGAATTCGCCATGTTGTTTCCGTCGCCGATCCACGCGTAGCGCTTGTCCTCGACACTCCCGAGCTGCTGCCGAACGGTGAGCAGATCGGCAAGCACCTGACACGGATGCACGAGATCCGTGAGCCCGTTGATGACCGGCACCGTCGCGTACTTCGCCAGCTCTTCGATGTCCTGGTGCGCGAAGGTGCGGATCATGATGCCGTCGACATAGCGCGAGAGGACTCGCGCCGTGTCCGCGATCGGCTCACCGCGGCCCAGCTGCACGTCGCGAGGCGAGAGGAAGAGCGCGTGCCCGCCGAGCTGGTACATCCCCACCTCGAACGACACACGTGTCCGCGTCGAGGACTTCATGAAGATCATCGCCAGTGATTTGCCCGCGAGCGGTGTCTTCTTGTACTTGCCGGCCTTCATCCGGTCGGCGATGTCGAAGAGGCTGTTGATCTCGTCGCGTTTAAAGTCGGGGATCTGGAGGAAGTCGCGTTCCATTGGGCGAGCGGTGGCCGGTGGTCGGTGATCGGTGGTCGATGATGCGCGGCTTAAGCTAGCAGCGTGTTGCAGCATTCCAGAGGTCAGGCGGTCTGCAAGAACGAGCCACCGTCGCGTTGCTCGACACCCGCGCGGAAGTGCATCGGCCAGCGGTAGTTAGTAGCGGCGAGTCGAGCGGCCTGCGCGTTGCTTTATACAGGGTCAAACTGAAAGACCCTCACTCGATACTAGCACACCCGTCGCGAGGCGGGGCCGCAAAGCCAGGAGCGTCGTAGGGCGAAACGCCCGACGAGGTCGTCCGGTTGCCGAAGGTGAGCCGAGCCGCAGGCCGGCCCGATCGACATGATCGCGCCCGCACGCGCCAAGACCTCCCGAGGCATCCCGCTGAGCGCCCGCATCACGACTCCAGCGAGATGCCTTTCGTATTTACTCGACTCTCCGCGATGTCGCGGGAGGAGGTCTTATGATCAGCAACACCAAGCGGTCGCACAATGCGTTCGTGGATCTCGAGGCGCAGCTGCGCGCGTTAGGCGCCAGCGGCGATCGGTTGGCCGAAGCGACAGTGTCGCTCCGTGCCTCGGCTCGGATCTTCGCGGCAGCATCGGCCCAGCTGAGCGCGAGCGCTCCACGGCTCAACCGGCGGCGACCGTCACTGAAGCTCTTGTAAGGGGGAAGAAACGTCCCTGGGGAGGGACGTGGGCGCGGTGTCTGGAGGGAATGCCCGCCCGAGGAGTGCCCGGTGTCCGCATGCACCGGGCATTTCCTTTTGTGCGCGCTTTGCGCGCACAAAAGGCTCGCTCGCTCGCGCTCGCGAGAAGCAGCTCGCTATCGCTCGCCGCTTCTTGTCTTATCTGGACTCGCTCGCGCTGCGCGCTCGCTCCTGCTCCTCTCACCGCGCACCGTCAACCGTCAACCGTCCACCGTCCACCGTCCACCGTCCACCTACAGAATCCACTTTCGCAGATCCTCATCCTCGGCGATCGACTTCAACCGATCGCGCACCATCCCTGGGTCGACGACGATGCGCGAGGACGCGCCGTCGGGAAGCTCGTACAGCACCTCCTCGAGCAGCGTCGTCATCACCGTGTGGAGACGACGGGCGCCGATGTTCTCCATCCGCTCGTTGACCTGCGCCGCGATGCGGGCGATCTCGCGAATGCCGTCTTCCGTGAAATCGAGCGTCGCCCCGTCCGCGGTCACGAGCGCGGCGTACTGCTTCGTCAGCGCGTTCTCCGGCTCGGTCATGATGCGGACGAAATCCTTCTCCGTCAGCGGCTTCAGCTCGACGCGTATCGGGAAACGGCCCTGCAGCTCCGGGATGAGGTCGCTCGGCTTGGAGACGTGAAAAGCGCCGGCGGCGATGAAGAGCACGTGGTCGGTCTTCACCATACCGTACTTCGTCTGCACGTTCGAGCCTTCGACGATCGGCAGAAGATCGCGCTGCACGCCTTCGCGCGATACGTCTGGTCCGCCCATCTGCGAGCGCTCGCCCGCGATCTTGTCGATCTCGTCGAGGAAGATGATCCCCAGTTTCTCGACGCGCTCGAGTGCGTCCGAGGTCACGTCTTCCAAATCGATCAATTTTTCGAGCTCTTGCTCGAAAAGGATGCGCCGGGCCTCGCTTACCTTCACCGTGCGCTTCTTGGTTCGCTTCGGCAGCATCCCCTGAAGCATCTCGGTGAAGTTTTCCATCCCCTCCGGCGCGCCCTGCGACGCGAACATGTCGAGCATCGGTCCCGTTGCCGGCACCTCGACCTCCACCTCACGCGTCTCGAGCTGGCCGTCGAGCAACAGCTGCCGCAGCTTCTCGCGGGTGCGCTGGTAGCGCTCGGTGGCTGGATCGGCGCGTTCCTTCGTCACCGCGCCGCTGCCCGACACGACGAACACACCCAGCGTATCCGTCTCGGCGCCATTGGACTCCGGCTCCTTGCGCACACCACCATCGTTAGGCTTGGCCGGCGGAGGGAGCAGCAAGTCCAGCAGGCGCTCGTCGACCCGCTCGTTCGCGAGATCCTCGACCTCGCCTTCGCGCTCGCCGCGCACCATGTCGATGGCGCTCTCCACGAGGTCGCGCACCATCCCTTCGACATCCCGCCCGACGTAGCCGACCTCAGTGAACTTCGACGCCTCGACCTTGATGAAAGGGGCGCCCGCAAGCTTGGCGAGACGTCGCGCGATCTCCGTCTTTCCCACACCGGTGGGCCCGATGAGGATGATGTTGTTCGGACTGATCTCCTCGCGAATCGCTTCGGGCGCGCGCTGGCGCCGCCACCGATTGCGCAGCGCGATCGCGACGGCCTTCTTCGCGTCCGCCTGCCCAACGATGTAACGATCGAGCTCCGCGACGATCTGCTTCGGCGTCAGATCGGCGAGGCGGGCGAGAGTCTGTTCGGTGCGATTGGAGGGCATAGGGAGAGGTGCTAGGTGCTAGGTGATAGGTGCTAGGGAGCTGACAGCTGTCAGTGCCAGCACCTAACACCTATCACCTGTGCCGTCACGCCTCGAGCACATGAACATTCGTATTCGTATACACGCAGATCTCCCCCGCGATTCGGAGGCTCCGCTCGACGATCTCCTTCGGCTCGAGCTCAGTGTTCGCGATGAGCGCCCGTGCGGCCGCGAGCGCGTAAGCGCCGCCGGAGCCGATGGCGAGCACGCCGTCGTCCGGTTCGATGAGCTCACCCGTACCCGAGATCACGAACCCATGGTCGCGATCGACGACGACGAGAAGCGCCTCGAGCCGCCGTAGCACCCGGTCGCCGCGCCAGTCCTTGGCGAGCTCCACTGCCGCGCGCGGCATGTTTTCCGGATAGCGCTCGAGCTTTTCCTCGAACTTCTCGAAAAGCCGCATCCCATCCGCGGCTGAGCCGGCGAAGCCGGCGAGAATCCGTCCATTCCGGAGCGCGCGCACCTTCTGGGCATTCGCCTTCATGACCGTCTCACCGACGGTCACCTGCCCATCGCCGCCGAGCGCAACCTTTCCGTTGCGGCGCACGGCGACGATGGTGGTCGCGCGGATACGTGGCAGAGTGTCGTTCATGACTGGAAGATACTCTGCGTGACCACCCGCACGGCTGCGGATGGCGGAGCCAGCACTTCAGGGCGTCAGCTTGCCGAAATAGACCTCGAGATTCGTCGGCAGTACACCAGAAGTCTTGCCCGGGCCAGTCCACGTCATGCCCACGCTCGTCGGCAATGAGATGATGCCGTCGTAGTCGCCAATGAACGGTCGAACGCCGGAGCCGTCGGGCACGCCGTACTGCGAGGGATCCCAGCTCGACTTGGTGACTCGCTGAACGCTCCAACTCTGCCCACCATCGAGGCTGCCGAAGTAAGTGACATCGAAGAGTGCGTTGCTCGTCCAGCTGCGATCGTTGGCCATGAGATCGATGCGTCCGGAGCTGGGCTCGATGCTCATCTCGACGTTGATACGATCGCCGGCGCCCGGTGCTACCACCTGTGGTGTCGACCACTGCGTGAGGTTGTCGAGACTGGCGAACGTGAGAAGGATCTGCGCCCGTGAACCAATGATGTCGGTGTACGCGACGTACAACCGGTTGCGCGTGGGATCGAGGGCGGGGACTGGATACGATCCGGGACCGCGGAACTGCCCGCCAGCGATGTTGAAGCAGTACGGCGGGAAGAGGCAGACCGGATTCTGGAAGGTGCCGAGAGCAATCGGCGCACTCCACGACTGTCCATGGTTCGCCGACGTGCTGACGTACATCGCCGTCCCCTTCCCTCCCTGGATCGAGTTGTCGAAGGTGAGATACGCAATGCCTGTTCGAGGGTCGGTGACAATTCGCTGATCCTGATCGCTGCGCACGCTGCCACTCGTGACGGCTACCGGCAAGCCGAACGAACGGCCCCCGTCGGTTGACGTCGCGACGTAGACGGGCGAATGGCTACTGTTGCCGGTGAACTGGGCCCAGGTGACGTAGATCGTCCCATCGTTCGCGACGTGAATCGCGTCGTGATCGGGGAACTGACCCGTCGATCCGCGGGCCTTCCCATTTCCCTGGAACGCACTTACCAGCGCCAATCGCTGGCCACTACCGCCGCTCAGCCAGGTGCGGCCGCCGTCCGTCGACCGACTGAGGAGCAGAGCCACGCCGTAGGGCGACGATCCCTGATAGCCGAAGCAGGCGAAGTAGGCCGTGCCATCGGGACCGAAGGCGACGGCGGGATCGCCGCCGAAGTCGTAGGCACCCGTACCCGGTACGTCAGGATCGTTGGTGTACTTCGTGACGCCCGGCAAAAAGCCGTTAGGCAATGTCGGCGTCCAGCTCTTGCCGCCGTCGAATGAGGCGTTGACGCCGCATCCGTCGTTGTAATTCCAGTCGTTGCTCCCCGTGATCAGGTTGTTCGGATCACGCGGATTGACGGCGAGGGGCGTCTCGTTCTGCGCCGTGGTGTCGCGACTCACGTTCACGACCATCGCGGGGGCGTTGCTACTGCTCGAGCTTGCGGGTCCAGGCGCGATTGCGCGCGAATCCGTAATGCGCTCTCCGGAACAGGCGGCAACGGTGACGAGAAGGAACGCGACGACTGCGCGGTCGCCTAACGATGCACTGGGCATGGGGCTCTGCGGATGAGGGGACGTTTGACTTACCGCATCCGCGCCACCGTGGCAAGCAGGTACCGTGCGGGGCTGTGTCGGCCCGCTGACGCTGCCTATGGAGTGCTTTCGGGACCTTCGCGTGAGCGATTGCGCTTGTTGCCGGCGCGAGGCGCACTCCGACGCTCGGTGCCGTCCCAGATACCCTCTTCGCCTGCGCGCAGCGGCCTGTCGGCGACCGGTGGTTGCGTGGCGGGCGGCACAGCCTCGGGCCTTTGCGTGCCAGGCCTTTGCACGTCGGCCACTTCCTGGTGGGCGACAGCGGCGGTGGCGGCCTCGATCGCGGCAGGGTCGCGGCGGCGCAGCGGACCACGGTTCACGAACAGCTCTCCGATGTAGCGCCGGTTAAGAATCGCCCCGACAAGCAGAAACACCGCGCCGATGATCACGACCAGTACCGAATAGCGCCAGTTGTCGCGTCCGATGAACGCCCCAGCGAGAGCCAGCACCCCCAATCCGATGAGTGCCTCACCATTCCGATGTCGCTCGACACGAGGCCGGCGGCGCCGCTCCGTCGAGACGCTCGTTGCATCGGACGTCCACGCATCGAAGATGATGCCGATGCCAAGCAGGGCCACGAGGACGCCCAGAATCAGAGGCAGTGTTTCGATACGCACGTCGGGCAGTGGCTAGTGGTTGGGGACCAACGCAGCATTACGGGAATGCGCGTCGGTCTCTACTCGCACTACTTGGGCCTGCTGCCGACAAGGCGGCCGACAATCCCTGCGGGCGTCTAGGAGCGCCCGAGGGAGGGCGTCTCCAACGGGGGAAGCGGATCACAGGTCACCCCGTTCGCGGAGCTGATGCTGTGGCCGCCGGCAGTGACGGGCCAGTCCGTAGTGGCCACTCGGCCTCCAATGGCGACACACGACGAATGCGGATATCCCGGCAGTGTGGCCTTGGCCGTCCAACCCGAATCAGTTGCGCTCAGAATCTCGAGATGCGTCGCGCCGATGATGAACATTCCCGCCAGGTCGGCGACGTTGTCGGTGTACGTGTGATGGGTGTTGAAGTGCGCCGCCTCGTAGTCGCCGAGCTGTGTGAGCGTCGTTGCCATCGCACCGTAATCCGACTTGCGATCGGCACGATGCTTCTCGAATGCCGCTTCTGCTTCTTCGGCTGTCGGTGGAATCCACCCACTTTGCCTGGCGCTCTCCGCTGCGTCGTCGGAGCTTTTCGCCAGCTGTTCGACGGCTCTCGTATCCACGAGCAGCACGAAGGATGCTGGGTCCGGATCCTGGCTTCCATTGAAATGGAGCTCCGCTGTCCAGCGGCCGGCAGCAGACCAACGCACGGCGCCGGTGTCGCCACGATCGACCAGCGGTGGAACCGCGACACTCTGCCCAACGCGATTCCACTCCGCCTGCGCGTTCTGCGCTTCAGCCTGAAGTCGGTCGAGTCCTTCCACCCTCGCGGCTTCCACGACAACGACGCGCTTCTGCGGATCGATCACGGCCGCAACGATGCCCGCATCCTGAGAGAACTTCAGTACGCAGTACTTGTAGCCAGTGAATTGCGGTCGGCAGTCGATTTTCCCTTGCTGCTGCGCAATCACTGCCTTCTGCAACTGCGCGAGCGTCATTCCGGGAGCGATGCCGAAGAGCGCGAACGGCGACCGATTGCCCCGTGGCTTGGCACCCATGACGAACATCGTCGCTACGCCAATGATGACGACGACGAGTGCGATCTCGAGGCGGCTGATGCCGAATCGTTTGGCAAGCCGCAGACGCGGGCGATGGGGCATGCGAAGAAGCAGCTGAACGGGTGAGAGTGGGCTTCATCCCCACGACGATCGTCGAACCTCACAGGCAATCGCGAAATTGCCCGCATTCGTCATTTCGCCCGTCAGGCGCGCGGATGTGATTTCTGATACACTTTCTTGAGCCGCTCGACCGAGGTGTGGGTGTAGATCTGCGTCGTCGAGATCGACGCGTGGCCGAGGAGCTCCTGCACCGCGCGCAGATCGGCGCCGGCGTCGAGTAGATGTGTCGCGAAGGTGTGCCGCAGCGAGTGGACACTCAGTCCGGCCTCTTCGTCGACGCTGCGAAGGAAGGCAGTGACTGCCTTCTGCACCGCGCGGACTCCGATGCGTCGACCCGTTCGCGAAAGAAAGACCGCCATACGATCTCCGCCTGCGCCAATCGATCGGAGCAGCTCGTCGCGCTTTGCTTCGTAATTCCTGAGCGCGAGCGTCGCCGCGTCGCCGATCGGCACGATCCGCTCTTTGCGTCCCTTGCCGCGCACCTTCACCTGCTGCGATACGAGATCGAGGTCGCTCCGGCTCAGCCCCTGGAGCTCCGACAGGCGCATCCCCGTGGAGTAGAAGAGCTCGAGGATGGCGAGATTGCGTACGTCGACGAAGCGCCCCTCCCACGCACGCACCTCGGCCGTCTGAAAGAGGAGGTCCATCTGCGCACGATCCAGGTAACCGGGGAGATGTCGCTCGAGCCGCGGCGCGCCCACCGCCCGGGCTGGATTCGCCTCGACGAGCTCGTTCCGGTGCATCCACCGGTAGAAGCTCCGCACGGCGGAGAGGGTACGCGTCATTGAGCGTTTACTCAACCCGCGGCGCGCCAGCCGCGCGAGGAAGCCCCGCATCGCCAACCGGTCGATCCCCTGCCAGCTCCAGCTTCCGGGTCCATAGTAGGCGGTGAGGAATTCGCAGAGCTCCGCCAGGTCGCGCCGGTACGCCTTGACGGTGTTCGGCGACACATCACGCTCCTTCGCGAGATGCGTGAGGAAATCGGTGACCTCGCTGGGCATCGGCGCGACGGCGTCAGCCGGCTTCTCCTTGTCGGCCACCGGCTCGATCCTCGGTGTCTTCCGGCGGCTGCTCACGCGGGCGTTTGGCTCGCCGCGGCGCCAGTGGGCGACACGCTGTCATCGGCGGCGAGCCATTCGCGGAGATCGGCCAGCGCGCGCTCGGCAAGGCGCTCCCGCTTCACGCGCTTGTCCCGCACCGGCGCGTCGAGATCGTCGACGAGGCCGAAGTTCGCGTTCATCGGCTGGAAGTAGCGGGGATCCGCCTCGCGCAGATATCGATAGAGCGCGCCGAGCATTGTCGTCGGCGGCGGCAGGCGCGGCTCTTTGCCGTTGAGCAAACGCGAAAGGTTGATTCCCGCGAGCAGTCCCGTTGCCGAGCTCTCGGTGTAGCCTTCGACTCCCGTGAGCTGGCCGGCGAAGAGCGTCGTCGGTCGATTGCGCAGCGCGAGATGCGGCGAGAGCGCCGCCGGCGTGTTGACGTACGAATTCCGATGGATGGAGCCGAAGCGCAGGAACTCGGCGGCCTCGAGACCGGGAATCATGCGAAAGACGCGCTGCTGCTCCGGATATCGGAGCCGCGTCTGGAACCCGACGAGATTCCACATCCGTCCGTCCCGGTCCTCCATGCGCAGCTGGACGACGGCGTGACTCCGCGCGCCGATTCGCGGGTCGACAAGCCCAACGGGCTTCATCGGGCCGAAGCGAAGCGTGTCGCGACCGCGGCGCGCCATCTCCTCGATCGGCATGCACCCCTCGAAGTACGGGATGGCGTCGAAATCGTGCACGCTCGCCTGGTCCGCGGCGATCAGGGCGTCGATGAACGCCTCGTATTGCTCGCGCGTCATCGGGCAGTTGAGGTAGGCGCCTTCGGTCGCGACCCCGGATTCGTTAGGCATCGTCTCCTTGCCGTAGCGCGAGGCGCGGAACGCGACGGCGTCGTCGATGGAGTCGCCAGCGACGATCGGCGCGATCGCGTCGTAGAAGGCGAGGGAGCGCTCACCAAGCGCGCCAGCGATGGCCGTGGCGAGAGCGTCGGAGGTGAGTGGGCCCGTCGCGACGACGCCGACGTCGGGGAGCGTTGTTACCTCGTCGCGGACGACCGTCACGCGCGGATGCGTTGTGAGGCGTTCGTGCACGCCCGCGGAAAAACGGTCTCGGTCAACGGTCAATGCAGAGCCACCTGGGACCCGCGCGTCGTCCGCGGCCTCGAGGATCAACGAGCCGAGGACGCGCATCTCCGCCTTGAGGAGTCCGTGCGCGTTGGTCGTCTCGGTGCTCTTGAAGGTGTTCGAGCAGACGAGCTCCGCGAGGCGATCGGTCTTGTGTGCGGGAGTGGGGCGAATCGGCCGCATCTCATGGACGACGACGTCGTGACCGCGCTCGGCGAGCTGCCACGCGGCTTCGCTTCCCGCGAGTCCACCGCCGACAATGTGTACGGGCTCGGTCATGATCGGTAATCGGTATCGGTGGCTGGTGGCTGGTGGCTGGTGGCTGGTGGCTGGTGCCTTCTAGCACCTAACACCTAGCACCTTCATCAATCCTACTCCCATTGCAGAATGCGAGAAAGTCTCGCGTATCGCGATTCACTGAAGACCATGCGTGCGCTGACGCACGAGAAAAATGTGGCGTCACGAGGCCTGTTTCGGACAGGGCCTTCCGACCCTCTCCGACACACTGACCGTCTTTTCGCAAACTACGAGAGCGTCTCGCAAGCGGAATGACGCTTGCCTAACTACGGGCCGCGCGACTCGGTCTCGAGTGCGCGTCCGCGCTTCATTCATGTCTCACATGGCGCGGTCATGACGTTTCGTCATCAGAGGACTCTCACATGCACGTATCGACGCTGGTACGGCGGTGTAGCGCTCTGCTCGTGGCCCTCGCGGCCGCGACTGCGTGCTCCGACGCTCCGATGGCGCCTCGCGCCGCCGAGCGTCCCGCTTTCGACATCGACGCGCTCCAACCGGAGATGGCGCGGGGTGGCAGGGGTAGCAAGACGGCGCTGGCCGGTGGCGACACCGACAACGTCCTGACGTTCACCGTGGATCCGAACGTCTCGCGCACTTACGCCTTCGGTGAGAACTGGGTGTACTTCCCCGCCCGTTCGATCTGCGATCCCACGACGTCAGGCTACGGCATCGGTACGTGGGATACGCCGTGCACGGCGCTGCAGCGGCGCATCGACGTCACGGTGCACTGGTCGAACAAGGGCGGTCACGCGTACGCGCGCTTCTCGCCCGATCTGCGCTTCGTCCCCGCTGACGCGCGCAACGTGTCGCGATGGGTCATTCTCTCGCTGCACGATCACAAGCGCATCCGGGAGCTGGGCGACTACGTGATTCTTTATGACGCTGGTGGGTCGGCGGGATGGATCGACGAGTCCCTCACCGACAAGACCTTACGCGCCTGGATCGATCCGCTCCACAACTCGGTCGTGCGCCGGGTGAAGCACTTCAGCGGCTACATGGTTGCCGCCGGAGCGACCTATGGCCTCGGAGGGATGGGCGATGCTTCCTATTGAGCTCCCTCCGCTGGAGAGCAGCAATCGCTTGCTGCAGCTCCCAGCCCCGCTGCCTAACAGCGAACAGCGACCGACTGCACCGAGTCCTTCGTCCGGCTACATCATCGCCGTTGGTTGATCGCGGTGAGTGGCGGTGACAATACAACCTTCGATGACGAGAAGCGCCCGTGGGGATTCCCCACGGGCGCATCGTTTTTCAGCCACTCGACACGTGCTACGCACTCCACGTATGGAAGACCGGCTGGGGTGCGAGCCACATCACGCCACCGACGCCGGGCACGGTGAGTCCGGAGAGGATGTTGTTGATGTTGTCCAGAATATGTGTGATTGCCGCGATCGCACCGGGAATGTCGAGCAGACCGACGACGGCGCAGAGCAGGTTGCCCAGCAGATTGCCGGCACCGGTCACCGCGGTGATATCGAGAACAACCTGATTCAGGTCGACGACGAGGCCGAGCAGATCGAGATGCAGTGGTCCGAGGACGAGATCGAGGATTCCGCAGGAGGCTTGCGCCGCCGGCTGGATGAGGCTCGACGCCGCGGCCGTTCCTGGACGGTTGATCGAGAGAGCGGTCGTGAAGGTCTGGTTGACGACGTCGACAACTTCGCCCGTGCCTTTGATCGCCGTGCCGTTCAACACGCCGGTGAGCGTGAGCTGACGCGTCGCCTGATCGATGGTGATCTTCGTTGCCGTCATCGTACCGGTGAACGTTCCGCCGCCGACGAGCGTGCCCGCGACGGGGACGTTCGTGAGCAGCGCGGCGCGCTGGTCGGCATTGCGCGTCGCACCAGCGCCCTCTCCGCGCGAGAGCGATGGGTTGGGCGGTGTTGTCGTCTTCGGCGCGGTGGGATGGTCGCTGCATGCAGCGACGAGGCACGCGGCTGCGAGTGCGAGAGCGTGAGTGCGGTTGAACATCATGTGACCCTCCAATGTATTTGAAAGCGCGTGCGCGACACCGCGCACCACCGGGGCCGGGTCAAGGCAAGCGTCGCGCCCCGTGCCAGCCGGCATCTCGGGCGCGGCGCAAACGAATGAAGCTCACAACTCACATGTGCTTCGGTTCACAGATGCACGCTGCCTAACGTCACGAAGACGGTCTCACGCCAGTGGCAAAGCGAGGGCGGCCGCGCGAATGGCTCGGGCCGCCACGACACGGCAATTCCAGCCTCAGCCAGGACGGTGGCGGGGCTGTTGCACTGAGGCTGGATCGATGGGGCGACGGCGCGACCATCGGAGCGAGGCGTGCCTAACGAGACAGGGAGAACCGCGATGTCCGAGCTGATTCACGAGCACTCCGTGACCGTCACCGGCAAGGACGGGATGTCGTATCATGCCCGCGTCTACGGCGAGGAGCGCCGCGACGGGACGTGGGGCGGTTGGATCGAGTTCGTTCCCGCAGACGGCGGCGCGGCGTCCCGGGCCCTGCGCACCGGCCAGGAGACATCGCAGCCAGATCGGAAGGCGGTCGAGTACTGGGCGGGCGGATTGGAGCCGGTCTACCTCGAGGGCGCGCTGCGCCGCGCGCGCGACGCCGCCAGTACCGTGAAGCACGGGTAAGCGCTGGCATTTTGTCCGCCACGGCGGCATCTCGTGTCGTTTGCAAAGTGCGTCGCCCGTTGCAGACTGCCGCATCGCGACGTCGCCGGCGCGTGGCCCGGCAGCGCCAGCGATGCGTCTCCGTGGGCACCCCCGCGTCGATCCAGAGGACGATTCAGCCACTCCGTCCTCGTTAGGCAGGCAGAAGATCCGGCGCGAGAACGGCGACTGTCTCATGATGTGACGTCCGCCACGCGTTGACGCATCTTTGTGTGCCCGAATTGCTTGGGCGGCGTCTATTAGGGAAGGCCGGCACGAGTAGTGTATTTGAAACAGTCGTAATCCCTACCACTGACTGCTTTCTATCCACCCGCAGGCCCTTTCCCCGAGGTATCACCATGTCGAAGCGATGCCGCTTCACGGTGTCGGAGATCGTGTGCACATCGCGTTTGGCTCGCCTCATCGGCAATCGCCTGCACACGCATCGCCCTCGCCGCGATCCTCGTTCGCGTCCACGCCCTGGCTTCACTATCCTCGAGCTGGTCGTCGTGATGACCATTGCTGGTATCATCATCGCGATCACCGGCCGCGGCATCGCCAGCGCGTACGCTGGTAACAATCGCAGCTCGGCGACCCGCGTCGTCGGGAGCTCGCTCTTCCAGGCGCGCGCGCTCGCGATTCAGCGCAGCATGCGATCCACGCTCGTGCGCAACGGAAGCACGATCCTGATTTTCGGGGATTCCGCGACGTCGAGAATGCAGCTCGGGAAGACGCTCGATGTCGGCTCACGCTATGGTGTCACGCTCACGAGCAATGTGAGCCCGGCCGTCACGCGCGATTCCATCTTCTTCGATCCGCGCGGCGTCGTCACGGGAGCTGTCGTCCCTTTCAAGATCATCGTCACCAAGGGGTCAAAGGCGGACACGGTCTGCGCGACTGGCCTCGGTAACAGCCTCACGCGAGGATGCTGACCATGCGTCGTCCGACACAGAACGTTCACTCCCGGCTCCGTGCTCGGGCGGGCTTCACGCTCGCCGAGCTGCTCGTGGCGCTCATGGTCTTCTCCGTCGGCGCACTCGCCATGGTCGCGACGTCGGCGAACGTCATGACGCTGATCACCTCGTCCAAGAACCGCGCGACCGCCGCGGCGGTCGCGGCCTCGCGCTTCGAGCGGATGCGATCACAACCCTGCTCTGCCCACCAATCGGATTCGGCGAGCACGCGCGGCGTCAGCGAAGCGTGGCAGGTCGTCAAACTCGCCAAGGCCGATGACGTCACGGTTCGTGTCTCGTTCGTGGCCAATCACCGCACGCAGTCGCGGATCTATCGGAGCTTCCTCGTATGCTGACCCACGCACGGCCGCGTCGCGGGCTCACCCTCATCGAGCTGATGATCTCGATCGTTCTTCTCGGCTTGCTGGGTGGTCTGATCGTCGGATTCCTCCTCAAGCAGGAACGCTTCTACGCCGGGGCGAGTGAGATACTGCTCACGCGCACCCAGGTGCGGCAGGCCGCCGTGCTGATGCCGGGCGACCTTCGCGGCATCTCGGCGGTCGGCGGTGACATCTACGCCATGACGGATACGTCGATCGACTTCCGGTCGACGTTCGGCAGCTCCTATATCTGCGCGAACACGAGGGCGTCCTCACAGATCTCCATTCCGCCGGTGACGCTGGCCAAAGGCTCGGCGCTCACGGTCTGGTCGCAGACGCCCGTGAACAACGACTCGCTCGCGCTCTACGTGGATTCGACCAACTCGTCGGCCAAGGACGACTCCTGGTCGTATCACCGCATCACGGCGACGAGCGTCGCATTCTCCAACGCGTCCCCGGGATGTCTGTCGGCCACGGGCATGATGAAGTCGACCGACGTGAGCGCCGGAAACCCGAGCTATGCATTCACCTTGAGTCCGCAGCAATCGGCCACGGTGAGCGCGGGCGCGGCGGTGCGCTTCTTCAAGAAAGTGCATTACAGCCTGTACAAGGCCGCCGACAACAATTGGTACCTCGGCTACTACGACTGTCGCACGAGTCGGGTGCCGGTGTGCAACACGATTCAGCCGATCGCGGGACCACTCCGCCCCTACATCGCCGGATCACCGGAGCTCGCCGGCGTTCGCTTCACCTACTACGACACGCTCGGCAACGTCACGACGAACAGACTCGCCGTGAGCCGAATCAGCGTTCTGTTACAGGGTCAGGGAACGAAAACCGTTCAACTCGTCGGAAGCACGCCCACGACGTTCCGTGATTCACTGCGGATCGAGGTCGGCCTCCGCAATTGGAAGTGAGGACTGTATGATGGTGACGTTGCGTAACCGTGTCGGATTGGCGCTGCCGATGGTGCTTGGCGCCATCACGCTGATCGGGACCCTGATTGCCGGCGTCATGTATATGGCGACGCAGGACTATCGCGTGGGCGCGAACACGCTCAACGAGTCGCGTGCCGAAGCGGCCGCCGAAATGGGCCTGAACCGCCTAACGACGGACTGGGACCAGACGAAGAACTCGACGATGGTGACCGGCGACACCCTCCGGCTGAGCTATACCGATGTCGGTGGCGCCAGCGTCAGCGTGTTCGTGACC
>DATEPP010000482.1:0-1483 GCA_035273165.1 Gemmatimonadaceae bacterium
TTGAGTCGATGACGCCTGCCTAACGTTTCGTCACACTCCGAACCGCGCGACGACTGGATGCTGCCTTTCGGGATGTCGCAGCCCTGATCGATCAGGGCGCGTTGCGTTTTCCGTTCGATCTACCCTCTGACAGCCGGAAAACTCGACACCTCTTGATTTCGGTATTTGTTCGGGTTAGTATCTGCCTCCATTTCGAGGAGCCGGACATGCCGAAGACCACTTCGTCGCTCGACCTCAGTACCTACACGCCCGTCGCGGAGCGCATCCGGCGGTTCTACGAGCGATATCCCTCGGGGCGAATTGTGACGGAGCTCGTCTCCAGCGAGATCCGTGACGGCGCGACCATCGTGACGTTTCGCGCGCTCGCTTTTCGTGACGCGAGCGATGAACGCGCTGCTGCGACGGGGTGGGCATCGGAGCGCGATGATGACGGCGAGGTCAACGCCGTCGCGTGCCTCGAGAACGCAGAGACGTCGGCAATCGGGCGAGCGCTCGCAAATCTCGGATTTGCGGCGGGGGCTCGTCCGAGCCGTGAGGAAATGGAGAAAGCTCAACGCGGTCGCGCGCGCGTTGCAGAGCGAAGCGTCTACCCGTCGAAGGCCCTGAAGCCTTACACAGCGCCGGTGCCGCGAGAGGTCCGTGGACTCGCGACGCGGGGCAGCATCGCCGAGATCGATTCGCTCGCTGCGGAGCTCGAGCGGGCCGAGGTCGAGCCCCTCCGGATACGTCGATTGCGGCAGCGGCTCGCGGGGACGCGGCCAAGTGGCGCCTCTCTCGTTCGCGTCGAAAGAGTTCTCCGTCGCTGGCTCGCCAGCCTCGACGAATGACGCTTTCCACGGAAAGCATACGCGGATGTAACAGGTCTGCGTGAGCACTAGTGGAGGGGGACGACATGCCGAGGAAGGTGTGGGGACCCGCGCCCAACGTACCTCAGCCAGTGAAAGGTGTGGATTGTGTCGGCCGAAGCACATGATAGCAGCGACGAAAACGGGCGGCGCTGGCAGGTTGCAGAGGACTGGCGTCTCATCGCGGGAATGCAACGCGGGCACTTCGGCGCATTCGCCGAGGTGTATCGACGATATGCGCCTCTGCTGAGCCGGATGGCGCGACGACGCAAAGTGCCCGAGATGGATCGGGAAAGCCTGATCATGGACTATCTCGAGGACGTCCTGATCCCGGTGTTGCGGGGAAAACAGGCCACGCCGGCGCCGTTAGGCAACTATCTCGCCGCCGGGTTTCGACGCCGCATGATCTCGGCATGGCGAGGTCGCCAGGCGCAGGAGCGGCGATTACAGTCGCTGCAGGTCACATCGTCGGACCCGCGCGAGCGCGTTGTGGCGGAGGGATTGTCGGAGTATGCGTTTCGTACTGCCGCAGGCGAGGGAGCGGGGGCGTTTGAGCCCGGCGACGACGCCGCAGATCCAACTCGCGATGCGCGAGCGGGATTGGCCCGGGCGCTCGCTGACGCAATGAATGCGGATGA
>DATEPP010000483.1:0-9655 GCA_035273165.1 Gemmatimonadaceae bacterium
GTGCTGGGCATGCACTTCTTCTCGCCCGTGCACAAGATGCCGCTCCTCGAGATCATCGTCACACCGCGCACGACGAAGGAAGCGACGGTGACGGCGGTGGCGTACGGCAAACAACTCGGCAAGACAGTGATCGTCGTCAACGACGGTCCTGGCTTCTACACGACGCGCACGCTGTCCGCGTACATGAACGAAGCCGGCCGCCTGCTCGACGAAGGCGCCGCGATCGATGCGATCGACAAGGCGCTCGTCGACTTCGGATTTCCCGTTGGGCCGATCACCCTCCTCGACGAGGTCGGGATCGACGTCGGCGGCAAGGTGGGCCTCGTTCTCGCCGACGCGCTCGGCGTCCGCATGACGCCGTCCGAGGCGATGCGACGCGTCGTCACCGCGGGGCGATTGGGTCGTAAAGGCCGAAGTGGCTTCTATCGCTACGACGAGAGTGGCAAGAAAGGCGACGTCGATAACTCGATCTATCAGATCATCGGAGCGACGGCGCGGGCGAAGGCTGGCCAGCATGTCGACATTCCGGCCGAGGAGATGGTCCGTCGCTGCGTCCTTGCGATGGTGAACGAAGCCGCGCGGTGCATGCAGGAGGGAATCCTGCGCAGCGTACGCGACGGTGACGTCGGAGCCGTCTTCGGCATCGGCTTCCCGCCGTTTCGGGGCGGTCCATTCCGATACGTCGATACCATCGGCGCGGCGTCGATCGTGCGGCAGCTCCAAGAGCTGAACACGCGGCACCCTCCACGCTTCGAGTCCGCCGAGCTGCTCGTCGAGATGGCCCGGTCGGGCAAGACCTTCTACCCAACTGAGGGGCGGCCGGTTACGTAAGAAGAGGTGCTAGGTGATAGGTGATAGGTGCTAGTCAGAAGCCCTAACACCTAGCACCTAGAACCTAGCACCTTCACAGTGACCCCTCCCTCCTCGCCAAGGTCTCTCCTCATGGATCAGAGCACGGACGCGCAAATCGTCGCACGCGTGCTCCGGGGCGATGTCGAGCAGTACGCCGAGCTGGTGAAGCGCTATCGCGATCGCTACGCGCGGTATGCACTCCATATGCTCGGCAATCGCGAGGACGCCGAGGAAGCGCTGCAGGACGCGTTCACCCGTGCGTATCGATCGCTCGCCCGGTGTGAGGATCCGGAGCGATTCGGCGCGTGGTTGTTTCGTATTCTCGTAAATCGTTGTCGGACCGTTGGCGCGCGCCGTGGGCGACGCGCCCGCACCTTCGTCAGCGACGATGTCGCACTGCACGAGGCCGCCGAAGAGCATCCGGCGGAGCGGACCGCGTGGCGCGAAGAGATCGACCGGGCACTCAGCCGGCTGCGCGCCGAGCAGCGCGAGGCATTTCTGCTCAAATACGTGGAGGAGCTGGGCTACGACGAGATGTCGCGGCTGACGGGGGCCGGCGTCTCGGCGCTCAAGATGCGGGTCATGCGCGCCTGCGAGCGGCTGCGCGAGCTCTTGGGTGACGTCCGTGACGATCGTGAGGTGCGTGTGGAGCGGAGGCGTGCCGAGGTGAATGATGCGAAACAATCCTGAACGCTGGTTACATCGAGTCGCGGCGGAGCTGCGACGTCCGGTGCGTCTCGACGACGAGTTCGATCGTGGCGTGATGGACGCCGTGCGGTCGATGCCGCGGCATGGACACCGTCCATGGACGCGCTTTCTGCGATCGCGCACGATCACCGTGAGTCCGATCGTCTCCGGAATCGCCGCGGCGCTCCTCTTCGCGGTCGCTCTCTCCGCGGGTCATTTTCTCAGCGCGTTGCGGACGAACCGTGCTACAGGGAAGGTCGACGTCGCAACGGATCGGAGCGGAGGTGGCACCAAGCCCGGGCCGCGGCGGTCCGTGCAGTTCGTCCTCGTCGCCCCGACCGCGCGAAAGGTGCAGCTCGTTGGCGATTTCAACGATTGGGACGCGTCGCATCAGGAGTACCTGGCGCAGCACCGCGGCGGCGGGGTCTGGTCTGTGACGGCCGCCATTCCCGAGGGCCATCACCGTTATTCGTTCGTCGTGGACGACAGCCTGTGGGTCACTGATCCGGCAGCGCCGCGCGTGCTCGACGATGACTACGGCCTGCCGAACTCCGCGATCGTCGTCGGGGGAGGAGACGCGACGCAGTGAGCCGCACTCCGCGCGGCGCGCTACTCCTCCTCGGGATGTCGTGCCTGGGGCACGTCGTGCCGTGGCGAGCAGCTCCCGCGCAACGCGGCACCGACGTCCGTCTCGCGCGCCTCGATTCCACGACGCGGGTGGTCGTTGCAGGCGTCGTCGATTCGGCGCGGAAAACACATCTGCCCACCGAACCGCTCATCGACAAGGCGCTCGAAGGCGCGCAGAAGGGAGCCGAAGGGACTCGGATCGTGAGCGCGGTGCGCGGACTCTACGCCGAGCTTCGCTCGGCGCGCGCCGCTCTTGGCGCCGGCGCGGCGACCGAGGAGATCAACGCGGGCGCCAGCGCAATCCACGCAGGGATGCCGATGCGCACACTCACACAGCTCCGCGCGGTATCCCAGCATGCGGGCCGCGCTCGGGTGACGCTGCCGCTCACCGTCTACACGGATCTCATCGCGCGGAAGGTGCCGCCCGCGGTCGCATCGGACGTCGTGCTCTCGTTGGCGCGAGCCGGTCTCCGTGACGGCGATTACGCGATGTTCCAGCGCAACGTCCGGCTCGACATCGAGAATGGTGCCGACGCCGCGACGGCCGCGCAGACCCGTGCGCGAGGCGCGACGCTCCGCAACGTCGGGCGCTGACGGCTGCTCCCTTACGCCGGCAGCAAGCCTGAATGGAGTTGCGACACGGGCTCCCTAGACCGCGGCAGCGTGCCGCGGCTACACTTCCTGTCTCTCGATCGCCCATGAGATAGGGAGTCACGTGACGCTGGTCCTGAGCACCTCACGAGTATTGAGCAATCGAACGTGAACCGAGCGCACAGGCTGACTCGGCTCTGGCTTATCGCGGCGGTGATGGCGGGCTGCTCGATACCAGCAACGCCGTCCACCGGAGTTCCGACCAGGAGCCGTTACCCCGGCAACCTGGCAAAGGCCCGACCGCTGACGCATGCCGAGCGAACGAAATTCACCGAGACGTCGCGTTACGCCGACGTTCTCGCGTTCATCGATTCGCTCAAGGTCCTCGGCGCAAAGATGTACGTCGGATCGATCGGAAAGACGTACGAAGGACGCGACATTCCGTTCATCGTCGCCTCACGCCCCCTGGTGACCACGCCGGAAGAAGCGAAGCGGTTGCGGCGGCCGATCGTGTACGTGCAGGCGAACATTCACGCCGGTGAGGTCGAAGGAAAGGAGGCGCTGCAGGCACAGCTCCGCGATCTCCTGTTCGACGATCACCCGAATGTCCTCGACTCGTTGATTCTGATCGCCGTGCCGATCTACAACGCCGACGGCAACGAACGGTTCGCCGATCAGGAGCGCAATCGGGGCGAGCAAAATGGGCCGGCGCTGGTGGGGACGCGCGCGAATGCGCAGGGCTTCGATCTCAATCGCGACTACATCAAGGCGGAAGCGCCGGAGACCGTCGCGTCGCTGGCGATGTTTCGTGCGTGGGATCCCGATGTCTTCGTCGACCTTCACACGACGGACGGGAGCTATCACGGCTACGCGCTCACGTATGCGGCGTCGCTCAGCCCGGCGGCACTCTTCACCGGGGCGTACGTGCGCGACACGATGCTCCCCGATCTGCGGAAGACGCTGTTGGACCGTCACGGATTCTACATCTTCGACTACGGCAATTTTCCGCGCGAACAGGGTGCGCCGACGGCATGGGAGACGTATGACTCCCGCCCTCGATTCGGCACGAATTACTACGGGCTCCGCGGCCGGCTGTCGATTCTGAGCGAGGCGTACTCGCACGATCCATTCATGCGTCGGGTCGCGTCGACGTATGATTTCGTCGCCGAGTTGCTCTCGTACGTCGCGGGCAACGCCGACGACATCGTGGACCTCACGCGCGAGGCGGACACGCGCACCACGGGCTACGGCAACGATCTTCGCTCGGCGCCGTCGATTCCGATCCGCTCACGGCTTGCGACCATCAAGTCGGGACCGATCCGGGTCGAGGAGATCGTGCGAACCGGCGACACCGTTCGGTACGAGGCGGGTCTGCCACGCGGCGTCCGGCGGACGGGAAAGGTGAACGATGTCGTCATGCCGATCTACGATCGATTCACACCGACGTTGTCGGTGCCGATGCCGTTCGCGTACGCGTTCCAGCGCGAGGTCGCTGATTCGATCCTCCGGCGACTCGTTATGCACGGTGTCGTCGTCGAGGAGCTCGAGCAGCCGTTGGACGCGAGCGTGGCTACTTTCACGATTGATTCGGCGACGACGGCCGCGCAGCCATTCCAGCGACATCGCGAGCGGCACCTCGCCGGCTCGTGGGGTGTACCCGAATCGCGCACTCTACCCGTGGGCACGTACATCGTGCGCACCGCGCAGCCGCTCGGGATTCTTGCGATGTATCTGCTCGAGCCCGCGAGCGACGATGGTTTCGTCGACTGGAATGTGCTCGATCCCTGGGCCAATGATCGCACCTTCCCCGTGGTGCGTATCGTGCAACGTGTGCAAGCTCGCTTGCGGCCGACGTCCTGATGCTCCGTTCCGCACTCCTGTATCTCTCGAATCAGCCGCGCGTCTTCAAATTCGTGCGGAACAACGGCCTCGCCAAGCGCTTCGCGAGCCGATTCGTTGCCGGTGAAACGCTCGATGAAGCGCTCGATGCCGTTCGCGCTCTGAACGCACGCGGGATTCGCGCCTCGCTCGACCTCCTTGGCGAGAGCGTGACGAATGAGCGCGAAGCGCGTGGGACGCGCGACGCCTACATCGAGATCCTCTCCCGGATTCACGCGCAACGCCTCGACGCGAACGTCTCGGTGAAGCTCACCGCGATGGGGCTCGACATCTCCGAGGAGCTGTGCGTGAGCCTGATGCAGGACGTGCTCGCGCGGGCACAGGAGTACGACAGCTTCGTCCGGGTCGACATGGAGTCGAGCGAGTACACCGATCGCACGCTCCACCTGTTCGAGCATCGGCTCTACCCGCATTACCGCAAGCACGTCGGTATCGTGCTCCAGAGCTATCTCTACCGGACCTTCACCGACGTCGAGTACGCGATCAATCTCGGCAGCCGCGTGCGGCTCTGCAAAGGCGCGTACAAGGAGCCGGCGAGCGTCGCCTTTGCGGAGAAGAAGGACGTCGACGCGAACTACGTGAAGTGCATGCACGCGCTTCTCCGCGAAGGCAACTTCCCTGGCATCGCGACCCACGATCCGGCAATGATCAACGAGGCCAAGCGGTTCGCGCGCGAGAACGACATCGCGCCGAGCCGCTTCGAGTTTCAGATGCTTTACGGCGTGCGTCGCGATCTCCAGGAGCGGCTCGTACGCGAGGGCTACGGGATGCGCGTCTACGTGCCGTTCGGCACGCAGTGGTATCCCTATCTGATGCGCCGTCTCGCCGAGCGTCCCGCGAACGTCGCGTTCATCACCGGGAACGTGCTCCGCGAGATGGTCGGCCGGCGCAGCAATCACCGCCGCCCCGCCTAACGATCTGGCGCCGGCGATCACCTCGATGGCTCGCTTCCAGCCGCCCGATCACACCAGAGGTGATGCCAACACGCTCGGCGGCTACATCGCCGTGCACGACCGTCCCGCGGCCTTCGAGGGCAGCGACGGGTTCTCGTACAGCGCCGAGATTGTCACCGATCGCACGGACGAGAGTGACGCGCCGTACGCGGCCTATCTGCTCTTCGTTCGCTGGGCGCGCATCGGCGCGCAGTCGCCGGAAGGCCATCTCGAAACGGATTATCTCGCGACGGCGCGAACGGAAGACGAAGCGCGCGCAAGCGTGGGCGCTTGGCCGCTCACCGCGGTGAAGGCCGCGCTCGACGAGCTCGTGGCCAGACAGGCCGGCGGCCGTGCCACACGCCGGTGGTGGGACGCGATGCGCGAGGAGCGTGGCGGCGAGGAGGACGAGGAGTGACCGGCGGCGACGTCGCGTCCACCGCAGGCCCGTCGACCGCGCGACGCGGCATCGTGTTGAGTGGGACTGGCGGCAGCTGGCGCGTGCGCACCGACGATGCGTTGACCGTCGACGCCAGCCTCCGTGGCCGGCTCAAGCGCGAGGACGACGGCGAGCGGCTCAAGCTGGCCGTGGGCGACATCGTGCTCATCGAGCCAGACGCACGTGGCGGCGCGTGGGCGATCTGTGAGATCCTGCCGCGCCGTTCCCGGCTGGCGCGTCGGGCGCCCGGCGGCGCGTACGGCGAGCGTATCGTCGCGGCGAACGTCGACCAGGTCGTGATCGTCTTCGCCGCCGCGAAGCCCGAGCCGCATCTGCGCATGCTCGACCGCTTTCTCGTCATCGCCGAGGCGAACGAGCTCGCGGCTCGCATTATTGTCAACAAGGTCGATCTCGTGAGCGAGCGCGAGGCGCATGCGCGCTTCGGCGCATACGAGGCGGCCGGCTACCCGATCCACTTCACGAGCACGAAGCGCGGTGATGGCCTCGGCGCGGTGCGCCTGATTCTGAGCGGTCGCGTCTCCGTTTTCACCGGACCATCTGGAGTTGGGAAATCCTCTCTCCTGAACGCGCTCTTTCCGGGTCTGTCGCTCCGCGTCGGCGAGATCAGTGAGTCCGTCAACAAGGGCCGCCACACGACGGTTGGCGCGACGATGATCCCTCTGCCCGACGAGAGCGGCGGCTTCGTCGTGGACACGCCGGGCCTGCGCGAGGTGGGAATGTGGGCGCTCGCCATCGAGCACCTCGATCAATTTTTCCCGGAGATGCGTCCTCTGATCCGGGACTGCCGCTTCGCGGACTGCACGCACACCGTGGAGCCAGCGTGTGCAGTGAAGGAGGCCGTCGAGCGCGGCTCGGTGAGCGCCGACCGATACGCGAGCTATCTGAAGCTTCGCGAGGAGATCGCCGGCTAGCGGCTATCCGCGGATCATCAAGCTCGCAGATCGCGGAACCGCCAGTCTTCCCGGTAGCGCGTGATGCCGATGGTCCGCGCCATCAGCTCGCCGACGATGGCGGCGATGTGATCGCGATGCTCGTCATCGTCCATCCCATCCTGGGGTGGCGTGGCGGCGGCGACGTAATCGATCACCGCGCCCGGAGTATCGAGCTGCTCGGTGTCCTCGATCTCGACGCCGAATTCCTCCTCGACGCTCGCGTAGAACTCGTCGAGTGCCCAGCTCATGACCAGCACTCGTCAGGCAGTGCGCCCCCGCGCGTGAGTGTAGGGAAGTCACGGACGGGCAGGAATATAACCCGAAAGTGCTTCACTTCGCGCCGAGTAGACGCGTCTTCCCCGCGGCCGCGTCGCGCATCGAGGCGAGCGAGTCGTCGCAGCCTTTCCACAACCGGGCACACCGGGCGTAGTGATTCGCGGCGCGAACGGCGTCACCCTGCCGCTCGTACAATTCGCCCTGCCGGAAATGCGCCGGTGCGAGGTAGATGATCTCATAGGGCGAGCTCTCGCCGAGCGTCCCGTACCATGCGGCCGCCTCCTCGTCCCGGCCCATCGACGCCAGGAGCTCGGCACGGAGGTAGCGCTCGAACGCGCGGGAGATGAACGGCGAGGTCACACTCTGCTGATACCAGAGCTCCTCGTTGATCTCACCGAGAAGGCGAAGCGCTTCATCAGGGGCACCACTCGCGGCGGCGCTCGCCCGCACGGTTCGCGCGAGTGCCCCCGCGAACCGGTGCCGCGTTGCGTCGCCATTGCTCTCCTCGAGCCGCTGAGCAGCCGCCAGCGCCGCGCGCTCCTCTCCGAGCCGCACGGAGACGAGACCGATCAGGTACTCGCGCAGCACACCGTGCAACTCGTTATGCGCCGCCAACACCTGGTTGCGCCGCGGCGCAGCCGACGCCGCATCGCTCCAGCTCACCAGCGCGTCCCGGACGGCCACGAGCTCCGCGCGCGGCAATGCAACGAACGGCAGCGTCGCGAACGACGCGCGCAGCTCGAGCGCCCACGCCGCATCGAAGCTCGCTGCCGCGGCGAGCTCGTTCCGAGCCGAGCGATGCCGTCCCGAGGCGAGCTCCAGGTGCGCGAGCACGAGATGACACAACGCGCGCTCCTCCGTCGCCCGCGTCAGCTTCGACAGCACCTTCGCCAACCGGTGTGCGCCGTCGATGTCGCGCGCGTACAGCACGATGTCGGTGAAGGCGATTCCAACCGCGAGCGCACGTGCCCTTCCAAGCGCGGTCAGCACACGCGCCTTCTCGATCTCGTTGCCGATGGCGTAAGCGCGCAGCGCCCGCATGCTCAGCGCGCGATCCCCGGCGGGGCTGAGCTTGAGCACCCGATCGACGAGCGCGTCGAGCTCTTCGACGCGACCCTCCAGCGCGGCGACGCGCGCGAGATGCACGAGCGAGCTCACATGCTCCGGATCGTACTGCAGCGCGCGCTCGAACGCCTCGCGAGCTTCCGTCACGGAGCGGCCGCGGCGTGGATTGTGGTGAAACTGCACGTCACCGAGGAGAAACCAGGCCTCCATGTCGTCGACGTAAGTGTCGACGATCGCGGTGTAGTGTCGTTCGGCCTCGTCAGCGGCGCCCTGGAGCCAGGCGCGCTGGGCATCGAGCAGCGCTCGGTCGTGGTAGGCGAGACGATGCTGATGCTCTGCCGCGCGCGCCGACGCTTCACGGGCGAGCTCGAGATTCGCAACCGCGGCCGCGGCGGAGGACAGCCGATAGTACGCCAACGCGAACGACGGATCTTCACTGGCGGCGCTCTGGAACGCGTCGAGCGCCTGCAGGTAGCGGCCCGCGCGAAATTCGCCCTCGCCGCGCAGATACGCCTTGAGCGCCGGAAGCGATTCCGTCGTGAGCGCCGCAAGCCGGGAGAGACGCGCCCCTGGCTCAGCGCTCTGCCCGGCCAGCAGCCGGCGCGCGATCTCGTCCACGAGATCGAACACACCCGACTCGCCGGTCCCGGCGACTTCCACGGCGACGATCGCCGGCGTTCCTCGCGTCGTCGCATCGTACAGGGTCGCACAGATGCGCAGCCTGCCACCGGCCTCGATCACACTTCCGAGTACGAACGAGCCCGCCCCGAACCGCTCCGCGATCGTGCAGGCCTGTGCCGGATCGAAGTGCACGCGATCGGTGCCTCTCTGCTCGTGCTCGCGCGCGATGTGCCCGAGGAGAGCCCGCGGGTCGACCGTTCTCACTTCGCCCGCGCCGTCGAGTGTGGTGCTCAGGAGATCGACGAGACCTTCGGCGAGATAGGTGTACTCGCGGTTCCCGCGCACGACGAACGGCAGGACGGCGATGACGCTCCGCACCGGCGCAGTCACCTTCGACTCATCTGGCGCCCCAACAGCCAGGTCGCGCGGCACGACGGTTGGCTGCGGGGGCGCCGCCGGCCGGCGCTGCTTGATCGCCGCCACGAGTGCCAGCGTCTCCGCGGACGGCCCGAGCTCGTAATCGACACGCAGCCGCCTAACGAATTCGTCGTGGGCGCGGAGCGCGCCGGCGCGGTCTCCAACGCGGTCCATGAGCGACAAGAGCCGCCGATGCACCGATTCGTCGTATGGTGCCAACGCGGCGGCGCGGCGCGCCGACTCCACCGCCGCGCGCGCGTCGCCGCGCTCCTCGGCCCGGTCGGCAACGGTCCACG
>DATEPP010000484.1:0-8504 GCA_035273165.1 Gemmatimonadaceae bacterium
TGCTACAAGCTCCTCGTGCCGCAGGGCGGAATCGGCTGGCCGTCGGTCGTGATCGTCGGAATTCTGATGGCGATTGCCGAAGGGCTCGAGTGGACGCTCGCCGCGCGCTTCGCGAAGAAGTACGGCGGCTCGCGCCGCGCCGGGTGGGGTGCGGTAATCGGCGGCATGGTCGGCGCGTTCATGGGTGTGCCGATCCCGATCGTCGGCTCGATCGTCGGCGCCTTTGCCGGCGCGTTCGTTGGAGCGCTGGTCTTCGAGATGAGTCGCGGCAGCGGTGGCGGCACGGCGACGAAGGTAGCGTGGGGCGCACTCATCGGCCGAGTGACGGCGGCAGCGGTCAAGATCGCGATTGGCTTCGTGATGGCCGTGTGGCTGATCGCGGCGGCGATCACGTAAGTGGCGAGTGGCGAGTGGCGGGTGATGAGTACCAGCCGCTCAATGAGCGCTTCGTTCGGAACCGCTCGCCACTCGCCACCCACCCCTCGCCACTAGATTTCCCCCCATGTTCAGCGCGAAAACTCGTACGCTCGTCGTCGTTGGGGCGCAGTGGGGCGACGAAGGAAAGGGGAAGCTCGTCGACGTGCTCGCGGAGCGCGCGGATTGGGTGGTGCGCTATCAGGGCGGCGCGAATGCCGGCCACACGGTGCACATCGGCGACACGTCGTTCGTGCTGCACCAGATCCCGAGCGGGATCCTGCATCCCGGCGTGCGCTGCGCGATCGGCAACGGCGTCGTGCTCGATCCCGATACGCTCTTCACCGAGATCGATGGCCTCGTCCGCGATGGCGTCGACGTCGAGGGCCGGCTCTATGTGAGCGATCGCGCCCATCTCGTACTGCCATATCACAAGCTCGTGGACGCCGAGAGCGAGGCGAGCAAGGCGATCGGAACGACGGGGCGGGGCATCGGTCCCGCCTATGAGGACAAGGTCGCGCGCCGTGGCGTGCGCGTGCTCGATCTGCGCCATCCCGATCGGCTGCGGCAGCTTGTCGAGCAGGGCGCGGCCCACGCCGAGGCCCAGCTCACGCGATTCGGGAGTGACAAGCGAGTCGACTGCGGCGAGACGCTGGCAATGCTCGGGCGGCTGGCCGAGCGGCTCCTTCCGCTGGCCGACGATGTTGGACTCGTTATGCATCGGGCGATCCGCAGCGGCGCGGCCGTTCTGCTCGAGGGCGCGCAGGGCTCGCTCCTCGACATCGACCATGGGACGTATCCCTTCGTGACGTCGAGCAACACCACGTCCGGCGGGGCAGCGGTGGGTGCCGGCGTCGCGCCGACCGCGCTCGACGCGATCCTCGGCGTGGTGAAGGCATACACCACGCGAGTCGGCGCTGGCCCGCTGCCGACGGAGATGGACGAGCCGCTCGCGGCGGAGGTGCGCTCGTTAGGCAACGAGTTCGGCGCGACGACGGGCCGCCCGCGCCGCTGCGGC
The DNA here is from genome assembly GCA_035273165.1 of Gemmatimonadaceae bacterium. Classification (GTDB taxonomy): domain Bacteria; phylum Gemmatimonadota; class Gemmatimonadetes; order Gemmatimonadales; family Gemmatimonadaceae; genus AG2. The sequence goes on from DATEPP010000484.1 coordinate 1,433, forward strand.
TGGTTCGATGCGGTCGTCGTTCGGTACGCGGCGCGCATCAACGGGCTCACCGATCTTGCGGTCACGAAGCTCGACGTGCTCGATACGCTCGAGAAGATCGCGATCTGCATCGGCTACGAGTACGAGGGCGAGTTGCACGAGGAGTTTCCGGCGGATCTCACGGCCCAGGAGCGCGTCGTGCCGCGGTACGAGTGGATGGAGGGGTGGCGTCAGTCGACCGCCGCCGCGCGCCGGATTCAGGATCTGCCCGGCGCCGCGCGCCGTTATCTCGATCGAATGCAGGAGCTCGTCGAGACGCCTATCACGTACGTCAGCGTCGGCACGAAGCGCGATCAGATCATACAGAGTGACGGGTGACTGGTGACTGGTGGCTGGTAACTGACAGCTACCAGTCACCAGTCACCCGTCACCAGTCACCAGTTAACAGCCGAATGTCCGACGTAGACGTACTCATTATTGGCGGTGGCCCCTGCGGGCTTGCCGCGGCCATCTCGGCGCAGCGCGCCGGACTGCGCACGGTCGTCCTCGAGTCCGAGGTGATCGTCAACACGATCGCGCATTATCCGACGTACGTCCGCTTCTTCTCCACCGCCGAGAAGCTCGGGATTGGCGATATGCCGTTCGTCATCGCGACCGAAAAGCCGACGCGTCGGGACGCGCTCGCCTATTACCGGGCCGCGGTCACCCATTTCGGCATCACCGTGCGTCAGTACGAGCGCGTGACCGAGATCGAGCGCGGGCGCGACGAGCTGATCGTGCACTCGCGAACCCGAGGTGGCGTCGAGCGACGAACCCATGTGGGCGCGGTCATCGTCGCGACGGGATACTTTGGCTCGCCGAACCGCCTTGGCGTGCCGGGCGAGAATCTGCCGCACGTCAGCCATGTCTACCGCGAAGGGCACGAGGCGTTTCAGCAGCGCGTTGTCGTCGTAGGCGGCGGAAACTCCGCTGCCGAAGCCGCGCTCGATCTCTGGCGCTCGGGCGCGCATGTCACGCTCGTGCATTTCGGGCCGACCTTCGACAAGCGCATCAAACCGTGGGTGCAGCCCGACTTCGAGAATCGCGTGAAGGAAGGAAGCATCGACGTGCGATGGAACCGTCGCGTCGCGGCGATCGAGCCCGATTCCGTCTGTATTCGCGCCACCGATGACGCCGGACAGAGCGAGCGGCTTCCGGCGAGTCTCGTGTATGTCATGACGGGCTTCGCGCCGAACACGGATCTGCTCGCGCAGGTCGGTGTCCCGATCGATCCAACGACCGGCATTCCCGAGCACGATGCGGAGACGCTGGAGACGAGCGTACCCGGCGTCTTCATCGCCGGCGTCGTGGTTGCCGGCTTCGACGCGAACAAGGTCTTCATCGAGAATGGCCGCTATCACGGCGACCGCATCGTCGCGCGCCTCCTCGGCCGCGCCGCTCCGCCGCCGCCCAGGTTGAGCGCGGAGCTGGATACGTGAGGAGGTGCTAGGTGTTAGGTGATTGGTGCTAGGGGTTGGTCACTAGCGAATTAACTTTCCCGGGCCCGACCCTGGCCCTAACACCTATCACCTAGCACCTAGCACCTTGTCTACCCATCCCGACGTCCTCGAGAAGCTCGTGTCGCTCTGCAAGCGGCGCGGATTCATCTTCCAATCCTCCGAGATCTACGGCGGCACGGGATCGGTCTGGGACTACGGTCCGTTAGGCGTCGAGCTGAAGAAGAACCTCAAGGACCGCTGGTGGCACTCGATGGTTCGCGCGCGCGAGGACATCGAGGGAATCGATGCTGCGATCCTGATGCACCGCGAGGTCTGGGTCGCGAGCGGCCACGTCGCCGGATTCACGGATCCGCTCGTCGATTGCCGGAATTGCAAGAAGCGTTTTCGCGCCGACGACCCGCGGATTAAAGGCACCCCAGGCACGCCGGACGTGCAGTGTCCGGTCTGCGGCATGAAGGGCACGCTCTCCGAGCCGCGGCTGTTCAACCTGATGTTCAAGACGTTCATGGGTCCCGTGGAAGACTCGGCAGCCGAGATCTTTCTCCGGCCCGAGACCGCTCAGGGCATCTATGTCAATTTCCTGAATGTCCAGCAGGCGATGCGACAGAAGGTGCCGTTCGGCATCGCGCAGATCGGCAAGGCGTTTCGGAACGAGATCACGCCCGGAAACTTCATCTTCAGAACTCGTGAATTCGAGCAGATGGAGATGCAGTTCTTCGTCGAGCCGGGTACGGACATGAAGTGGTTCGAGTACTGGAAAGAGCAGCGCATGACCTGGCACCGGAGCCTCGGTCTCGCGGAGGAGCGGCTGCAGTTCCATCAACACACGAAGGAAGAGCTCGCGCATTACGCTCGCGCTGCCTTCGACATTCAGTTCGACTTTGGCGGCACGCTCGGCTTCCAGGAGATCGAAGGCGTCCACAATCGCGGCGACTTCGATCTGACGCAGCATCAGAAGCACTCGGGAAAGAAGCTCGAGTACTTCGATCAACCGAACAATCGCCGGTTCGTGCCGTACGTCGTGGAGACGTCGGTTGGTGCGGATCGCACAACGCTCGCGCTGCTCGTCAACGCGTATCGCGAAGAGCAGGTGCCGGGAGAAGAGGAAGGGCGCACCGTGCTGGGCTTCGCACCGTCGCTCGCGCCCGTCAAAGCCGGCGTCTTTCCCCTCGTCAAGAAGGACGGTATGCCGGAGTTCGCGGAGAAGCTCGCCAAGGAACTCCGCGCGGGATTCCCGGTCTTCTATGATGAATCGGGGGCGATCGGGCGCCGCTATCGTCGGCAGGACGAGGTCGGCACGCCGTTCTGCATCACCGTCGACGGGCAGACGATGCAGGATGGAACCGTCACGATACGTGACCGCGACACGTTGCAGCAGGAGCGCGTCGCCGCCGACCGAGTGCGTGGTGTGATCGCGGAGAGAATTGGCGTGAGTGCGTGAGCAGGAGGAGGATCAAATGCCGGCGGTAAATTCGACGTCGCTCTCCATGGATCGCCTTCGACGCGATGGTGAAGTCTTCATGGAAGAGCTCTCGCGCGAGTACTACCTCGCGCACTCGGGACAGAAATCTTCCGCCGAGCTGCAGCCCGTCTACCAGAAGCATGCGGCCATTCTCGGGCCGGATGCTCTGGCGATGGTGCTCGAGCTCTTTCGCGGCGCACCGCCGGGCAGCGAGGAGCACCGCGGTCTTCGGCTCCTCACCGACTGGCTTGCCGAATCGCAGAGCGCGCGCGCCCTCGCGCCGCTCGACGAGCGCGAGATCAGCTGGGAAGGAAGCGCCGTCGTGGAGCTCGCCGATGGCCGTCAGCTCGAGTACCAGCGTGTCGCCATCGAGCTCGCGAACACCGCGGCGATGCGGGAGCGCCATGAGATCGACGCGGCGCGCGCGGCGTTGGTGCAGCGGGAGCTCGCGCCGATGCGGCGCGAGCGCTTTCAGCGTGAGCGGGACATCACCGAGAAGCTGGGGCTCGCGAGCGATTACAACTCGGGGTTCGAGCTGCTGAGCGGGATCGACCTCAACGCGCTGCGCGCCGAGTGCGACGCATTCCTGCGCGAGACGCAGGCGATGTGGGACGACGTGCTTCCCGAGTTCCTGCGTACCCGGTTGCAGATCACGCGGACCGATGCGACGCGTGCCGATGCGCTGGCGCTGTTCAGGGCCAAGGAGTTCGACCGATTCTTTCCGCCCACGTCGATGGAGTCGGCGATTCGGAAGCAGGTGCGCGAGATGGGCATCGACGCGACGGCTTCGGGGCGCGTCGTGTTCGACACGGGCGACCGGGAAGGGAAGCGGTCGCGCGCCTTCTGCGCGCCCGTCCGCATACCGAACGAGGTCTACCTCGTGATGCGGCCGCACGGCGGGCAGACGGACTGGAACACCTTCCTGCACGAGCTCGGGCATGCGCTGCACTTCGCCTACATGCGTCCCGATCTTCCGTACGAGTATCGCTGGCTCGGTGACAACTCGATCACCGAAGGATATGCGATGCTGTTCGACCATCTGATGCAGGACGTCGGATGGCTCAGGCGCTGCACGGAGCTCGGCCCGGCGAACCTGCGCGGCTTCCTGCGCGCGGTGGGCTTCGAGGAGCTCCACTTTCTGCGACGCTATGCGGCGAAGCTGGGCTACGAGATCGAGCTCTATGGCGGCAACGTATCGTGGGACGCGCTGCCCGATCTGTACACGGACCGCCTAACGACGGCGACCGGATTCCGCTACAGCCCCGCCGACGCCTTCGTCGACGTGGACCCGCGGTTCTACGCCGCGCGCTACCTCCGGGCCTGGCAGCTGCAGGCGTTGATCACCGAAACGCTCGTCGAGCGCTTCGATACGGACTGGTGGCGGAATCCGCGCGCAGGACCATGGATCTGCTCCGGCCTCTTCGGCGAGGGCCAGCGAGAGCTCGCGGTCGAACAGGCGCAGCGAGTTTCCGGCAAGGAGCTCTCGTTCGCTCCTTTGGTCAGGGCAATCACGCGCCTGCTCGAGTAGAAGAGCGGAACCGCTCAGAGGGCGGGCCGAGAACTACGGGCCGAGAACTACGGGCCGAGAAGAGCGGTCCGAGAAGGGCGTCTTAAGGAGCGCCGGGAATCGGAAGCGGGCGCGCTGAGCGCGCCCGCTTTTTTTGCTGAAGGGTCCCCGGACCATTGCGGAATGCGGCAGTGGGCACTGAGTCGAATTGCATGATGCCCCTTCTTGCAAGTGCGATCGATGCGCGGCGGTGGTGGAGATCGTCTTCGAGAATGAGGCCAGCGCGCACTACTCGGCCCACGATTGCACGAACCGAACGACACCGTACGCAATTCATCCACGCCACCCACGACCGCGTAACTACGGTCCAGCTCGATCGTCAAACCGACGACTATGGCCACCGTCCTCATTGTCGACCAGGATCCGTCCGTCCGCGGGGTGCTCACGAAGGCGCTCGCCCGCTTCGGGCATGACGCACTGACTGCCAGCAATGCTCCCGAAGCATTGCAAGCGCTCAGTTCCAGCCACGTGGATCTCGTGATCTGCGACTGGAACACCTCGGGGCAAATCGACGGCCTCGAGCTGCTTCGGCTGCTCCGCGAAGAGGACCGCGATGTTCCCGTCATCATTCTGACGGAGTTCGGCACGATCGAACACGCGGTGTCCGCGATGCGCGCCGGCGCGACGCATTACATCGCGAAGCCATTCCAGAACGAACAGCTCCAGCTCACGATGGACCAGGCGCTCGCCGTTGCTCGCCTGCGTGATGAGAATCGCGCGCTGCTCCGCGAGCTGCAGGGTCGTCGCAGTGAGTACGAGATCATCGGTGAAGGCCGCGCGATTCGTCAGCTGCTCGACAGCGTCGCTTCCGCGGCGTCGAGCCGGGCGACGGTGTTGCTGCAGGGCGAATCCGGAACGGGGAAGGAGCTGCTCGCGCGGGCGATCCACGCCCAGAGCGATCGGCGCGAGGGCGCGTTCATCCGACTGAACTGCGCCGCCCTGCCCGAAGGTCAGATCGAGAGCACCCTCTTCGGTCAGGAGAAGGGCGCCCTCGCCGGGGCGGCAAAACGCTCCCTCGGCGCGCTCGAGCGCGCAAACGGGGGCACGCTGCTCCTCGATGAGATCGCGGAGCTGCCGGCGGAGCTGCAGCCCAAGCTGCTGCGCGTACTCCAGGATCGCGAGTTCGAGCGCATCGGCGGCGCAGGCGCGGTGAAGTGCGACGTTCGCATCATCGCCACCACGAGCCGCAACCTGGAGGCGGAGGTCAACGCCGGCCGCTTCCGTCAGGATCTTTACTATAGACTCAACGTCTTCCCGATCACGATTCCACCGCTGCGCGATCGTCGCGAGGACATTCCCGTGCTCGCCCATCGCTTCGCGGCGCGCGCCGCCGCCGAGGCAGGGAAGGAGATCGCGGGGCTGGAGCCGGAAGCGCTGGAGCTCCTCTGCGGCCATGAGTGGCCCGGCAACGTCAGACAGCTGCAGAGCGTCGTCGAGCGCGCGGTCATCCTGAGCACCGAGCCGGTGCTGCGCATGCACCTCTTCGCGTCGCTCCGGTCGCCCTCGGCGACGCCGGAGCCAGCGAACGGCAGCGCCGCGACGCAGACCGCACCGACCAATGGTACGGGTGGCGCGCACGTGCTCGAGCTTCCCTCGCTCGATCTCATGGAAGTCGAGCGTCGCGTGATCGAGCAGGCGCTCGCCCTCACCAAGGGGAACCGCACTCGGGCCGCGCACATGCTCGGCATCAACGTGCGCACGCTGCGCCGCAAGCTCAACGGCGGCCGCGACGAGGGCGACGACGAGGTGCGCGGGCGCGTCGCGTAACTTCTATTTGCAATTCCGCCTTGCGAGACATCCCTGCGGCGCAGCGCCTGAGGGAACGCAGATGACGCTGACAGATCGCAGATGACGCTGACAAAAGAGCGGGAACGCCTTTTTTAAAAAAGGACGTCCCGCTCTCTTGTTATTTCTGCGACATCTGCGACATCTGCGAAATCTGCGTTCAGTAGCCGTTCTTCCTCAGGGATGCCTCCGCAGCACAGCGAAAAGCCTCCCTCGTCGCTTCACTCCTCGGGATGACATTAGGTTCTCTCCATGCATCTGGATTGGACTGATGCGTGGGAAGAAACAGTCGCGCATCTCCGCGCACTGATTCGCTTCGACACCACGAATCCTCCTGGCAACGAGCTGCCGCTCGCGCGCTACCTCGTCGACGTTCTCAGCGCAGACGGAATCGAGACGCGCCTCCTCGACCCCGTGCCGCTCCGCGCCACCGTCGTCGCACGCATCCGCGGGACAGGCGCGAAGAAGCCAGTGCTCCTGATGGCGCACATGGACGTCGTCGGCGTGGAGCGCGCGACCTGGTCCGTCGATCCATTCGCTGGTGAGATCCGCGATGGCTATCTGTACGGTCGCGGCGCGATCGACGACAAGGGGATGCTCGCGGCCAATCTCACGACAATGCTCCTCATCCAGCGCGCTCTGCGCGGCGGAGCCATCGCTCTCGAGCGAGACCTGATCTTCCTCGCGACCGCGGACGAAGAGGCGGGTCACGCTTGGGGAATCGACTGGGTCATCGCCAATCACCCGGATCTGATTCGGGCGGAGTTCGCTCTGAATGAG
>DATEPP010000485.1:0-2408 GCA_035273165.1 Gemmatimonadaceae bacterium
CGCTTCACGATCTTCGCGCGCGGATCGTAGCTCTTGTAGACGCGATGGCCGAAGCCCATCAGCCGTCCGCCCTTCCCACCTTTCACGCTGTCGATGAACGAGGGCACGTTCTTGGGGTGCCCGATCTCCTCGATCATCCGCAGTACGGCCTCGTTCGCGCCGCCGTGTAGTGGTCCGTACAGCGCCGCGATGCCGGCGGCGATCGCCGAGAAGGGATCGACCTCGGAGGAGCCAACAGCACGCACGGCATTGGTCGAACAATTCTGCTCGTGGTCGGCGTGCAGAATGAACAGCACCTCGAGTGCCTTCACGAAAACCGGATTCGCCTCATACTGCGGCTCCGACATTCGCGCGACCATGCTGAGGAAGTTCTCAACATAGCCGAGGTCGTTGTCAGGGTAGATGAAGGGAAGGCCCTTGCCATGCCGATAGATAAAGGCGGCCAGCGTCGGCAGCTTCGCTAACAGTCGGATAATGGAGATGTAGCGCTGCTCCGGATCCTTGATGTTCTTCGCTTCCGGATAGAATGACGACAGCGCGGCGACGCTCGAGCACAGCATCGACATCGGATGTGCGTCGTAACGAAATCCCTCGAGGAATCGTTTGATGTTCTCGTGCACGTAGGTGTGATACGTAATGTCGTGCACCCAGGCGTCGTATTCCTTCTGCGTCGGCAGCTCGCCGTTGCGGAGCAGCCAGGCTACCTCGAGAAAGGTCGCGTCCTCGGCGAGTTGCTCGATCGGATAGCCGCGATAGCGCAGAATCCCCTTGTCGCCGTCGATGAAGGTGATCGCGCTCTTGCACGACGCGGTGTTCATGAACGCCGGGTCGTACGTCATCATCCCGAACTCTTCGGGCGCGGTCTTGATCTGACGCAGGTCCATCGCGCGAATCGCGGTGTCGCCTTCCACGCCGCCCTCGAGCACCTGCACGGGGTAGCTCTTGCCCGTGCGTGCGTCCTTGATCTCGAGTGTCCCGGTTGCGCGCATCTCCGCGCTGGGCGCCTGCGTCGACGGCGCCGTTATGGTGTCTGCCATGCGATGTATCTCCGCTGGATTTTCGGACGGCCGGCTGCATCCCGGCCGCGCCCTCGCAATCTATTCGCGCTCTCGCCGGGCTGTAGGGTCGTGCCGGAGTTACGCAGATTTCGCGAAGAACTTGGGAAATGGACCATCACAATCTCCACTCCACTCACGTGCACCTCACCGCGGCACTGCAGCTCCCGCTCGTCGTCATCGTCGCTGCGATCAGCGGCGTCATGAATTCTGTCGCGGGCGGAGGAACGCTGCTGACATTTCCAGCGCTCGTCGGGCTCGGGATCTCGCCGATCGTCGCCAACGCGACGAGCACGGTCGCGCTGTGGCCGGCATCGGTAAGCAGCATGTTCGGCTATCGCCGCGAGCTCAAGGGGTCGCTTCCCTGGGCGGGCGCATTCGCCTTGCCGAGCATCCTTGGCGGAGCGGCCGGCGCAGTGTTGCTCCTGCATACCTCGCCGGCGCGGTTCTCCGCGCTCGTGCCCTGGCTAGTTCTGGGCGCGACGGCGCTTTTCTTCCTTCAGGAGCCCGTCATGCGCGCGATTCGCCAGCGACAGATGCTCGAGGCGCGCACCGAGCGCCAGACGACATTGCTCGATGATGCCACCGCGACCGGGTTGCTGCCCTCGCTGCCCTTTCTCTTCTACCAGTTCCTTGTCGCCATCTACGGCGGCTACTTCGGCGCGGGGGCCGGCATCCTCATGCTCGCGGCGCTCGGCTTCATGGGGCTCAGCAACATTCATCGGATGAATGGACTGAAGAACTGGGGTGGTCTCTGCATGAACGCCATCGCCGCTCTGTTGTTCGCGTTCAGCCGTCTCGTCGACTGGCCGGTGGCGCTGGGCATGGCGGCGGGCGCGATGGTCGGCGGCTACACAGGATCGCGCGTTGCCCAACGAGTGGGTCAGCGTGCTGTGCGATGGGCGATCATCGTCATTGGCCTCGGGAGCGGTCTGGCGATGCTCGCCTCCGAGTTGCGCCGCTGACCTCGGCATTTCGCCCCGTGGCGCACTGGCGTCTCACCGGGCAGACGCCGCATCGTGCGACGCGCGCGGTGCAGACGAGTGCCCCGAGCTCCATCAAAGCCTGATTGTGCATCCAGGTTGCGCGGCCGGTGCGGGGCAAGAGGCGTCGCGCGATGTCCCAGATCTCGCGCTTCCCCGCGGCAGTTTTGAAATCCACCTCAGGCGCGAAGGCGCGGCGGATGACGCGTGCGACATTCGTATCCACGAGCTCCGCGCGCCGCTCGTACGCGAACGAGGCGACGGCTCCCGCGGTGTACTCGCCCACGCCGGGCAGCTGCCGCAGGCGCACGGGGTCGGCAGGCAGCGTCTCGTTAGGCGCGGTGCCTCGCCGTGTGACGTCGCGGGCGAG
>DATEPP010000486.1:0-4647 GCA_035273165.1 Gemmatimonadaceae bacterium
ACGGCGTAGCCGTGCATGGGTCCCCAGCTCACAGCCTTGAGGATGAGCATATCGAGGGTGCCGCGCAGGACTTCGACGGACATGTTTCTCCCATAGAGTTTCTATGTGAGATCATCATGGGAGTGTTCACCACGAAACGCAAGGGGTGTGGCTGGTGACTGGTGACTGACAGCCACCAGTCACCAACCACCAGCCCACCAACCACGGGTAGTTTCATCGCCATGCTCAACCCATGGCGCGGCGTGGGAGGTCTGCCGGCATCGGTCTGGTTCGTCTTCGCGACGACCCTCGTCAACCGGGCGGGCACCATGGTCGTGCCGTTCATGGTCCTGTATGTCACACGACATCTCGGCGTGCGGCCCGCGCTCGCGGGGATGGCGCTCACCGTGTACGGCATCGGCGGTCTCCTCGGCGCGCCCGTCGCGGGACGACTCTGCGACCGCGTCGGTCCCTTTGCGGTGCTGCGCGGCTCGCTCCTCCTTTCAGGACTGATCCTGCTCGCCTTTCCGCTCGCGACGCGCTTCGGTGTCTTTCTCGCCATCACCTTCGTCTGGTCGCTCGTCGCCGAGTCGGTGCGGCCGGCGAGTCTCGCGGCGCTGACGTCGGTGGTGCGGCCAGAGCAGCGAAAAGCGGCTGTCGCCGTCAACCGCCTGGCGATCAATCTCGGCATGAGTGTCGGCCCAGCCGTCGGCGGCTTTCTCGCGACGGTCTCGTTTCCGCTGCTCTTCGTCGCGGACGGCTCGACGGCGATCGCGGCGGGGATCGTCCTCACGACGCTGATGGCATGGCGGCCGATTGCGTCGTTAGGCACGGCCGATGCGCCGCGGACGGCCTCGCATCCGCGAGCGCGGGGCGGAAGCGTGCTCCGTGACCCACGCGCCGTCATCTTTCTAACTGGCGTCTTTCTGATGGCCGTCGTGTTCTACCAGCACGAGGGAGCGATGCCGCTCTTTCTCGTCCGCGACCTGCATTATCGCGAGTCGTTCTACGGCATTCTCTTCGCCGTCAACACGCTGCTCATCGTCTTCCTCGAGGTGCCGCTCAATCTCGCGATGCAGCGATGGTCGCATCGGTGGACGCTCGTGCTCGGGGCGACGCTCTTCGCCGTCGGCTTCGGGAGTATGGCGGTGCTGCACAGCGTGCCCGGACTTCTCCTCGCGGCCGTGGTCTGGACGTTCGGAGAGATGATCGCGATGCCAGCTAGTGGTGCGTATGCCGCCGACATTGCGCCGCCAGGGCGAGCGGGCGAGTACGCGGGCGCGTACGCATCGACGTTCAGCCTCGCGATTCTCGTTGGACCGTGGGCGGGGACGATCGCGCTCGAGGCAGTCGGTGGCTTCGCGCTCTGGTCGGCGATGCTGGTCGTTGGTCTCGTGGGCGCCGGTGTCCTGAGTCTGCTGCGCGACCCGCATCCCGCGCCGGCGACCCAGTCGCGTGCGCTATCCTTCACCGATGACTGAACGATACGACGTCTCGAATCGCGGCCTCACCGAGCTGCCTGACGAGATCCGCGCCATGCGCGAGCTGCGCGAGCTGTACATCTACGACAACCAGCTCGCGACGCTGCCGGCATGGATCGGGGAGCTTGGGGAGCTGCGAGTGCTCGACGCCAATCGCAATCGCTTCTCGTCGCTCCCCGAATCGATTGGTGCGCTGCGAAATCTTTACTACTTGTACATTTCCGACCAGCAGCGGCTCGGCGCGCTGCCGCACACGATCGGCCGGCTCGTGTCGCTGGCCTATCTCAACGCGAGCCACGACGGGCTCTCCGACCTGCCAGAGACCATCGGCGACATCGCGACGCTGGTCGAGCTGCGTCTCGAGGACAACGCGCTCCGCGAGCTGCCGGAGACCGTGCGCCGCCTGACGAAGCTGCGCGAGCTCCACCTCACGAGTAACCAGTTTCGGAAGCTCGCGGATTGGGTCGGCGAGCTGCGCAGTCTCCGGCGCCTCACACTCCGCAACAACAAGCTGCGCGACCTCCCTGAATCGTTAGGCAGCCTCACGAGCCTTCGCGACCTCGATCTCCGCGGCAACGAGCTGCGCGCCGTGCCGGAGGTGCTCGGCGGTCTCGTCTCACTCGAGCGGCTCGATCTGCGGTGGAATCCGATCACTGGGCATTCCGACGTGATGAGAACGCTGGAGTCGCGCGGCTGCACCGTCTGGCGTTAGGCAGTCACGGAGAGTGGGCCGTGTCCGGCGCTGGGTGTGCCAGTGCGTACGCGAGCGCTCCAGTGAGACCACCACCGACGGCTCCGACGCCGCCGGCGACGACGAGGATCGTCATGGGACTGATGCCGATTGCCTCGCCATCGCCGTGCGTCATCTGGAGTCCGACCCAGCCCGCCATAGCGGCTGCCCCGAGGAGAGCGCCGATGCCCGTCCACTTCCAGAGATCTCCCGTACTCCACGTTGCGTCGTTAGGCATGGCGACGGCCGCCTGGTCGATCTGGTAGCGCTCCCCCGGCGCCGCCAGGCCCACGGCAACGGCGGCTGGCTGCTGCGCGGTCGCGCCAAGCGAAGAGAGGGCCGTCATCGCGAGCGCGATGGCGAGTGCTCGCCGCCACGCGATTCGCGGGGTGAGTTTGGGTTTACGCAGTGCACCGCTCACGGGCTTCCTCCAGGCTGCAATGAGGCAGTCACGATCGCGTCCGTGCAGGGCGATACCCATACGCGAATTGACGTAGCGCCGAACGCCATTTCGTGGCTCTTCCATTCAGGGAAGCTCGAGCGAAGGTCATCGCACGCGAGCAGCCATCTCGAACCTGGACTGGTCCAGCGACGTCGCGATTCCTCCGGGCCAACCAGCAGCCCATTTCCGGGGCGTGGACATTTTCCCCGTTACGCGCTGGCGTCGAGCTGACGCTGCCGCTGATAGAGAAACAGAGGAAGGCCCAGCGACACGCCGACGACGCAGATCGCGACGATCGGCATCCAGAGTCGTCGCAGGCCGAGCCGTCGCCCTTCGACAATCACGAAACCGCAGACGACGAGCGCGGTGATCACCACGTCGAGACCGAAGAAGCTGCTGACACCGTTCGCGAAGAGATCCGTCACGAAGCGGCGGCCGTCGAGACCGTGCTGGGCGAGCCAGGGATAGAACGGCGCGTTCGGAATCAGCACACCGACGACCGAGAGCGCGAGATAGAAGTGGCGCATCTTCATCCGTGGACTCCTCCGAGCGTCTGATGTTACAGAGGCAGACTGGACGCGGTGAGCGAGGCACGTTCTCTTTCTAGGCCCACCTGCCGGATCGCGATTCTACCCGCACCGCCCCGCCCATGCACGGCCAATTCGTCTGGTACGAGCTTCTCACTCCCGACACCGACGCCGCGAAGAGATTCTACGCGTCGCTCACCGGATGGGGAACGCAGCCGTTCGACAAGGACTACACGATGTGGACGACCGCGGGCGCTCCGTTCGCGGGACTTTATCGCCTCGGACCGGAGATGCGCCAGCAGGGCGTCCCACCGAACTGGATGCCGTACGTCGAATCGAGCAACGTCGACGAGACGGTGCGTCTCGCGACCTCACTCGGCGGCGCGGTCACCGTCCCCGCCTCCGACATTCCGAACGTCGGACGCTTCGCGGTCCTGCGCGATCCACAGGGCGCGACCTTCGGCGTGTACAGGACGAGCGGTCCCTCCATGAGCTGGGACGGCACGCCGGTGCTGGGTCGCTTCTCCTGGCACGAGCTGATGACGACGGACTATCGCAAGGCCTTCGACTTCTACCAGAAGCTCTTCGGTTGGGAGAAGACGGGCGAGATGGACATGGGCGGTGGCAACGCGTACTTGATGTACGGCAAGGGCCAGCCGTTCGGGGGGATCTTCAATCGGCACGGTGACATGATGAGCATGCCGCCGTTCTGGATGGTCTACATCTACGTGAAGGATGTGCGAAAGGCGGTCGAGATCGCGAAGAAGAACGGCGCCTCCGTGCATCGTCCGCCGATGGAAATTCCTGGTGGCGGCACGATCGCGATCCTCGCCGATCCGCAGGGGGCCGCGTTCGCGTTGCATGCCGCGCCGGCGACGTCATCGGGGTCGGGGTCGGGGTCGGGAACCGCGGAGCGGAAAGGAAAATCGGGCTCGAAGTCACGCGGTGGGGCAAAGAAGAGCGCGCGGCCTGCGGCAAAGAAGGCCGGCGCGACACAGAAGCGTAGTGCGACGAAGAAGCGTGGCGGAGCGAAGAAGGTCAGCGCGACGAAAAAGCGTCCCACGGCGAAGAAGCGCGGGGGCGCGAAGAAGGGACGAGCAACCACGAAGCGCGGCGCGGCGAAGAAAGGCCGGCGTCGTTAGGAATGGAGGAGGGACGAATGCAGCAGTACATGCTGGTGATCTACATCGATGATAAGATGCTCAACGCGCTGCCCCCGGGCCGCTACGATGAGATGATGCGCGATTGCCTCGGCCACGCGGACGGCCTGCGGCGCGGCGGAACGCTGATCGAGAGTCAGATGCTCGAGGATCCGCCGACAGCGAAGTCGGTGCGGATCCGCGGCGGCCGCCGCTCGGTGACGGACTGTCCCTTCGCCGAGGCGAAGGAAGTGCTCGGCGGCTTCAACATCATCCAGGCCGAGAGCCTCGACGAAGCAACCGAGATTGCCGCCCATTTCCCGTGGGCTGAGGTGGGTTGTGTCGAAGT
>DATEPP010000487.1:0-2340 GCA_035273165.1 Gemmatimonadaceae bacterium
GTCGTCCGCGATCAGCGCGAAGAAGACGTCGCCCGCGTAGAGTCCGACACCACCGAACATCGCCCGGGCGCGAACCGGAGGCGCGGCGCGATTGAGCTGCTCGAGGACGTAGGTTCGATAGCTTGGCGTGACCGGCATACGACCTAACGATTCAGGGAGCGTTCCGGAGCGGACGACCTTTGACGAGCGAGAGCGCCATGCAGAGCACGGAGCCGGCGTGCGGCAGCAGATACGTGCGGCCATCATACTGCGGTCGTCCGTGCGGCGCGGCGATCTTGAGCGTCTCCGCGTCCGTAAACGGCGGAAACAACGTCAGGGCCCGGCCGAGCTCGACGGAGAAGTGTGCATCGCTTCCCGCCGCCTCTGGTATGCCGCGCGAGCGAACTTCCTCCTTCGCTCGACGGTTCCACGGCGCGTAGAACGCGCGACTGTTCCACACTTCGACGATGTCCACGAGCGGCGCGGCGCGCTCGAACTTGCCCCGCGCATCGCGGAGGTAGGCGAACGGATGCGGGAGGTAGACGACGCCCCCCTGCGCGCGAATCTCATCCACGACGCGCTCGAGGGAAAGCCGCGGCGCAATTCGCTTCGTGAGATAGAGGCCGATGACGTCGGTGCCGCAGCGAGCCGTGATTTCCTCGCCGACGATGACGCGCTCGGGATCGAGATCGCGCGCGCGGAGCGCGCCGTCGATGGTGTGATGATCGGTGATTGCGACACGAGCGAGGTCGAGCTCGCGCGCGCGATCGACGAGCTCGCGCGGCGTTTGATACGCATCGTGCGAGAAGCACGTATGCATGTGGAAGTCGGCTCTGATTCCGGGCGCTGTGCCAAGGAGCATGCCCATCACTTCATCGAGGCGGGGTGCGTCCGCGTTGGCAAAGCCCGCTGGGCTTCCAAGTCGACTCCATCGATGTTGGTGGCTTCGACGCGTCGTGCAGGATGAGCACCAATGACTCCCGCTTCGACGTACCCGTGGCAGTCAGTTCCATGGGCTCACCCCCTGGCACGATCACGGGTGGCCTGCCCGGCCTTCCGACCTGGGTGCCGTTAGGCGTCTCCAGGCAGGTCTCACCTTGAATCGTATACCACGCTTCGGCCCCGGAGTGTCGATGGATCATCGACTTCATGCCCGGCCGCATCGTTGCTTCCATGTAAAGCGCCGCATAGGCGACCCCAGGGGTCATCGGCAGCGGGCCGATGACGGCGACATGCTTCCCGCCATGCGGTCGCCAGGCCGAATCCGCGATCGTGACGAGCCACGGCGCGCCGAGTGCGTCGATCACCGTCCCCTTCACGGCGGCCGCTGCATTCTCGCGTTCCGCATCGACGCGAGAGCCAAAGCTCGTGACATGCCAGAACGCGCGATCCGGCGTCAGTGTGCCTAACGTCTGCTCGGTGAGGATGAAGCATCCGACGTCGCGACTGGTGCGCTCCGCCGCGGGAACGCAGGTGCCGAAGGCCGCGGGCGGCGCTTGCGAGTGCGACGTGGCAGGCGTGAGCAGCACTGCGAGGCAAGCTGGGACGAGCCAGACTCGGATGACGAATTTCAGGCACGCTGTCATGTGCCGCTCGGGGTGAAGGTGAGTCAACGCCGTACGGAGCCGAGCAACTTGTTCATCTGCACCCAGAACATTAATGAGCCGGATCATCATCAACTCTTAATGGCAGCCTGTACGGGACTTCATACAGTAACAACCTCGGCGCAAGGTCGCGCCCCGAGAAGATCACGTACGTGGCGGGCCAGCCTGGGTGACCTACGAGACCGTCGTCGACGCGATCGACGTGGCGAGGAGGAACGGCGTACGAGTGATCGGCATCTCGCCCAAGTCAGCGGCGCCGGGTCAGTGTCGCAGGACCTGTCCCAGCGTCCGCATCGCCGCGATGAGCGTTCGCTCATCGAAGCCACCGAAGCCAAGGAGAAGCCCGTTCCGGCTCGTCGGCCCGATGTAGCACTTCGAGAGGACCACGCCGGTGAGGCCGCGCGCGGTCATGCGTTGGAGCACGGCCGTATCCCGCTGACCGTTCTCGAGAAGGGTCGGCAGATGCAGGCCGGCGTCGGCGTTGACAACGGTGAGGACGTCGGCGCAGTACCGCGCGAGCCCTTCCAGAATGGCGTCGCGGCGGCGAAGGTAGATGCCGCGCATCCGCCGCAGATGCCGCGCGAAGTGACCTTCCTCGAGAAACTCCGCGAGCACCAGCTGGTACAGCGTCGACGAGAAGACGTCGAGCGCGTCCCGTGCATCGAGAAAGGCATCCCACAACGGGCGCGGCACGACGAGATACCCCACGCGCAGGGCGGGAAAGAGGACCTTGCTGAACGTGCCGATGTAGACGACG
>DATEPP010000488.1:0-16044 GCA_035273165.1 Gemmatimonadaceae bacterium
CAGTCGAGCCCTGGGCATTGCCAAACTTCTCGTTGCGGTCGCCACGGCGTCCGCGCTCGCGGGCTGCTTCCATGTCCCGGCCCGAGCGCTCGCGAACGGACGCGAGCTTGGATATCAGGCCGAGTCGATGGTCATCTACGGCCAGCACAACCCGCGCGCAACGCGCCAGATGTCGAGCATGCTCCAGAGCAGCGCGTTCGGCTGGCAGATGACGCAGAAGCCGTTCACGCCCTTCCAGCAATGGGACTGGTACTGAGCATCACCGAATCCCTTGAATTCGAACGATCGTTGCCGTCGCGGCGTGTCAGCATCCCACCCACGATAGCGAGTCCAGGTTCGAGAGTTCAGTCTCGAGAAGTAAGGCGTGAGCCGAAGGTCTAAGGCTCACGCCTGGCATCTCGGCACTGCCTTCTCGAACCTGGACTCGCCGTAACGGGTGAGATGCTCGCGCGGCGCCCCGAAAGAGCCCGATCTCAGACCTGAGAGGGACTGGGCCGCTGAAACCAGTGACAGCCCCCTGAAACCAGAAAATTCCGTCAGTGGTTTCAGCGTCGTGTCAGTGGTTTCAGCGGCCCCCAATTGTTCCCGCTCACTCGGTCCGCAGAGCCACGAGCGGATCGACCCTCGTCGCTCGGCGCGCCGGGACTAGGCAGGCCACGAACGCGACGGCAAGCATGAACGCCGAGACGCCGACGAAGGTGAGCGGGTCCGCCGGCTTCACGCCGAACAGCAGTGACGCCGCGAGACGGGTAACTGCGAACGCACCGACCAGCCCGGCAACAAGGCCGACGGTGGCTAGCGTCATCCCCTGAGTCAGCACCAGGGACAGCAGTCCCTTCTCACTCGAGCCGAGCGCCATGCGGATGCCGAGCTCTCGGCGGCGCACCGTCACGGAGTACGCAAGAACTCCGTAGGTGCCGATTGCGGCGAGGGCGAGCGCGACCGCGGCGAAGATGCCTAACAACTGCGCGAGGAAGCGAGGACGACTCACGGAGTCGGAGAAGACGTCGTCCATCGTGCGGAACTTCACGACCGGAAGCGTCGGGTCCAGCGCGGCGACAGTCCGGCGCACCGTGGCGGCGAGCGATCTCGGCTCGAGCGGCGAACGGATGACCACGTTCATGTTGCGCGGCGCGAAGCCGAGCGCCGCCGGCGCCTGCTCGTAGTCGAAGTAGAGCTCCGAGCCCGTCCGTGAGTCCACGCCTCCCTGCTTCACGTCCTTCAACACGCCGACGATGGTGAACCAGGTCTTCGAGCCGCCGGGCTGAACGCGGCGCCCAATTGGACTGGTCTTGCCATAAAAGAGCCTCGCCATCGTCTGGTTGATCATTGCCACCGGAGTCGACAGCGGCCCGTCCGCAGGCCCGAACGAGCGGCCCTCGACCACTGGAATCCGCATCGTCGAGACGTAGCTCGGCGTCACGTACTGGTAGTAGTCCACGTTCTGCGACGGCCCGCCAGGCTCGGGCACGTAGCCCTCGATCGCGGTGTCGTTGGCGTTCACCTGCCGCCGCGGCGGCAGCCCGCTCATCGCCGCAACGGATTTCACGCCGGGCACGGCGCCGAGCTGGGTCATGAGATTGCTGAAGAACGCGACGCGACGCGTGCTGTCCTTGTACGGCGCCGCCGGTAGCACGACGTTGAACGTCGTGAGCTCACTGCGATCGAATCCCGAGTCGACGCGCATCAGGTTCCAGAAGCTGCGGAGCAACAAGCCCGCTCCCACGACGAGCATAACCGCGAACGCCATCTCGGCGATGACGAGCGCGCGTCGGACGCGATTGCGGGCCGCGCCGGCCGTGGTGCGGCTGCCGGCATCGCGAAGCGTAAGACCGATGCTGTTCGTGCTCAGATGGAGGAGTGGCGCGAGGCCGAACAGCAGGCCCGTACCGATCGCGAGCAGCAATGTGAAGAGCAGCACGCGAGCGTCCAGCCCGACCGAAGCCGCGCGGGGAATGCTCCCAGCATTGGCGGCGACGAGCGCGTGCAGTCCCCAGTACGCGAGCGCGACGCCGGCGATCGCCCCAGCGAAGGAGAGCACCAGACCTTCGGCGAGGAATTGACGCATCAGCCGCGACCGTCCGGCGCCTAACGCGGCGCGGACCGCGAGCTCCTTGTGCCGCGTCTCGGCGCGCATCAGCAGCAGATTCGCCATGTTGGCACAGGCGATGAGGAGCACGAGCGCGACGGCGGCCTGCAGGACGACGAGCGCCGTGCCGATGCTGCCGACGATGTCCTTCTGCAGATCGTCGTAGCGCAGGCGGTGGTTCTTGGTCGTTGGCGTGTGCACGAAGCCCGGCGCGCCGGGCGCGGCGTTGGGATCCGCGCCGTCGGCGGCCGGCCACTGCGCGAGCAGCGATTGAAGCTCCGACTTCGCGCGGGCGAGCGTCACGTTCGGCGCGAGCCGGCCCACGAGCAGCAGAAAGTGGCCGCCCCGATACTGGTTCCGCTGCGCCGGATCGAGGGTGAGGGGCTGCCAGAACTTCACTCCCTGATCGTGAATGTCGAATCCGGGCGGCATGATACCGACGACGGTCGTCTTCACTCCTTCGACATCGATCTGCTTGCCGACGATGTCGCGCGCGCCACCAAAGACACTCTCCCAGAGCTCGGACGAGAGCACTGCGACGGGAGGCGCGTTAGGCAGCATGTCCGCGTCGGTGAACGTACGGCCCATGCGAGCCGGTACGCCAAGCGTGGTGAACAGACTCGCCGTGGCGATCGCCGAGGTGACCCGCGCGGGCTGCTGGCTTTCACCGCCGATGTTCACCGCGCTCGTCACGTACGCGCCGAGATCCTGAAACGATCGGTTGCGCTCCTTCAGCTCGAGGTATTCGGCGCCATCCACCGGAAACTGGTCGAAGCCGAGCGTCGGGAACTGGCTCGTGATGAAGACCAGCTGGTGCGATTGCGGGTATGGCAGTGGCTCGAGGAGCACGCCGTTGACGACGCTGAAGATCGCCGTGTTGGCACCGATGCCTAACGCGAGCGTGAGGATCGCGACGATGGCGAACCCGGGGGCGCGCAGCAGGCCGCGGATCGCCCAGCGCACGTCCTGCACGACGCGCTCGACGCTCTGTCCTGACCACATGTCGCCGGTGACCTCGCGGACAGTGGTGACGTTGCCGAATTCGCGCCGGGCGGCACGCTCGGCCTCCTCGCGCGTCTCACCGCGCGACATCCGGTCGCGGATGGCCATCTCGAGGTGGGCGCGAATCTCCTCGTCCAGCTCTTCCTGACGCCGTGTGTGACTTCGCCAGACGTTGCTCATGTCTCCTCCGGAACGGGCGGCGTGAAGATCCCGGCGATGGCTTCGGACAGCTGATCCCACTTCGATCGCTCGGCGGCCAGCCGCTTGCGCCCGGCGGCGGTCAAACGGTAGACGCGCACGCGCTGGCGGTTCTCGGAGATCTCCCACGAAGCAGCAATGGAGCCCTCGCGCTCGAGACGATGGAGTGCGGGATACAGCGAGCCGGTGTCGACCTGCAACACGCCGCGGGAGTTCGTGCGGATCATCTGCACAAGCCCGTAGCCGTGACGCGGTCCCCAGCGCAGCGTTTGAAGGACGATCATGTCGAGCGTGCCCTGCAGCAGCTCGATGCGCGAGAGTGGCATCGTTCGGTTGACGGTGGAGGGTGGACGGTGGACGCGGCGGGTGGCTGTAGACTGCCTACACCCACATAGGATGTATGATGTCTACACCCTCTGTCGAAGGTCAAGCGACGGTAGCCGAGCCGGTCGCGTGGGCGCACGAGAGGGCTCGAGGCGGCAATTGCTTGTCCGCTTTCGGAACGCCAGTCCCACACCCGGACGCTCGCCGCCGAGTCGCCGATGAGGAAATCGTTATCAACGCGTGACTTGAATCCAGCGAGAGGCGGCACGCGAGTTCCACTGTCAACCGCCTACCGCCAACCGCCAACCGTCAACCGCCCACCGACCACCACGTGGACACTCTCGTACGCGACGTCAGATATTCCGCGCGAAAGCTGATGCGGACGCCGGGCTTCACCGCGATCGTCATCGGCACTCTCTCGCTTGCCATCGGCGCCACGACCGCCGTCTTCAGCATTGTCAACGGCGTGCTCCTGGAGCCCCTCCCCCTGCGTGACGCGAGCCGCGTCGTTTCCGTGGCAACGCTCGGGCGCGATGGCTCGCAGTACCCGCTCTCCTATCAGGACTTCATGGACTACCGCGCCCAGAGCCAGCTCGTGCCGGCGATGGCCGCGATGGATTTCGGGACGCACAACCTCACGGGCACATCGGGCGAGCCGCTGCGGCTCTTTGGCGCGCGCGTGAATGCCAACTTCTTCGGCGTGCTGGGCGTATCGCCGATTCTCGGACGCGCCTTCGCGCCCGGTGAGGACGCGAAGAACGCCGCCCGCACCGCAATCCTCTCGGAAGGCTTGTGGCGATCCCGCTTCGGTGCGGACCCGCGCATCATCGGAACCGAAGTGAGTATCGATAGCAGACCGTACACGGTCATCGGCGTCGCGCCGCGGATCGACCTCCGTCGTGCAACCGACGTCTGGCTTCCACTCATTCCCGAGAACGGCGAGGACGATCCGTCGAATCGCGGCGGCCACTATTTGCGGGCGGTCGGACGTCTCGCGGAGGGCGCGAACATAGACCGGGCGGCGACCGAGCTGGCGCAGATCGCCAAGGGACTCGAGCGGCAATATCCGCAGAGCAACACGCACTTCAGCGCGACGGTGGTTCCCCTGCGCGAGTCGATCGTCGGCAAGGTGCGGCCGGCGCTGCTCGTCATGCTGGGTGGCGTGGGCTTCGTGCTGCTCATTGCCTGCGCGAACGTGGCCAACCTGCTCCTCGTTCGGGCTTCGTCGCGCGAGACTGAGATCGCAGTCCGCACCGCGTTAGGCGCGGGGCGGCGCGTACTCGTGCGCCAGCTCGTTACCGAAAGCATGTTGCTCTCGCTCGGCGGCGCGCTCATCGGGACGTCGCTCGCGGCGTGGGCTGTGGACGGCATCAAGGCATTCGGACCTGCTGGCGTTCCGCGGCTCGCCAACGTGTCGATCGATGCGCGCGTTCTGGTCTTCAGCGTCACGCTCGCGGTCGTGACCGGTTTGCTCTTTGGCCTCGTCCCGGCCCTGCACGCCGCCAAAACGAACCTGGGTCAGATGCTGAAGGATAGCACTCGCGGATCGAGCGGCCGTCGCGGCACGCGACGCACGCGTGGCATTCTCGTCGTCGCCGAAATGGCGCTGGCGGTCATCTTGCTCATCGGCGCTGGCCTGCTCGCCCGCAGCTTCGTCGCGCTCACTAAGGTCGACGTGGGTTATCGCGCGGGCAATGTCGTGACGATGAGCGTCTCCCTTCCGAGCACGAAGTATCCCTGGGATCGCGAGACGATCTCGTTCGCGGATCGCCTGCTCGAGCATGTGCAGTCGATGCCGAACGTGGAACACGCGGCGGTCGCGTTCGGACGGCCGCTCTCGGAGAACGCCATGCGCGTCACCTTCGACCGCAACGACCGGCCGCCGAATCCGCCGGACAAGCGCACCGTTGCCGACGTTCGCGCGGTCACTCCGGACTTCTTCGCGACGCTTGGTATTCCGCTCCTCTCCGGCCGTGGACTGCAGAAGAGCGACCTGCCTAACGCTCCTGCGGTCGCCGTCGTCAGCCAGTCGTTCGTGCGGCAGTATTTCCCGAACGAGAATCCCATCGGAAAGCGCATCACCATCGGCTGGGGACGTCAACGGTCGGAGAACAAGGCCGACACCGTGAACGCGGGTGGCGAGATCGTCGGCATCGTCGGCGACGTGAAGGCGTTTGGACCGAGCGAAGCGCCTCCCGCGACCGTGTACCTCCCCTTCGCTCAAGCCCCGCTCCCCGACGTGAGCCTCATCGTCAGATCGAACGGGAGCCCGTCGCTGATCATCACGGGGGCGCGTGCCGCGATCCGGGAGGTCGATGCGGATCTCCCGATCTTCGACGTCAAGACGATGGCGGACGCGCTCTCGGAGTCCGTCGCCCAGCCGCGCTTCTACGCCATCCTCCTCGGCTCGTTCGCCGCGATCGCGCTCATCATTGCGGCGTTAGGCATCTACGGCGTCATCTCGTATGCCGTGAGCCAGCGGACGCGGGAGCTCGGGATCCGCATCGCGCTCGGCGCGCAGAGTGACCGTGTGGTCCGGCTCGTCATTGGCCAGGGACTCACCCTGACCCTTGTGGGGATTTTGATCGGCGTCGCTGGCGCGTACCTGCTCACGCGACTGATCGCATCGTTGCTCTTCGGCGTCGCGCCAGCCGATCCGTTGACGTTCACAGCCGTGGCAATCGTGTTCGTCGCCGTCGCCTGCATTGCCAGCTACCTACCGGCCCGGCGCGCCGCCGCCGTGGACCCGATCATTGCCATGCGCGCAGAGTAGCTTCCATGGCATGAGAACATGGTCATTGACCCTCGCCACCGCGCTGCTACTGGGTAGCGGCGCGGTGGTGGGCGCGCAGCTTCCAGGTGGTCGCGGTTCGAGCATGGGCGTGGGTCGTTCATCCAGCCGCGATGACCCGGCGATGAAGGAGATCGGCGCGGCGCTCGAGCTGCGGCTCGCGAACGGGGTCAACATAATCATCGGGCACGCGAAGGAGCTTTCGCTCACGAGCGAACAGTTGACGCGTGTCGTCGCCATCAAGCGTCAACTGGACTCGCTCAACTCACCGTTGATGCGCGAGCTCGATTCGCTCGAGCGCGCCAGCCGCGGCCGTGAAAAGGCGCCGCGCGTCAAAGGTGATCTTCCCGAGCCGTCGGATCCGCGGGTCGACGAAACGCTGGGCGAGCTGCGAACGAATCTCCACAATGCGGAGCTCGACGCATACGAGGTTCTCTCGGGAGAGCAGATGCAGAAGGCGCTTCAGATGGTGAAGGAAGCGCGCACGAACGCCGCCCTCGCCACCGGCCACGACAAGGCGCCGCGGTAATCATCTGTCATCCCGAGGAGCGAAGCGACGAGGGATCTGCTCTTCGCGCCCTGGATGCTTCGAGGTCATCCAGGCGGACCAACAGCGAAGACGCGAATTGCGCGAATTTTTGCGAATTGCTCCGTGCGGCGGGGCGGCTTCTCACGCTACGAGCCGCGATTTTTTGTGAACTGCACACCGAGAGATGTCCGGCGCCTCCCCAAAGCAATCACGGCTCGTTGAGGGCTAAGCCTCGCGCGCAGGGTTCTTGCCCCTGCCGCTACGTTCCCTGCGCGTAGCCCAGTGCGATCCAAACCGTGTCCAGTTCCGAAACTACAAATACAGCTGCCGTTGCGGCGGCGCGTCCTGCCGAGGCCGAATCCGAAGTCGAGGAGTATCGCTGGCTCATCCTCCTCGGCCTCATCACGGCCGCGATCATGGAGGTGCTCGACACCACGATCATCAACGTCGCCCTCCCGCAGATGGCGGGAAACCTCGGCGCGACGATTCAGGAGATCGCGTGGGTGAGCACTGGCTACATCCTCTCGAACGTGGTCGTGCTGCCGATGACGGCCTTTTTCACGGCCACGTTCGGGCGCAAGAATTACCTGGGTTTCTCGATCATTCTCTTCGTTGTCGCGTCGTTCCTCTGCGGAACATCGCACAGCCTCGGGGAGCTCGTGCTCTGGCGCATCGTGCAGGGAGCTGGCGGCGCCGCGCTCCTGTCGACCGCGCAAGCGACGCTTCGGCAGATCTTCCCGCGCGAGCAGCAAGGGTTGGTGCAGGCGATCTTCATCATGGGTATCATCGTTGCGCCAACGCTTGGCCCCACGCTCGGCGGCTGGATCACGGACAATTACCAATGGGGCTGGTGCTTCTTCATCAACATTCCGATCGGCGTCGTGGCGTTCTTTCTCGTCACGACGTTCCTGCACGATTCGCCGCACGCGAAGCGTCGCAGCGGCCCGATCGATTGGCTCGGCATCGGGCTCCTCATGGTCGGCCTCGGGTCGCTCCAGTACGTCCTCGAGGAGGGACGCGAGAAGGACTGGTTCAATGACGCCCTGATCGTTCGGCTGAGTGTCGTTGCCGCGGTGTCGCTCACGACGATGGTGTGGTGGGAGCTGTCGAAGCGCAACGAGCACCCCGTCGTGAACTTTCGAGTCCTCAAGAACCGTGATCTCGCCGGCTCGATTTTTCTGTTCGTGACGCTCGGCTTTGGCCTGTACGGTGGCGTGTTTCTCTTCCCGCTGTTCACGCAGAATCTGCTGCACTTCACGCCGACGGAAACGGGACTCACGCTGATGCCAGGCGGGATTGCGACGGCGTGCACGGCGATCGTCTGCGGACGGTTGCTCAACGGTGCAAAACCGCTCGTCGATGCGCGGCTCTTGATCTACCTCGGGATCGCGATCTTCGTCTACTCGATGTGGAAGCTCGGCCACCTAACGACGGTTGCGGGGGAGGCCGACGCGCGGTATCCGCTGATCATTCGCGGGGTCGCCCTCGGCTTCCTCTTTACGCCGATCAATAACGTCGCGTACGCGAACCTCAAGCCGAGCGAGGCGCAGGAGGCGTCAGGGCTGATCAACCTTGCCCGCCAGCTCGGCGGCTCGTTCGGTATCGCGATCATCACGACGTACCTCCAGAGCCGCACCGCGTTGCATCGCGCCGATCTGGTCGCCAATACCTTCGCCGCAAACCCGGCGTTCGCCGAGCGCTTGCAGGGTGCGCTCCAGCACTTCATCGCGATGGGGTATTCCTTCGTGAAGGCGCAGGCAATGGCGTACGCGGCGATCGACCAGGCGCTGACGGGCCAGGCGCTGATGCTGAGCTACAACGATACGTGGATGCTCATCCTGAAGAGCTTCATCCTGACCGCCCCCGCCATTCTGGTGATTCGGAAGCCGAAGGGCCGGGCTGCGGCGGGGGAGATGCATTAACGCGGGACCCGGGACGCGGGATGGGAGATGGGGAGAGTACGTCTTTTCCAAGACGTCTCTTCTTAGTCGCCTCTCCTCAGCCGCCTCTCCTCAGTCGCCTCTCCTCAGTCGCCTCTCCTCAGTCGCCTCTCCTCAGTCGCCTCTCCTCAGTCGCCTCTCCTCAGTCGCCTTTTCGAGTTCTTACGCTGACAGCTATCGCGGTCGACTGCGATAGCTGTCAGTTCAAAAGTGGCGCGTGGCAAGTTTGAAGTGGTTTGCCCCGCGTCCCGCGTCCCGCTACTCGGTGTGAGTACACCCCGTTGTGCGACGGGAATCAGCGAGCTGCGTGATCTTCCACTCGCTCCCGACCTTCAAGAGCATGAACGCGTCGACGCCGCAGTGACTGAAGGCCTTGTTGCGATGGAAGGTGTAGTAGGCCCACACCTGCGCGAGATCGCCGTCGATGCGAACCTCAGGGTCCCAGATGCGCTCGTTCCAGACGTCGCCGGCCGGGGCGGAGGCGATCGCGGCGCCGAAAGCCGACGGCGCCGTTAGGCGAATCGTTGGCGTGCCACGCGCTGTGACACCAGCGAGACGAGCCGACGTGTCGAACGCCTGACGAAGGAGCGCCGTATCGCGCGTCCGCATGGCGTCGAAGACTTTCTGGACGGTCGCCAGCACGGCGCTGCGTTCCGCATCCTGCGCGCGAACGGGGACGGCGCCGAGCACGAGCAGGGCGGCGATGGTGACGGAGCGGGCAATCACGGATTCGGTCCTCGCTGACAACGAGTGGTGGGTGTTCGAGTGAGCACGGACTCTATCACTTGACAGTCTAGTGGTAGGCTCGCATCCTGCATTCGACCAGCCACTGGCCAGCCGCATGCCTCGCTCGAAGACAACGTTGCTTCAGGGTACGCTCGACTTGATCGTGCTGCAATTGCTGCGCGCCGAGCCGACGAACGGCTACGACCTGATGCTGCGCATCCAGGCCATCTCCAAGGACGTGCTCAACGTCAACGCCGGCTCGCTTTATCCCGCGCTCTATCGGCTCGAGGCACGGGGTCTCGTGCATTCGGAGTGGGCCGAGACGACCGCTGGACGCAAGGCGAAGGTCTATTCGCTCACGGCGGCGGGGCGGAAGCAGCTCGCCGAGGAACGTGACAGCTGGCGGCGATTTGCGGGGGCGCTGACGGAGATCCTGGGCACCGGCTAATCTGTTGCTATGAGCTTCCTCTCTCGATGGCGGCCCGGTCACCTCCTTCTCGCCTGGACCGGGTACTGGATCCTTCTCATAGCAGTCGCAGTCGGGCCGGCGTTGCCCTCTATTCTCCGCGCCACGCGCGCGGGAAATCACGGCGAGATCAACCTCAGCGTCGGCGACGCCGGCATCAGCTTGACGGTGAAGGAGTTGGGAAATCTCCTCTGGAGCGGCTCGATTGGTCTGCTCCCGGCCGCGCTCTGGATCGCGCTTCCGCCGCTCGTCCTCTGGTTGATCTGGCTCAACGCGCGCTCCGCCAGGGACCGCGCGTTCACGTCGCGCGTCCCCAGCTAGCGGCGCTTCACCGGCGTCACTCGCACCATCACCACCGCGTGAGAGGGGACCTCGGCTTGGTACTGCCCGCGGAATGAGCCGCGATCCTGGTGCGCCCAGAGATCGCGCACCATCGCCGAATCGACGTGGAGGCCAATCCGCGCGAACGACGCGGTGATCTTGGCAGCGCTTCCGGAGCGGTTGAGCAAGCCAACCGCGCGCGAGCCGTCGGCCAGTGGCTTCGACCAGACCTGCAGCTCGGGCGGGGATTCCCAGACCAGCATGCCCTGCCTGCCTAACGAATCCTGATCGACCGCGATCACCTCGCGATTGGTGAGGATCTCCTTCGTCGCCGGCGACATCGAGCGGACGTCGTGACCGGCGATGAGCGGCGCGGCCATGATCGCCCAGAGGCTGAAATGGGCACGGTACTCGTCGTCGGTCATTCCGCCGTTCCCGACCTCGAGCATGTCGGGATCGTTCCAGGCGCCGGGCCGCGCGACACTCGCGTGCTGTCCATTCTGATCGAGGTTCGACAGCATGGACGGCCATTTGTCCTCGATGTCGTCGGTAGTGCGCCAGAGGTTGCCGATCGGGGGCGCCCACTCCCAGGGCTGGTTCGAGCCCCATTCACAGATGCTCAACACGATCGGACGGCCGGCGCGCCTGAGAGCGTCGCGAAACTTGGCGTACTGAGTGGGCGCGACGAGCCCCGACGCATTGCACCAGTCTTCCTTGACGTAATCGACGCCCCATGAGGCGTAGGTGCGCGCGTCCTGCTCTTCGTGGCCGAGCGTCGCGGGACGCCCCTGACAGGTCTTGGTGCCGGCGTCAGTGTAGATGCCGAACTTCAACTTCTTGCCGTGCACGTAGTCGGCGAGCGCTTTGATCCCGTGGGGAAAGCGCGCGCTGTCGGCGACGATGACGCCGCGCGCGTCGCGCGCGGTCTGCCAGCAGTCATCGATGACGACGTATTGATAGCCGGCATCGCGCATCCCACTCGCCGCGATGGCATCTGCCTCTTCCTTGATCAGCTGCTCGCTGACGTCACAGCCGAAGTGGTTCCAGCTGTTCCAGCCCATCGGCGGCGTCCGGGCAAGATTATTGTCGAGCAGCGTGAGGCGCGTGCCGCCCAACGTGAGCGCGAGGATTGCGAGAGCGCAGATTTTGGTCTTCATGCGAGTGGAGGGGCAGGATCGGGAGAGCATACGCTACTTCCCACCTGCCCGCCACTCGGTCTATGCGGATTTCTCGATCGCGCTCGGCGGCGCCAGCAGAGTGCTCGTCGGCTCGACAACGTGATCGATGATCCCGTAGCGACGCGCCTCCTCCGCCGACATGTAGTGATCGCGGTCGAACTCACGTTCGATCCGCTCGAGCGGCTGTCCGGTGTGCTTTCCGAGCAGCTCGAACATCTTCGCCCGCATGTAGAGAATCTCCTTCGCGGCGATCTCGATATCCGAGGCAGTGCCCTTCGCCGTGCCGCCCCACGGCTGATGCATCATGATTCGCGCGTGCGGCAGCGCGCGACGCTTGCCTTTGCGTCCCGTAGCAAGGAGAAAGCAGCCCATGCTCGCGGCCATACCCATGCAGATCGTCGACACGGGCGACGACAGGTGCTGCATCGTGTCGTAAATCGCAAGGCCCGCCGAGACGTCGCCTCCCGGCGAGTTGATGTAGAGCTGGATGTCCTTGCCCGGCGCATCGGCCTCGAGAAAGAGGAGCTGCGCGATGACGATGTTCGCGATGTCATCGTTGATCTGCGAGCCGAGGAAGATGATCCGGTCCATGAGCAGACGTGAATAGATGTCGTACGTCCGCTCGCCCCGGCTGGAGCGCTCGATGATGTAGGGCACGTGGAGAGTCGTCATGAGTCGTCGCGTGAGACAGTGAGGTCGACGCTGGCGGCCGCCAATGCGTCGCCGAGGGCACGTCCCAGGGCGCGCGCCGCCGCCTCCGATCGATGTGCGGGATGCGTGCGCGGAACGACGCACCACGCGTCGCCCGGAAGCGCGATCATCATCGCCTGAGTGACACCGTGTGCGCCTGAGGCCGGCGAAGGGACGAGAGGTCGGGCGCTCGTTAGACCGCTCGCGACCGACGCCGGCGTCAGCGGTCGCGCCCTCACGACCGGCGATGCGCCGCGACGAGCCGCCTGGCGCGCCCGTGCGTCGAGCACGCGCTCGGCGACGAAGGCGAGCAGCACGCGCTCGCTGCGACCACTCATCGCGTCGCGCGCCTCGGCGAGCGTCAACAGGCCGAGCTGGCCGGCGAGCCGGGCGCCCACGGCCTGCCAGAGATGGCGCACCGTGTATCGTGCTGCCGAGGTGCGGCCTTCGGGCGCGTCGAGAATCTCCTTCCGACGGTAGAAGTGCACCGTGTTGATGGTGAAGCTCGACGACGCCGCTTCGTCGAGCCCGAGCGTCGTGAGGCAGTCACCGACGAGGCGCGCGACGTCATCGGCCTCGAGCGGCATCGACGGTTCGGGGACGACGCGCGAGCGCCATGCCTCCAACTCGCGCTCGATCTCGCGGACGGCATCGGCGCGCGCGGCACTCCGGACGGGCGCGGATGCTTCGCGCCGGATGGCCGTGCGCCTTGGGGCACGTATCGGGGGACGCTGATCGCCGGACATATCTGACTACGGCCGGGCGGCGGGACGCGCCGGCGAAGGCTGCTCCTCCGGGCGCGACCGCGTCGCGCGGATAGCATCGGCGCTCGCGATGACGAGGCGAAGCTGGATTACCGTTGCCTCGCTCTCCAGCGGTCCCAGTCGTGTCGGCGTGAACTGCTGCTCGGAGTGGCCGGTGAGCCCGGTACCGGCGGCCCGCTCGGCGTCACCGAACACGTCGCTGTCGAGGGAGAGGTCCGAGTCGTCTGTGGGCGAATGAAGAGGCGACGCTGGAGTATCGAAGCCTCGCACGAATCGGCCACCATTGCTGTTAGGCATTCCCGCACTCGCCGAAACGTTCCAGGTCGGGAACACCTCCGGGCGGAGCCGCGAGGGTGCTGCTGATGGCAGCGTCGGCCCGCGGTCGAGTGTGTCCATGAGCGTTGGCGGCAGCGGGCGCGCTCGCTCGGGACCGCCAGGAAGCTCACGACGGAAGTGCACCTCGATCAACCCGAGATCGGGGTTGTCGCGTCCTCCGTCCGGGCCGAAGACATGCTCGTCGCCCTCGGCGACGACGGTGAAGCGCCCATTCTCGTCAGGTGTGATGGGACGTTCGAGCTCTTCGGTGCACCACGGCTCGATCACGAGCCCGCCCGCGGTCACGTTCTCGCCATCGATCGTCACCTGGGCGACGCAGCGAAGCGGGCCAAAGTTGCGAATGCGAAGCGCGTAGACCTGTCCGGGGCGCGCGAGGACATGACCGGATGCGGTCTCGTGGACGCCGACTCCCTTCCCTCGTGCCACGACTTCGACAGCAAAATCACCGTTGCGCATGAGCCAACTCCATGGATGCCTGCCGGCATTCTAGTACTAGTACAATAGTGGTGTCAATAGAGTGGCGGGTTACGCGTTGGAAGTAACGAGCAGCGTGCCTGCACGTCCGCGCCACTCGGCACCCGTCACTCGCCACTCGCAACCATCGCCGGAATGCCTCTTGCCTCGCCCTACGGGGCCGGGATCGCCAATTCACCATTGGGTGCGGGAGAGGGACACTATGGAGATGGAATCACTGAAAGAGCTGTACGTCGAGGAGCTGAAGGACCTGTACAGTGCCGAGAAGCAGCTGGTGAAGGCGCTGCCGAAGATGGCGAAGAACGCCACCAACCCTGAGCTGCAACAGGCCTTCACGAAGCATCTCGAGGAGACCGAAGGCCACGTCGAGCGACTCGAGCAGATCTTCGAGATGCTCGGCGAGCGCGCCGGCGGCAAGAAGTGCAAGGGGATGGAAGGTCTCATCGAGGAGGCGAAGGAGCTTCTCGAAGAGGATGCCGCTGAAGAAGTGCTCGACGCTGGGCTCATCTCCAAGGCGCAGCACGTGGAGCACTACGAGATGGCGGGCTACGGCACGGTGCGCACCTATGCCCAGCAACTCGGGCTCGACGATCAGGCGGAGCTTCTCCAGCAGACCCTCGACGAGGAGGGCAACGCGAACGAGCTCCTGACCCAGATCGCCGAGACATCGGTGAACCTCGAGGCCGAGCAAGGTGCGGAAGAGGAAGAAGAGTCGACGAGCCGTCGCGGCGATCGACAGGTCTCTCGCTCCGTGGCGACGGAAGGCACGCGGAGCAAGTCCGGTGGAAACCGCGGAGGTCGCGGCAGTTCACGCTCGACGTCGCGCTCGCAATCCAGGGCGCGGTAGTCGCACTACGGGAGGCGTGTCTGCCTAACGAGGGAGCACCGCGCCTCCCCAGTGGCCCGAAAGAGGGCCCGCCATCAAGAATGAGCTAAGATCAGACCGCCGTGTGAGCATCGTCACGGCGGTCCTCTCTTTTCCGGCGTAAAAAGACCGCGCTCGGAGTCGCGGGGACCGTGTCGGAGTGTCTCCGACAGCCAAGTCACATCCGCGACTTAACATTGTCGCCCAGCTGGGGTCAAACGCGTGTCGCGTGTCTTCTGTCGCAGCGATCCCCTCGCGAACCAAATCGTCCGGAGAGAGAATCCATGATTCGACGTACCCTCGGCTTGACGGCAGCAGCTGCAATCGCCGTCATGACCGCGTGCTCGGACTCGACCTCGCCGTCGGGCGGCACGTCCCCATTACTTGTCGCGGCATTTCTGTCCACCCCAGCTGGCTTCAGCTCGACAGACAACAGCTTCTCGGCCGCTGGCGATGCCGGCGAACCCTGGATGCCGGATCGCGGGGCTCACGATGACGGTGACATGATGGGTGGCGGCCTTCGCCCCGAGTTCTTTGGAGGCATCCCTGTTGGTCGCGGTTGGGACCGCGGCCCATTCGGACTTGGCGAGCTTCTCGAGAATTGCACGTTCTCCTCGACTACCGGGCGAGTAACGTGTGCCGATGTGATGCGCCATGGGCTCACCGTTTCGCGCTCGTTCGCCTTTTCGGACGGCGCCGGTACCGCGCAGGCAGCACCGAGCTCCGCGACCAACACGATCAACGAGCAGGTCGTCGTCAACGGTACCGTCACGCGCCACGATGGCGACGTCACCGCGACGGTGCAGCACACTAGCGATCGCACGGTGACTGGGCTCGCGGCCGGCAGCACCCAGCGGACAGTGAACGGTGCCTCCAAGGGCAGCGAGAACTCGTCCGGTAAGACGCGAGATGGAGCAGCATTCACGGCGTCGCGCGTCGTAGGCGATACGACCACGGGCCTCGTGATTCCTCTCCAGGATGGCCGGCCCACCTTCCCGACAGCGGGCACGGTCGTTCGAGAGATGACAGCGACGATCGCCGTCGACGGAAAGGATCCCGTGACGAAGTCGCGGCGCGAAGTCATCACCTACGACGGATCGTCGGCGGCCAAGGTCGTGATAACGAAGGATGGAAAGACGAAGAACTGCACCCTGCCGCTGCCGTTCGGTCGCCTGCAGTGCCAATGAGCTCGGCAGATTCCAGCGGACACCAGTCGTGGGCTGGTGTCCGCTAGAATTTCGCGGTCAGTCCCGCGGTGAGGGTCCGGCCCGGAAGTACCGTGAGGTCATCCGGCTCGCCGCGCTGAACGTCGAGGAGGTTCCGGCCTGAGAGTGTGAGGCCGAGGGCGCCA
>DATEPP010000489.1:0-16613 GCA_035273165.1 Gemmatimonadaceae bacterium
CTCGTTGCCGACGGTCGCGTGAAGAATCCGGTGACGGCGGTTCGGGGAATCCACGTGACCTGCCGGCGTCCCGAGGAGCCGCGGCGCGACACGAGCAGCGTCCGGGGTTCGTGACCTGACCGGCCACACCGCTGTCCATTCGGTATGCGATTCGACCGAAAGTTCTACCTCATCGCGCCAACGCTCGTTCTCGTCTTCATCGTCGCCGGCGTCCTTTACACCGCGACGCGCCTGCGGCAGATCGTCGCGGCGAGCGACAACTGGCAGCGGCGAAGCGACTACGTCACCCAGATCGAGCACGGGCAGCGGCACATCACGAACGAGAAGGCCGTGCAGCTGGTGCGGCTGTCGCTCGAAGCGGAGCACGTGCGGTCGAGCGCGATCATCGCCACCAACCAGCTGCTCCTGATACTCGGCGCCATGACCTTCCTCTGCTGCGGCGTGCTGCTCTGGGCGATCAAGGGAGTTCCGAGGACGCTGCCGCTACGCGGCCCGGTATTGTTCAGGATTTCTCCCGGATCGAGCGAATCTTGATCGCGAGCGCGGGATATTTTGCCGCACCCGCCTCGATGATGTCGCGCACGGCCTTCGTCGTGGACTCCGCGAAATCGTGCGCCGGCTCGTCCTCGGCTTCGATCCAGAGACGGACGTCGAGGGAGATCGCTTTTTTCATGGCCTGATTGAGGTGGGCTCGTTGTGCTCGGAATTTTCCGCGCCGGTGGAGCGATCCGTAAAATCGGTCAGATCAGTGAAATCCGTATCCCTGCCCTTTCGCTCCTTCAGGCGTTCTTCGTGTCGGGAGAGTCCGACTTGTCACTGCAGCTCCACCCAACGGCCATCGTGCTTGACCTCGATGCGCATGATAGGGTGAATCTCCCATAGAGTCCCGCGGGTCTTTCCCAGCTGGTCAGGGTGCTCGGGGTCGAGCATCAGCCAGCCGCTGACGCGGACGAGGGTGCTGTCGCGGACGAGGCGGTGGATGTCGCCGATCTTCCACTCGGGGTGCCGAGCTCGAATTACGGGCGTCGTCTCGACGACGATCGAGCGGCGGCGGTCCTTGCCTGGTGACGACGCAAGCCACAGGTGCCAATCCCGAAACTTCGACTCGGCGCCATGGCAATTGGTCGACTCCGGGCCCTCGACCTTCGCTCCCACGAAATAACCCTCGACCGCGACGGGGAGGCCCTCGTTCGCGGCAACCCGGCGCGCATCGCTTCGAGTCCATGCGGCGCGTGAGCGCCTAACGACGCTGGCTGGCCAGCCGAGGCCGAGCGCTGACGCAAACGGCATCGGGACCCAGGTCGCGGTATCGACGCGGTTCTTGAGTCGATTGAGATCGCGATCGCCACCGTCGCCCTCGCCGGGACATCCTTCGAAGCCGGGCGATTCCGGGACCGGACGACGCGCCGTCGTGGCCGGCTTATCCGTCCGCGCCGGTGTGACGCCGGCACTCGACTGGACGACAACGCGCCGCTCGGACAGCTGTCGCACGACGAGCAGCGCCGCGACGGCGAGCAGCGCGACGAGCAGAACGCGCCTAACGATTGCACGGATGGCCATCAACGGGTCATATTTAACGGGATCCAACGCGGCACGCCATGAGCACTCAACGACTGTATTACACGGATTCGTATCTCACCGAGTTCGAGGCTCGCGTCGTCGACGTCGGCGATGACGGGCGTCGCGTCTACCTCGACCAGACGGCGTTCTATCCGACTTCCGGCGGTCAGCCTCATGATCTCGGTAGCTTGGCGGGAGCACGTATCATCGACGTCATCGACGAGGGCGAGCGGATCGCGCATCTGCTCGAAAGTCCCCTCGCTGGTGATGCCGGTACCGTTCACGGCGCGGTCGACTGGGAGCGGCGGCTCGACCACATGCAACAGCATACTGGCCAGCACCTTCTCTCGGCGGTTCTCGAGGAGCTCTACGGCTTCCACACGGTGAGCGTGCATTTCGGGCGCGACTACTCGTCGCTCGATCTCGACGTCGAGGCGGTGAGCGGGGAGCGGATCGTCGAAGCGGAAGCGCGGGCGAACACGATCGTCGCCGAGAATCGGCCGGTCACGACGAGCTTCGAGGACGCGTCGCAGGCAACGGGGCTGCGGAAGGAGACTGGACGCACCGGAACGCTGCGCATCGTGTCGATCGCTGGGCTGGACCGCAGCGCCTGCGGCGGCACGCACGTGCGCGCCACGGGCGAGATCGGCGCGATCCTGGTGCGGAAGGTCGAGCGCGTACGGAAGTCAGCACGGCTGGAGTTCGTCTGCGGCTTACGCGCGGTGCGTCGGGCGCGCGCGGACTTCGAGTCGCTGACGCGAATTGCCGGCTCTCTCTCGGCGTCGCTGGACGACGCATCGGCGCTCGTCGCGGCGCAGAGCGAGCAGTTGCGCGCGGGGGAGAATGAACGGCGGCGGATGGAGCGCGAGCTCGCGGGCTACCGCGCAAAGGCACTGTACGACGCCGCGCCGGCCGATGCGCGGAACCTGCATGTCGTTAGGCAGGACGCGTCGAGCATGGACGAGTTGCGGACGCTGGCCCAGGCGGCGATCGCGCTGCCGCGGGCGGTCCTCGTCGGCACGATCGGGGAGCCGCCCTCGCTCCTCCTCGCGACGGCGGAGGACACTGGTCTCGATGCCGGCCGGCTCCTGCGCGAGGGCATTGCCCGTGTCGGTGGTCGCGGCGGCGGTTCGTCACGCATCGCGCAGGGTAGCGTCCCGGACGCGGGACGGCTCACGGAAGCGGTCGCGAGTGTGTTGAGCGCGCTCTAACGTTCGGAAAGCGTTGGGAACCGCCGCCAGCGTTGACCGGTATGAGGCTCGCTAGGCATACTTCGGTTCCTTCCATAGCTTTCGTCTGCCCTCAACATAGGACGCGCATAGTGTCTCGGATCCTCCGATCCCCGGCGCGGGCGTTCGGGCACGGCGTGGCAGCGGCACTTCTTGCCGTGGTCCTCGCCGCTCCGATCGCGCCAGCGCAGAAGCCGGCGAGCCCCGCGACGCACGGCCAGATCACCATCCCGTTCGAGAAGTATCAGCTTGCGAACGGACTCACAGTCATCCTCTCGCCCGATCATTCGGTACCGACGGTCGCCGTCGACGTGATGTACCACGTCGGCTCGAAAAACGAGGCGCCCGGGCGCACCGGTTTCGCGCACCTGTTCGAGCACGTGATGTTCACCGGGTCGGGGCACGTACCGTACGGGCTGCACGACAAGCTCACCGAGGGCGTCGGCGGCTACAACAACGGCACGACCAACAACGACCGGACGACCTATTACGAGGTCGAGCCGTCGAACTATCTCGAGTCCGCGCTCTGGCTCGAGTCCGACCGCATGGGCTATCTGCTCGACGCGCTCGACCTCGACAAGCTGAACGCGCAGCGCGACATCGTGAAGAACGAGCGCCGGCAGAGCACGGACAATCAGCCGTACGGCCGGACGAACGAGATCATCTACGCCGCGATGTACCCGAAGGATCACCCGTACTCGTGGCCGGTCATCGGGAGCATGGCGGATCTCACCGCAGCGTCGGTCGAGGACGTCAAGAGCTTCTTCCGGCTCTACTATACGCCTAACAACGCCGTGCTCACGATCGCGGGCGACTTCGATCCTGCACAGGCAAAAGCGTGGGTTCAGAAGTACTTCGCCGATCTGCCCCGCGGGAAAGCCATCGTGCGGCCGCAGGTGCGGCTCGTGACGCTGGCGGCGGAGAAGCGACTGGTGTTCGAGGATCGGGTGCAGGTGCCGCGGCTCACGATTTCGTGGCCGACCGTTGGTGAATCGAACGAGGACGATCATGTGCTCGACGTGCTCGCGAGCGTGCTCGCGGGATCACGAACGTCGCGACTGCAGAAGGAGCTCGTCTACGATCGGCAGTGGGCGACGAGCGCAGGCGCGGGCCAGGGCACCAACGAGAACGGCGGTCAGTTCCGCGTCACGCTCACGCCGCGTCCGGGGCACACGCTGACGGAGCTCGAGCTGGCGGCCGATTCGATCATCGACCGGCTCAAGCGGGACGGTCCCACCGACGATGAGGTGGCGCGCGCCAAGGCGGGGATCGAGCTGGGGTTCGTGAGCGGATTGGAATCCAATCTCAACAAGGCGTTCACGCTCGCCCAGGGCCAGCTGTTCCACAACGATCCCGGTTACTACCGCAAGCAGTACAGGGACGCCGAGAGCGTGACGCCGGCGGAGGTGAAGCGCGTCGCGAACCGCTATCTCACCAAGGGCCGCGTCGTGCTGTCGGTGGTGCCCATGGGCAAGAAGCAGGACGCAGCCAAGGCCGAGCAGAGCGTGACCGTCACCGATGATGGAGCGATACGATGAGTATTTACTATAGAATGCGACGGGCCCTCGGGGGGGCGCTGATCGCGTCCGCGGTCGCGAGTGTCCTTGCGGCGCAGCAGCCGAAGACGCCGGCGAAGCCCGCCTCGCTCGACCGGACGGCCATTCCCGCCCCCGGCGCGACACCCGAGCTCCGCGTGCCGACGTGGACGTCGATGAAACTGAGCAACGGCGCACAGCTCATCGTCTCGACACGGCACAACCTTCCGCTCGTCTCGTTCGACATCAACTTCGTCGGCGGGAGTGACCAGTACGATCCAGAGGCCAAGCCGGGCGTCGCTGAGTTCGCGGCGGCGATGTTGAGCGAAGGCACGACGACGAAGAGCGGCGACGACATCTCGAACGCGCTGCAGCTACTCGGCACGGGCGTTCGCATCGCGGTCGGGGACGAGTCGGGCTCGATTGGATTCCTCGCGACCAGCGACAAGGTCGAGCGCGTGCTGCAGATCGTCGAGGACATGCTCGTCAATCCGTCATTCCCGAACGACGCCATCGAGCGGTATCGGGCGCGGCGCCTCGTCGCGTTGACGCAGGCGAAGGATCGAACGTCGGCGATCGCCGGTCGCGTGTTTCCGAAGGTGCTCTATACGACGCAGCATCCGTACGGACGGTCGGTGACCGAGACGTCCGTCAACGCAATCACGCGCGACGAGATCGTCAGCTTCGCCAAGACGTACTTCACGCCCGGTCATGCGATCATCACCGTCGTCGGCGACGTCGAGCCGAACGCCGTGCGGACGATGATCGAGCGCGTCCTCGCGCCGTGGAAGAGCGGCGGCACGATGCCGAACTTCAACTATCCAGCGGTGAGCGAGCCGAAGGCGACGACGATCTATCTCGTCGACAAGCCGGGGGCAGCGCAATCGAGCTTCGCGATCGGACTTCCCGGCCCCGCCCGCAGCACGTCGGATTATTTCGCGCTCGAGGTGCTGAATACGATGCTCGGCGGGATGTTCCAGTCGCGCCTCAACGCGAATATTCGCGAGCAGAAGGGATACAGCTACGGTGTCGGCTCGCGCTTCGATTACGGCAAGGGCCCAGGTCCGTTCGAGGCGGGCGGCGAGATCGTCACCGCGAAGTCGGATAGCGCATTGATCGAATTCATGAAGGAGCTGCGCGGCATTCGCGGCGCGCGGCCGATCACGGACGAAGAGCTGAAGACGGCCGAAGACAACCTCGTGCAGGGACTGCCGCAGAATTTCTCCTCGGTCCGCGCCGTGAACGCCTCGATCAGCGACATCTATCTCGAGGATCTGCCGCAGGACTACTATCAGTCGTATGCGCGCAACGTGCGTGCGGTGACGAAGGAGGATCTGGCGCGGGTCGCGAACAAGTACATCGATCCGGACCATCTGGCGATCGTGATCGTCGGCGATCGCAAGCAGATCGAGGGCCCGCTCAAGGCGACGGGGATTGCGCCGGTGGTGTTGCTGGATGTGAATGGTGATCCGGTACCGGTGCCCTGACGCGGGACGCGGGACGCGGGCGCAGGCTGTCATCCTGAGCGAAGCGAAGGATCTGCACTCTCCATTCTCAGCCGGGAAGCATCCCTGAAAAAGAGAGTAGATTGAACGCAGATTTCGCAGAAAGAACAAAGAGAGCGGGAACGTCCTTTTGAAAAAGGCGTTCCCGCTCTTTCGTCAGCGTCATCTGCGACTTGTCAGCGTCATCAGCGTTCCCTCAGGCGCTGCGCCGCAGGGATGCCGCAAAAGGCGGAAAGCAGATCCCTCGGTCGTCTCGCTTTCGCTCGACTCCTCGGGATGACATCCGTGCGCGTCCCGCGTCACCCGCCGCGCACGTCGATCCGGCGCGAGCGAGACTGCTGCTGCGGCGGCTTCGGGAGCGTCACCTCGAGCACACCGTCCTTGAAGGTCGCGTTGCAGCCGGACGGCTCGATGCCTTCAGGCAACGGGATCGCGCGATAAAAACTTCCGTAACTTCGCTCGCTGTGATAGAAGCCCTCGTCCTCGTCCTCGGTGTCGCTCTGCCGCTCGCCGCGAATGATGAGCGCGTCCTCATCGAGCTCGACGTCGACGTTCTCCCGCGATAGGCCCGGGAGATCGGCGCGCACAACGAGATTGTTGCCCCGCTCGAAGATCTCGACCTGGGGCGACCAGAGATTTCCGAAGCCGCTCCCCTGCTGCACCCCACGGCTCTGACCGCCGCGCACGAGACCCTGCTGCCCGCGCTGCGAGGCCGAGAGACTCGATCCGCCTGACGAGGGATGCGCGCCGAGCGAACGCTGTCCGGACGACGGCGACAGACCGGAATCGAGCAGGCTCGAGCCGAACATACCGGGAGTGGTGAATCCAAAATCCGAGAAGAGGCGATCCATGTCCTCCATCATGCGACGCATCAGCGCGAACGGATTGCTTCCGGCGTTCGCGCTCGACGTCCCGGACGCTCCGCTCTCGCGACCGATGTTGCCGCGCTGCGGGGACGCGGCTGGACGCATGTTCCCCTGCTCGCGAGACGTGCGCAGCTCGCGCTCTCGATCGCCGCTGCGCTCTGCTTCACTCCCGCCGGAACTCCCTCGTGCCTGCGACCGTTCTACCTCGGGTGTCTGGCTCTGAGTCCGGTTTGCGCCCTGGGCTGCGTTCTGACTCTGTGTCCCGCTCTGCCGCTGGCTGCCGCTCGGACTCGCGCTACTGGTTGAATTCTGGCGTGCGCCGCCAGCAGTACCCGGTGTTGCTGCGCCTTGCTGGCGCGTCGTGTTCTGGCTGGCGCCGCTCGCGTTGCGGCTGCCCGACCGCTCTTCTCCGCGACCACTCGTTCGTGATGCCATGGTGCTCTCCTCGTTCGAGCCGGACCGTGCGCCGACGACCTCTTCGCGCCGGCGCGTTGATCATTTCATCATCACCCACAATCGCGGCAAGTGAAATGCCAACCGGGGATTGTGCATTCCGCCAGCGGCGCATAATTTGGCCGGACCTGTCGGGCGACTCAGCTGCCCGGCTCATTCGATCAGGCCGATGCGCAACCTCACGCACAATCCGCGATTCGCAGTCGTTGGCGTCCAGAGCGCTGCCGTCACGTCGGCGCCGATGCGCACACGATCCGTGCACTGATCGATCGATCGCCTGAGCATGCGGAAGGGGCGGCACCGATCTCGGTGCCGCCCCTTTCACGTATAGTCCAGGTCCTCCTCTCATATGTCATCCGAATTCACTGAACTCGCCGCCGCGCCGCCCGCACCTCCGCTCGAGGGATTTTGGTCCGGCGTGCGCGAGGCTCTGCGTGGATCGCGGCGCGACTACACCGAGGGTGCCATCGGGCGGGCGATCCTCATGCTCGCCGTGCCGATGGTCCTCGAGATGGTCATGGAGAGCATCTTCGCTGTCTGCGACGTGTTCTTCGTGTCGCGGATTGGGGCGGATGCCGTCGCGACCGTGGGTCTGACCGAATCGATGCTCACGATCATCTACGCGCTGGCGATGGGACTCGCGATCGGCGCGACGGCGATGGTCGCGCGACGCATTGGCGAGCGCGACGCGGACGGCGCGGCGCGTGCCGCTGTGCAGGCGATCCTGCTTGGGGGCGCCACGGCGCTCGTCCTCGGCGTCGCCGGGGTCATTGCGGCGCCCACGCTGCTGCGCGCGATGGGCGCGTCGCCCAGTTTGCTTGCGGTCGGCACGCCGTACGCGCGTATCATGTTCGGCGGCAACGCGACGATCCTTCTGCTCTTCCTGGTGAACGCCATCTTTCGCGGCGCCGGTGACGCAGCGATCGCGATGCGTGTGCTCTGGCTTGCAAACGCGATCAACATCGCGCTCGGACCGTGTTTGATCTTCGGTCTTGGTCCGTTCCCCGCGCTCGGCGTGAAGGGGGCCGCGATCGCCACCAACATCGGTCGCGGCATCGGCGCACTGTTCGCGCTGAGCCGGCTCCTGCTTGGCCGCACTGGGCGAGTCGCTATCGCGCGGCGACACGTGCGGCTCGCGCCGGCCGTGCTCGTGCGCCTCGTTCGGCTCTCGGCGAGCGGGACGCTTCAGGCATTGATCGGCACCGCGAGCTGGATCGGGCTGATACGCATTCTCTCGACCTTCGGCAGCTCGGTGCTTGCAGGCTACACGATCGGGATTCGAGTGGTCGTCTTCGCTCTGCT
The DNA here is from genome assembly GCA_035273165.1 of Gemmatimonadaceae bacterium. Taxonomy (GTDB): domain Bacteria; phylum Gemmatimonadota; class Gemmatimonadetes; order Gemmatimonadales; family Gemmatimonadaceae; genus AG2. The sequence continues at coordinate 8,451 of DATEPP010000489.1, forward strand.
GCCGTCGTGGGGGTTGTCGAACGCCGGAGCGACGATGGTCGGTCAGGCGTTGGGGGCACGGAAGCCCGACCGGGCCGAGCACGCCGTGTGGATCGCGGGGTTCTACAACCTCTGCTTCCTCGGCGCCGTGGGCACGCTGTTCGTGCTGCTGGCGGGCCCGATCGCGCACATCTTCACGTCCGATCCGTCGGTCGTGCCAAGCGCGGTCGACGCGCTTCGCATCATCGCCATCGGTTTCCCGTTCTACGCGTACGGCATGGTGCTCGCGGCGGCGTTCAACGGGGCCGGTGACACGACTACGCCGACGGTGTTGAACGTCGTCGTGTTCTGGCTCTGGGAGATTCCGCTTGGCTACGTCCTGTCGAAGTCGCTCGGCTTCGGACCGCGCGGAGTGTATGTCGCGGTCGCGGTGGCGTTCTCCACGCTTGCGGTCGTGAGCGCGGTGATCTTCCGGCGCGGGAAGTGGAAGACGCGCGCGGTGTAGCTTCCAATGGCTTGGATGACTTCTCGTTAGGGACGAATCAACTGCATCAACAACGAAAGAGCCTGAAACAGCCGGAAGAGGCCGGATCATTCATAGATCGATCCGGCATTTTCCGGCGGTTTCAGGCTCTTTCGTTGTTAACAGCAATGAGCGGCTGCCTAACGGGAAGACATCCCCGGCGCGCAAGAGCCAGAGCTACGGCGTCTTCGTTGCCCCACCGCCCGTGCCGCCACCAGAGGCTCCGCCACCCGAGCCGCCGGAGCCGCTGCCACCCGTCTGACCCGGCGTGTTCACATTGATGTTCGCCGTGGTGGAGCGGTGTAATCCGCCGCCGAAGATGAACCAGCCAATGACCAGCAACAGGATGATCACAACCACCGCCCAGACGGCGCCGGAGCCGCCACGCGACTCGCCGCTCGAGGGCGTCTGCTGAATGTTGACGTCCGCCATCGTCCCCTCCGTGCAATAGATTCCGCCGGCCCCCTGCCGACGGCACGCGCGATCGCCCGCGGCTGCCGAGCGTCTTGCCGGTCTCGTCATATGCGTGGCGCGTGCCAGAGATCGTCGTAAACCGGGCTCTTCCGACATCTAGCCGTCCCGGCGCTCGGCGTGCAGCCTTATCCCGATTCGATTTCCGGGGATGGCCATGCGCCGATTCGCTCTTCCGACTTTGATCCTGCTCGTCGCCGCCGCGACGCGTACCCTGCCCGCCCAAGAGACGCCCACCGAGCGCGACGCCGCTCGCGGTGTCATTCGCAAGCTCGATTCACTCGAGCGGTCGCTCGATGTGCCCGCGATCATCACGCGGCTCACTGGCGCGAACGCCGCGCGAGACGCGGTCGCTGCCCGCGCGAAGGCGTTGATGGACACCGAGCTCCTCGCGCTCGGCGACGACATCACGAAGCATCCCGAGATCGGCTTCGAGGAGACGCGGTCCGTGCAGCTCCTCACCGACTACCTCCGGAAGCACGATTTCGACGTCCAGATGGGAGCTGGCGGTCTCAAGACCGCATTCGTCGCGCGCTACAGAAAATCATCCGGCGCGCCGAACCTCGGCATCATCGTCGAGTACGATGCGCTGCGCGGAACGAAGGGCGCTTTTCACGGCGACCAGCACTCCACGCAGGGACCAATCGGCATCGCCGCCGCGATCGCGATCGCCGAGTATCTCGCGCGCACGAAGACGCCGGGGACGGTGGTCGTCTTCGGCGCGCCGGGCGAGGAGATGATGCCGCCTAACGCGAAGACGGTGATGTACGACGCCGGAGTGTTCAACGGCATGGACGTCCTCGTGCGCAGCCATTCCACGAGCGCGACGACGCGCGCCGCCCCGGGCTTCGGCACCTGCTGCATGAACATCGATGGCGTGAAGTACACCTTCTTCGGCGCGCCCGCGCATCAGCTCACAGCGTGGAACGGCCGCAATGCGCTCGAGGCGGTGATTCATCTCTTCAACAACATCGACGCGATCCGGAGCAATCTCCGGCCGGAAGCTCGGATTCAGGGCGTGATCACCGAAGGGGGCGCGGCGCCGAACGTGGTGCCCGACCGCGCGGCGGCGGACTTCTACATCCGCTATCCGGACGAAGTCTATCTCGCCCAGGAGACGGAGATGGTCGACAATGCGGCAAAGGCCGCCGCCCTGGCGACGGGAACGCAGGTGAAGATCGACCACTACGGTCATAACCGTGATGGCGTCGGTGTAGCGACGCTCGACGAGGTTGCCTTCGCCTACCTGAAGAAGTACGGCGCGACGGGTGCGCTGCCGGAGCCCGGGAAGCCGCAGGGGTACGAGGAGACGGGGAGCGTGTCGAGCAACATCCCAGGCGTCGGGTTCAGCGCCAAGACGTCGAACTCGCCGAACCACACGTACGAGATGGAGGCCGACGCGCTCACGGACGTCGGGCACCAGGGCTTTCTCGCCGATGCGCAGGCGATGGCCGCCCTGCTCTACGATTTCGCGACGCGTCCCGAGTACCGGGCCGCCGTGAAGCGCGAGTTCGACACGATCAAGGGCCTGCATAACGAGTATCTCGACGCGTTGCGACGGGTCTACGTCGTGCCGAAGGTCGTGGGAGATCGGTGAGGGTGTCGTCCTGACATCACCATGTCAGATATTACTCACTCTCTTCGTCGGACAATCGGACCCGTCCAGGCGACCGCGATGGTCGTCGGGACGATCATCGGCGCGTCGATCTTCGTGCAGCCGTCGACGGTCACGGGCGCGGTGCCGTCCGTCATCGGGATCATCGCGGTATGGCTGCTCGCGGGGCTCCTCACGTTAGGCGGGTCGCTCATCGCCGCGGAGCTTTCCGCGGCGTTCCCCGCCACCGGCGGCGTCTACGTCTACCTCACGCGCGCCTTCTCGCCCGCCCTCGGCTTCCTCTGGGGATGGGCGATGTTCTGGACCATGCACACCGGCATCATCGCCGCCATTGCGATGGTGTTTGCGCGCTACCTCGGTGTCCTCGTCCCGATGAGCGACGCTGGGCTGCGCCTCGTTGCTGCCGGCGCAGTGATCGTTCTCTCGGCAGTCAACTACATCGGCGTGAAGCAGGGCAGCGGTCTGCAGACGGCACTCACGATCGCCAAAGTCGCAGCCGTCGTCGTCGTGATCGCCGCGGCGTTCGTGGTCGGTCCTCGCGTCGCGGTCTCTTCGCCGATGCTCGCTGCCACATCCTCGAGTGGATTCCTCCTCGCGGTCGCCGCGGGACTCTTCGCCTTTGGCGGCTGGCACATGGTGACGTACGCGGCGGGCGAGACCATCGATCCGACGCGCACCATTCCACGTGCGCTGGTGATTGGGACGATGGTCGTCACTGGCGCGTACGTATTGCTCAACGCCGCGTATCTTCACGTTCTCCCGCTCGATCGCGTCGCGGCGTCGACGCGCGTTGCGGCCGACGCCGCTGACGCGGTGTTGGGACGGGGCGGCGCCGCCTTGATGGCCGTGCTCGTCGTCGTCTCCACCTTTGGCGCGTTGAGCGGGATCGTCCTCGCCGGTCCACGCGCCTATCTCGCCATGGCCGCCGACGGCATCGTCTTCAGGCGCCTCGGTGAGATTCATCCGCGCTTCCAGACACCTTCAGGGGCAATTGTCGCGCAATGCGCCTGGGCGTGCGTGCTCATCGGGACTGGCAGCTACCGGGTGCTCGTCTCGCGTGTCGTGTACACAGAGTGGATCTTCTTCGCCCTGATGGCCATCGGACTGCTCCTCCTGCGCCGCCAGCCTGGCTTCGCACCCGTCTTTCGTGCCCCGTTAGGCAACGCGCTACCGATCGGATTCGCGGTCGCGGCGCTGCTTGTCGCGGCCAATCAGATCGCCTCCGCACCGGCCGAGAGCCTGACAGGAGTCGCGCTCGTACTCGCGGGATGGCCTGTCTATCGGCTATGGGTCCGCCGTACCGCTGCGGCCGCGCCTGTCGCTGCCACGGGCGACTGACTTTCACACCTGGAACCGCACATCCGATGATCATCGACGTCCACAATCACTTCTATCCGCCGGAATACCTCGATGCCCTGCGCAACGAGGACAGCGTCGTGCGCGTCACGATCGACAACGAGGGGAATCCCTGCGTGCACTACCCAGGCGACTACAACGTCGCGGTACGCGGCCATCGTGACATCGCCTACCGCGCCGACGTGCTCGCGCGCGACGGCGTCGACACGCAGATCATCAGCCTGACGACGCCGGGAACGCATGTCGAGGAGCCGCGTCGCGCCGTCCGACTCGCGCGGCTCGTGAACGATGCCTTTGCAACGATCGTCCGCGAGCGGGGTCCTCGCTTCCTTGCACTCGCGACGCTCCCTCTCTGCGATCCGGAAGCATCCGTCGCCGAGCTGCGTCGGGCCGTGGAGGAGCTCGGCTTTCCCGGCGCGATGCTCTTCAGCAATGTGAACGGCATTGCCCTCGCTGACGCGCGCTTCGAGCCGCTTTACGAAGAAGCGAACCGACTCGGCGCCGTGCTGCACATCCATCCGACGAGCCCTGTAGGCGTGGAGGCAATGACGGAGTACTGGTTGATGCCGCTCTGTGGATTTCTCTTCGACACGACGCTCGCCGCGGCGAAGCTGGTCTTCACGGGTGTGCCCGAGCGCTATCCGAACATCAGCTGGGTGCTGAGCCACCTCGGCGGAACGATTCCCTACCTTGCCGAGCGGCTCGACCGGGGCTGGCGCGCATTCGCTGAGTGCCGCGAGCACATCAGCCGGCCACCGAGTGAATATCTGCGAAACTTCTTCTTCGATACAGTGAACTTCGATCCCCGGGCGCTGCGTTTCGCCGCCGACTTCGGGGGCGTCGGGCAACTTCTCGGCGGCAGCGACTATCCGCACGCGATCGGCAGCATCGACTTGATGAAGGAGAGCATCGCCAACGCGGGCTTCACGGCTGCCGAACGCGCGCAGATCCATGGCGAGAACGCGGCGAGAGTCTACGGCCTGGCGTCATCCCATTTGATTTGAAGCTCGTACCGCTGCCGCTTGAGTTGGGCCAGGCTCGGGCGAGCAGGAAGAGACCGGAGGGCATGTGCGCTCCTTTCGTGGAGGGCCCGTGTCTGCAATGCGGGCCGAAAGAAGCGAGACGCGATCCGTGCGTGCACTCGTTAGGTGGGACTCGGTCCCTTTCAGCGGACGGGAGGCGCCCGGACGCGTCGGTCCGCGTAAGGTGAGGCGAGTGAGCCGATGCGTCAGCAGGTCGAAAACTGCGGGAACTGCGTTAACAGCCCTCAACGGCGACTGCAGGAACGGCGACTGCAGGAACTACGACTGGCAGGAAGGGCGACTGGCAGGAAGGGCGACGCTTAACTGCGATGCGGAAAAGGAAGGCGGGCGCTCCGCGCCCGCACATCCGAATTCGTAACGGGTTTTACGCTGTTAAAGAAGGCGTTTATGTCGCTTTCGCCGCCGACTCTTCGAGGACGGCGGTCGGCGCGGTGGCCGCGGGGGGGATTCCAGCGCGCGGAGCGCCAATTCGGCGGTGTGGCGGCCGAGCGACCAGCGGATGCGCCCGCGATGCGTGCGCTGCACACCCTGCACGACCGCCGCCACCTCGGCCGTGGTGGCCATCGGCACGTCGTTGGAGTCGTTAGGCTGATTGTCTCGATCGGTCGCCATTCCACAGCTCTCCGCAACTCTGCCGGCCCGCCAGCCGAGGGGCTCGCTCATCCGCGCCCCGCGCCCGCACCCCGCGTCGCCCATCCCGCCTCACTATAGCCAACGGACCGGCGGCGGACACATAATTCCTGGTAGCGTATCGCTCCTCCACTCCCAGCACCGCGCGCCCATGGCTAGCTCCACCGCACCCTATACCGCCCAGGAAATCGACCTCGCGAATCTCTCGCTCGAGGAATTGTGGATGCCGTTCACGGCGAACCGGGCCTTCAAACGGTCGCCGAGGCTTCTGACTGAGGCCAAGGGGATGTACTACACTGCGGCCGACGGGCGTCGAATCCTTGACGGGACGGCCGGGCTCTGGTGCGTGAACGCGGGTCACTGCCGCGAGCCAATCGTGCGCGCCATCGCCGAGCAGGCGGGGCGGATGGACTATGCACCGGGATTCCAGATGGGGCATCCCCTGCAGTTCGAGCTCGCATCGCGACTAACCGAGCTGCTGCCGGGGGATCTCGACCATGTCTTCTTCGCCAACTCCGGATCCGAGGCCGTTGACAGCGCCCTCAAGATCGCGCTCGCGTACTGGCAGGCGAAGGGTCAGCCCTCGCGCACGCGGCTCATCGGACGGCTCCGCGGATATCACGGTGTGGGCTTTGGAGGAATCTCGGTCGGCGGCATCGAGACCAACCGGAAGCAATTCGCGTCGCAGCTGCTGCCTAACGTGGATCATCTGCCCCATACCCACGACAGCGCGCGGAACGCGTTCAGCCGCGGTCAGCCGGAGCATGGCGCGGAGCTCGCCGACGAGCTGGAGCAGCTCGTTCAGCGGCACGGCGCGGCGACGATCGCGGCCGTGATCATCGAGCCGGTGGCCGGCTCGACGGGCGTGCTCATCCCGCCGAAGGGATATCTCGAGCGGCTGCGCGCGATCTGCTCGAAGCATGACATCCTTCTCATCTTCGACGAAGTGATCACGGGGTTCGGCCGCATCGGCGCGCCGTTCGCCGCGGAGTACTTCGGGATCGAGCCCGACATGGTCACGATGGCGAAGGGGATCACCAACGCGTCGGTACCGATGGGCGCCGTGGTCGTTCGCCGGGAGATCTACGACACCGTCGTCAACGCCACGGAACAGGGGATCGAGTTCTTCCACGGCTACACGTACTCGGGGCATCCGCTGGCGTGCGCGGCCGGGCTGGCGACGTTAGGCGTGTACCGCGACGAGGGGCTCTTCGAGCGCGCGGCGTCGCTGGCGCCCTACTTCGAAGAGGCCGTGCACTCGCTCCGCGACTCGCCACACGTGGTCGACATCCGCAATCTCGGCATCGTGGCTGGCATCGAGCTCGCGTCGCGCCCGGGCAAGGTCGGCGCGCGTGCGTTCGAGGTGTTCACGCGCTGCTTCAACGATGAGAATGTGCTCATCAGGACGACGGGCGACATCATCGCCCTCTCGCCGCCGCTGATCGTCGAGAAGACGCAGATCGACGAGATCGTCGGCGCGGTGGCGAAGATGCTGGACCGCGTCGAGTAAGAGCGTGATGCGCTAGTCCGTGGGCAGACGCTGGCGGAGCCAGCGAATCTGCCCGCGGTGGTTCAGCTCGTCCTCGAAGACGTGGAACCACTTGAAATAGTTGTTCACCTGGCGGCCGTTCCAGACGTCCGTCTCGTCGAGCCATTGATCGTCGCGGCGCGCGAGCTCCTTCAGAGTGAACTCGCGAACCTGCTCCAGCCCACTCACATAGTGCTCGATCGGCTTCCCGCGCAGCTTCTCACGGCCAGCATCGCCCAACTGGAGCGCGGTCGCCCACTCGTCGTCATATCCCGGCAACGATAGGCCGCGGCCCTCGAAGGTGATGCGTTGGTACGCCACTTCGACGGCGGCGACGTGCGCCAGCAGCGCCCCGATCGAGTTGCTCGACGCGTCCTGGAGATGGTCGAGCTGGGCCACCGTCAGACCAGCCGCGGCGCGGAGGGTCGTCATGCGGGCGAAGTTCATCATCGCCACGAGACGGCCGACGCCCGGCGCGTAGCCCGGCGTGGGTCCAATGACCAGATTCGGCGCTTCCATCAAACGGCCTGCCCTTCATGGTTGGGTTGCAGTCAAAGCTGACCCGCATCACACATCGGCGCCAGCGGGCAGGCGAAGCGTGATGCTCCGGCGGCTCGCCCTCGAGCGCCGACGGCGATACTTTCTCGCCTCCGCTTCTCTGAGAGCTCCACAGGACTTGGGTCAACAGGTTCGGCGTGGACAGCCCAGGGTCTTTGCGACGCGAATTACGCGAATTGTTAGCGAATCGCTCCTCGGTCGCGAGAGTCCCCATCTCAACGAGCCGAGAAATTCTTGTGAACTGCACAACGCTCACCTTCAGGCGCCGGAGGCGTCCCGAGGTCTTCACAAACAATCCCGGCTTGTTGAGAGAGGACCTATCTCCGCGCACGGTGCGATTCGCGCTCTGATTCGCGTGATTCGCGTCCAAAGAACTCTGGGCTCTACAGGCAACGCCACGACGCCTACACTCCCGGAATTCCCCGGAGGAATCCAGAAAGGGCGGCGAGAAAGTATCGCC
>DATEPP010000490.1:0-5453 GCA_035273165.1 Gemmatimonadaceae bacterium
TCGGCGACACCGCACGCCTGCGCGCGGCGATGTATGATGACGGAGGCACCCGTCTCACCAACGCCGGCGTCACCTGGTCGTCAGCCGATCCGGACGTCTTTACGATCGACCAGTCTGGTCTCGTCACGGGTCTCAAAGCGCTGTCCGTTGGCCGCGCGATCGCGACCGCGTCGGGCAAGGCGGACACCGCGTACGTAGTCGTTGCCAATCCGGACGCCTCGCCATGTCTGGGCTCCGCGTCCGCGGTTGCGCTTGCGGTTGGCCAGGCCATCACCGTCAGCATGAGTGACGGCGCGTGCATAACGTCGGCCGGTGGAAGCGACGAGTACGTCGTCGTGCCCTGGTTCGGCACCACGAGTGGACTGGCCACCATGCCGCTCGAGGTGACGGGAGCGGGTCTCGCCGATCTGGCGCCCACGCCGGCACGCGTGCCGGTCGCGTACCGCTCGTTGTATGCCGCCGCCGAGGGTAGAAGCGCACCCGTCAGCTCACTCCGCCGCAGTCTGGGGTTCGACCGCCGACTTCGCGAGCAAGGCCTGCGCGAGATCATGCCGCGCGCGCCGAGCGCGCGCGCGGAGCTCGCGCGTCGCGCGCTCGATCCAAGCCTGGCGAGCATCCCGGGATATCTGACTGTCGGCGACCTGGTACAGCTCAACACCAATCCTGACGCGTGTACCTTGACGACCACGCGCACGGGGCGCGTCGTCGCGATCAGTGCGAGGGCGATCGTCGTCGCGGATACGGGGAATCCGGCCGGCGGCTTCACCGACGCGGACTATGCGCGGTTCGCGACAGGTTACGATACGCTCATCGCGCCGGTGGAAGACGCGAACTTCGGCACGCCGACGGACATCGACGCCAATGGCAAGGTCGTCATCTTCTTCACGCGTGCGGTGAATGAGCTGAGTCCGGCGGACGGCAGTGGCTATGTCGCCGGCTACTTCCATCCCCGCGATCTGCTTCCGCAGTATGTCGCGGGGCAAGCGTACTGCCTGTCGAGCAACGAGCGCGAGATGTTCTACATGCCAGTGCCCGACCCGGACGGCGTCGTCAACGGCAACAAGATGTCGTTCGGTCTGATCGACAGCATAACGATGGGCACGCTCGCTCACGAGAATCAGCATCTCGTCAACTTCGGCCGGCGCCTCTACGTGAACAGCGCGCCCACCGACGAGGTACCCTGGCTCAACGAAGGGCTCAGCGACATCGCCGAGGAGCTGGTGTTCTATCACGCGGCCGGTCTCGCCCCCCGACAGAACATCGGTGGCGAACGATTCGGTGCGCAGCCGTTCGACGGACTGTTCCGGATGTACATGGCGCCCAACTTCGCGCGGCTCTCGGTCTTCCTCGGAGCACCGCAAAGCTACTCCCCGTACTCGTCCAATTACGACGCGGGAACGAGCGGGGCGACGTGGGCGTTCCTGCGCTACGCGGCCGATCACAGTAGCTCGTCCGAGAGCGATCTGTGGTTGCGCCTCACCAACTCGTCACTCTCCGGGTTCGACAATCTGTTCGACGTCCTCGGCGGCAATCTCGGGTCGATGCTGAACGCGTGGGCGGTCTCGGTCTACACGGACGACGATACTTCTGGCATCGATGCGACATACTCGCAGCCAAGCTGGAACTTTCGCTCCGCGTTCCCGGCGCAACCGACCATGGCGCAGCCGTATCCGCTGCTCGGTGCCGTCCGCGTTCTATCGGACAACGTGCCGGCGACGTTATCGCTGCGCGGCGGCGGCAGCGCCTACGTCAGATTCTCGGTCGTTGCCGGCAAGGAAGCCGCGATCCGCCTAACGTCTGATGGCTGGATGCCGTCGGGCGCGATGTGGGCGACGATCGTGCGCACGCGCTGAGCGCGCGATCAGAGCGCCTCATCCGCGGCGGTGAAGCGGAAGCCGCGCAAATACCGCTGCACGGCAGCGAAGTCGCCAGCGTTATAGGTGATGAGCCGCGCTCCCGCTTCGCGGCACGAAGCGGCGAGCAGGACGTCGTTGACGAGCGAGCTGGCGCGCGAGAGCTCCACTCCTTCGCGCAGCGCGAGCTCCGCGAGCACGCGGCCGCTCTCGACATACGCCGCGAAGGAGGGCACGATCACGCGATCACGGGCCACGTAGGCGGCAAGGAGGTCTTCGACCGCCGACCGCTGAACACCCGTCCGCGCCCCAGCGCGCAGCTCGAGCGCGACTATCGCTGGTACGCGGATCTTGAGGCCCGCCCGGATGAGGAAGCCTTTCAGCTGCGCCAGTCGATCGGCACTCCGAATGGCAGTGATGTAGACGTTCGTGTCCAGCGCCAGCAGCTCCGGCATCCGCGTCGTCGCGGCTGTTACGGCTCAGCGACGCGCCGACGGGAACGCGAAGAGCGCGATGACGACGCGAAGGCGTCGATGAGCCCTCCCTCCACTGCGAGGCGATCGAGCGCCTCGAAGACTTCCGCCTGATACAGCACGTAGTCGAGCGCCATGTCCACGGCCTCTGTCTCCGAACGCGCGCCAAGGACGCGCTGTGCGTTCGCAAGCTTGTCAGCGTCCATGTCCATGTTCTTTCTCGTGCGGCGCGGTCCAACGGGTGGACGAGGGCTCACGGCGATCTCGCTGGGTACAGAAAAAATGTGCTGATATTCTGTATTCTAGTGCTCGATGGAGTGCGGCGCAAGGATTCTGCCTGCCGATGTCCAGGGTACCAACAGCCAACAGGGCGACCGCTTCGCTCGGGCGTGCGCCGCGATTACATTGCACTTGTCGCACCTTTCCCGCCCGCCGTAGCTCCCCATGAATCGACGAAGGTATCTGCATAGCGCGCTCATTGGTCTCTGCGCGCTGCTGGTCACTGGCGCGCAACTCGCGCCTGGCCATGACCAATCCGTCTTTCAGTTCATCGCCTCGCCCATTCGGGTGCAGGCTGATTCGAGCGCCCCAAAGCGGGGCACGGCGGCGCTTTCGACGCTCACCATCCGTGCGATCAATGCGCTCGCGGATGCCGTGAGACCGCTGAGCACGCCCGACGCATTGACGGATGCCGTGCGCAGCTATTTCGCTTTCAAGACCGCGCATCCCGACGCCGTGCGGAATCCGTACCTCTACTTTGTGGACTACGGCCTGCCGAGCACCGAGCCGCGCGGCTACGTCTTCGATATGAAGTCGCTCAAGGTACTGGATGGGCCATTTCCCGTGGCGCACGGCCGCGGATCGTCACCGGCGCGAAGTGGCGTGCCGACTCGATTCTCGAATGCGATCGGGAGCGCGGCGACGTCGCTCGGGTTGTATCTCACCGAGGCGACCTATCGCTTCCACGGAAATTCTGCTGGCCATATGTACAGCTCGATCGGCCTGCGTCTCGTCGGCGTGTCCGAGGGTTTCAACGACAATGCGTTTGCGCGCCGCGTCGTAGCTCACGGCGCGCCGTACGTGACGCCGGCAAAGGCGGGGCGGAGCGAAGGATGTCCCGCCATGGAGCAGTCGCGGGCGCGGAAGCTTCTGCCGAAGCTCGCGAATGGCGGCGTGGTGTTTCTCTACGCTCCCGACTCGGCCTGGCTGACCAACGATCCCTGGATCACCGGGGATGGGCAGTAACCGAACTCACGCTGTAGGGGCGCTCGCCAGCGTCGCGCCGAAATGCTCGTAGCCCACTCGCCGCGGACTCTTGCTTACAGCGCTTTGTAGCACCGCTTAGGTCGAGAACTCTGGGGTGATTGCCCGTATCAACCAGCGATTAGTCTCGCGCACCGCCAATACACGATCTCTCGAGTATATGAGCGAACGGCTTGGCGCGCCAAGTACCTTGCTCTCCGTCGTAACGGTCCAATGCTCCACTCGAAGTGTCACGGTGTCTCTCAGCATCGACAGAGGCGTCAATCGGACCGCAAACGTCCCTTCTCCCGGCGACCAAGTACAGTGCGGAATCCATCCGACGCATGATCGGCCTTCCTCGGCAGTGCGCACGGGAATGGCTAGAGTCGAACCGATGAGCTGCGCCAGTGCAGTGTCGCCGAGTGTATCGGGAACAACAACGAGTCTTGTCCCTCTTGGCAGGCGTTCGCGTAGTAACTGCGCAGCGGCGATTGCCGCCTCCGCTTCAGGACCGGCTTGAGCAGCCACTGGCGGAACGAAGAAAGCTGCTAGCGCGCCGCAAAGGATAAAACCTAACCCTCTCATAGGGACGTCTCGTTAAGCACTGTAAGACCGGGGCTACCTAACCGCCCGTTGTCTAGATACTGCTGCGTGCCTCGAGCGGCGAACTGTAGGAGTCACATGCTCGGTGACAGGGCAGCGCTCGCGAGTGTCGCGCGGAGATGCTCGTAGCTTACGCGCGCCGCCGCGACGGAGTCGCCCCAATCCGCTGCCGAGTCCTGCTCGACGACGAAGTGCTTCATGCCCGCGACGTCGGCGTGCTTGAAGATGTCGGCGTAATCGATTTCCCCGAGTCCCACGGGAACGAGCCGCGCTTCGGCCATCCGTGCGCCCTGATCCGGCAGTGGCGGCAGCCACTTGAGGCCAGCGACGTCCTTCACGTGCCAGAGCTCGAAGCGCCCGGGATACTTCTTGAAGAGCTCCACGGGGTTCTGGCCGGCGACGACCGCCCATCCGATGTCGAGCTGAAAGACGACGAGCTCGGGATCGGTCTCGTTGAGCAGGATCGTGTACGGAACCTCCGGCGAGTCCTTGCATGGCAGGAATTCGGCAGTGTGGTTGTGGATGAGCAACTTTATACCAAACTTGCGGGCGAGCTCGCCGACGCGATTGTAGCGCGCGGCCTCGTGTTTCACGTCCTCCGCGGCGCGCGCCTGGACCATGTTCCGAATGAACTGCTGCGTCGCCTGACGCTCTGCGGTGGGGCTCGTCGGTTGAGGACGTGGCGCACCGCGGGTGGCGCGACCGCCGGCGTTGCCGGCGACGACGGTGCCGGGCGCCCCCGACCGCCCCGCGGGTCGCGGCTCGGCGAGGCTGCTGTATTGAATACCCATGACCTTGAAGCCCGCCAGCTGCTTCTCCATCTCGGCGTCGGTGCCGAGGGTGATGCCCGAATGGGTACTCGGCATCTTGAGACCGAGACGGTCGAGCAGCGCGCGAAACTGCTTTGGTGCCATGTTCGCATAACCGTTCGCCGGCTCGATCTCCTTGTAGCCGATGCGCGCGACCTTCTCGAGCGTGCCGACGTAGTCCCTGGCGGTGAGGTCGCGGACGGTCCACAGCTCGAGTCCGATCTGGGCCGCCCAGTTGGGCGCGGCGGGTTGCTGCGGCGCATCCCAAAAAGGGCCGGACGCGTACGCCGGAACAGCCCGACCCGCGAGAGCCAGCCCTCCGACCGCAACGGCCACACTCTTGAGGAAGTCTCTTCGGTTGTTATCTGATTCGTTAGGCATCGATTTCGTCTCAGTCATCATTGTCATCCCGAGGCGCGAAGCCCTGAGGGATCTAGTGTTGCGGGCGTGGACGTTACGTCGGCATTCAGATT
>DATEPP010000491.1:0-14631 GCA_035273165.1 Gemmatimonadaceae bacterium
TTCGTGCCGACGTTTCGGGACGATGCGGCCGAAACGCTGGCAATTACGCGAGGGATGCGGAGCGGCGATGTCGAGCCGACGCGCGTCGTGCAGAATGCGCTCGACGTCCTCGCGCAAGTCGTGGTCGCGGCAGTGGCAATCGACGACGACTGGACGAGCGCCGAAATGTTCGATCTCGTCAGGCGCGCGTACCCCTATCATGCCCTGACGCGCGCCGCGTTCGACGAGGTGTTGTCGATGCTCGCGGGCAAGTATCCGTCGGACGTCGCGGCGGAGCTGGAGGCGCGGATGGTCTGGGACCGGACGACGGACCGTCTGACGCCGCTGCGGAGCTCGCGCCTCGTCTCGGTCGTGAATGGTGGGACGATTCCCGACCGCGGACTGTACGCCGTGAACCTTCCCGACCGCACGCGCCTCGGTGAGCTCGACGAGGAGTTCGTCCACGAGACGCGCATCGGCGACGTCTTTCAACTCGGCTCATCGACGTGGCGTGTCAACGCGATCGAGCATGATCGCGTCATCGTCACACCCGCACCCGGAGCACCGGCGCGGATGCCCTTCTGGCACGGTGAGTTCGCGGCGCGGTCGTCACACATCGCGCCGCGCGTCGGGGCGCTGCGGCGAGAGCTGGCCGGGGCGCGCACGGCAGACGACATCGGACGCATCGCCCAGGAGTACGAGTGCGACGAGGCGACGGCCCAATCTCTGGTCGAGTACGTGCAGCAACAGCGCGCGGCAACGGGAGAGGTTCCCGATGAGAAACTGCTCATCATCGAGCAGTTCCGCGACGAGACGAACGCCGTTCGCATAGTGCTGCATGCGCCGTTCGGCGGCCGCGTGAACGCGCCCTGGGGGATGGTGCTGGCGGGGCGTGTCCGCGACGCGCTCCGGGCTAACGCGGGGCGCCGCACCGCCGGCACCGAGGTGCAGGTGCAGACGACTGACGACGGCATCATGCTCCGCCTGCCTGATCTCACCGGGCCCGCACCTCTCGACGCGCTACGGGCGCTGACACCTGATGAAGCCGAGCGGCGGCTCCTCGAGGAGGTGGGCAACTCGTCACTCTTCGGCGCGCGCTTCCGGATGAACGCCGCGCGCGCGCTCCTCCTTCCGCGAGGAAATCCGCGCCGGCGCATGCCACTCTGGCTACAGCGGCTCAAGGCGCAGGATCTGCTGCAAACGGTGCGTGAGTTCCCGTCGTTCCCGATACTCGTCGAGACGTATCGCGACGTGCTGCAGGATGCGTTCGACATGCCGGCGCTGGCGGAAGTTCTGCGCGCGTTGAGCACGGGAGCGATCGAGATGCGCGACGTGACGACGGAGATGCCGTCTCCGTTCGCGGCGTCGCTGCAGTTCGGCTTCGTCATGGACTGGATGTACGCTGACGATACGCCGCGAGCGGAGCAGCGGGCGGCGATGTTGTCGCTCGACCGTGGTCTGCTCGACGAGCTGTTGGGTGACAACGGCGCCGACGAAGGGACGCTGGCTACGCTCGCCGAACTCCTCGCCGGCCGCCGCGGAACGACGCCGAACCGGCGCGCTCGCACCGCGGACGAGCTGGCGATTCTGCTCGACCGCGCCGGCGACCTCACGCTGGAGGAGCTCGGCGATCGCGTCGCGACCGAGGGTCGGCTCGGCGACCCGATTCGCGAATTGCTCGAGACTGGCCGAGTGGTGGCCATCGCGATCCCGTTAGGCACAGGCGGTACCGAGCAGCGGGTCATCCTCGCCGACGCCTATCCGCGGTACGTGGCCGCATTTGGGGAGGCGTCGTTCGCGACGGTCGGCACAGGAGTCGAGTTGGCGCCCGCAGCCGCGGCGATGGTGATCCCCGAGTCCCTACGGCATGCGACATTGACGCGGGGAGCGGCGCGCCGGGAGCTGCTCGCCCGATTCGTCGCGCTGAATGGTCCAATCTCCGTGGCCGACGTGCGACGACGCTACGATCTCGACGCTGAGCGCGTGATGCGCCAGCTCGATGACTGGACGTCGGCGGGTAAGCTCGTGCGTGGCACCTTCGCGCTGCCGGCGGCAGAGGGCGCCGCCGTGGCGGCCGAGGGGAATGCACCGCGATGGGTGTCGCGTCGGTTGCTCGAGCAGGCTCGCCGGCGCGAGCTGGCGGTAGCACGCCGTCAGGTCGAAGCCGTGGGGATTGAGACCTTCGCGCACTTCCTCCAGCGGTGGCAGCATCTCGATCCGACGACACGGCTGGAGGGAGCCGAGGGGACCGCGGCCGCCATCCGGCAGTTGTATGGAATCGCGCGACCGGCGGATGGCTGGGAACGAGAGTACCTCACTGCGCGCATTCGCAGCTACGACGCGGATGCCATCACGCGCCTCTGTGCTGCGGGCGAAGCGGCATGGATCGGTAGCTCGGCCGCCAGCGCTGCCGAAGACAGCGGCGCGACGCTCGCGCAGATTCGCTTCGTGCGGCGCGGCACCGGCCGCGCCTGGATCGCCGGGCCTAACGAGGGTGGACCGTCGTTGAGCGAGAACGCGGAGCGCGTGTATCAGACATTGCGCAACGAGGGCGCTTCGTTCTTCGACGACCTCCTGCGCGCGACCTCACTCGGCGGACGCGTCCTCCGGGATGCGCTTCGAGAGCTTGCGGGCGCCGGGCTCGTGACGAGCGACACGATGGAGTCGCTGCGTCAGGTTGTGAGGTGGCGACCGCTGGTGTCGCCACGCCTGCGCAACCAGCCGGATCCCACGCGGTGGCTGCCCGCCGATTTCTCGCCCTCGGCAAACCGACCGGTGGTACAGCGACGTCCGAACCTGCGACGATTGCCGAAGTGGCGTCCTCCGTCGGAAGGTCGCCCCGACCCGGGCGCCGTCGCCTGGCCAGGACGCTGGTCGTTGGTGCGCACGAGCGGCATCATGGGTGTGTCCGACGACGAGAGCGCAATCGCGGAGGTGATAGCGCGGCAGTGGCTGGAGCGATACGGCGTGGTGTCGCGGGAATGGTGGAAGCGCGAGCGGCCCGGGGTGAGCTGGCGCGCCATCTATCGTGAATTGAAGCGACTGGAGTTTCGCGGCGACGCTCGCCGCGGCTATTTCGTGCGGGGCCTCTCCGGCGCCCAGTTCGCGCTGCCATCCGCAATCGAGCTCTTGAGGGCTAGCGGGCCCGCGACCGGCGGGTCACCGATCATTCTGATGGCGGCGAGCGACCCGGCGAACGCGTACGCGGTTGCGGCGGCTGCCATGGACAGCGCCAGCGCGCAATTGACACGACGCCGCGCTCGCGGGGCGCTGCTGGCGACTCGTGGCGGTGAGATCATTGCCGTGGCGGAGGGCCGCGGTCGGCGCCTAACGATCAGACCGGGCGCGAGCGTCGGCGACGTCACCGACGCAGCGCGAGCGCTGGCGCAACGGCTGGTGGAGGTGAGCGACGGCCGCCGCGACCCGACGATAGAAACGATCGACGGAAGCGCGGCGGCGACGAGCCCTTGGGCGGCGGCGTTCACCGCCGCGGGATTTCGATCGACGTCGAGCGGCCTGCGATTCTACGCGCCGCCGCGTTAGGCGCCGCGCTCCATCGCGACCTCCTCGTTCAAGCTCTCGACGTCACGGAAGATCGTCGCGAGCGCGGCGGTTTTCCCGCGCTGAACGAAGCGCACGGCGACGTCGCGCGCGGAAGCGTCGCCGTCGACCTCGACCCGCTCTGGCCGATCGGCGTGTCCGACGTAGTTGATCGAGACGTCATAGTGCGCGCTCCAGAAGAAGGGCACCTGGTCGAACCGCTCGCGGGCGCCGAGGACATTCCGGGCTGCGGTCTGGCCCTGCCGCTCGGCGACCACCCAGTGCTCGACGCGGATCGGTGCGCCGCTGTGTGGATCGGGCCAACGCGCGATGTCGCCGGCGGCGTAGATGCCTGGCGCGCTCGTCTCGAGGAACTCGTTGACGATGACTCCATTGTCGACACGCAGGCCTGCGTCCTGTGCCAGCTGGAGCCGCGGCCGCACGCCGACGCCAATGACCACGAGATCGGCCGCGATACGCTCTCCGTTGGCGAGAATGACGGCATCGCGCTCGATGCGCGTCGCGGTCTGCTGCAGGTGAAAGGTGACACCGTGCTCCTGGTGCAGCGACTGGATGAATTGTCCAAGATCGCGGCCCATCACGCGCTCCAGCGGCAGTGCGTCGGGTGCAATGACGTGGACGGGAAGCTTCCCGTTGCGCGTGCGCAGCGATGCGGCGACCTCGAGCCCGATGAAGCTGGCGCCGATGACGACCGCGTTGGTGGCGCGCTGCGCGGCGGCAATGATGGCCCTGCTGTCGCGGAGGGTGCGCAGATAGTGAACGTGCGGCAGATCCGCACCCGGCGTCGTCGTTAGGCGTACCGGCTCGGCTCCCGTGGCGAGGATGAGCGCGTCGAAGCCGAGCGGCGCGCGACCATCGACGTGCAGCAGCCGAGCAGTCGGATCGAGCTTGGTGGCGCGGCCGCGGACGATGGTGATCCGGTGCTCATCATAGAAGCCGGGCGGGCGAATCGGGATCCACTCCTCGGGTGCGTTGCCGGCGAGATAGTCCTTCGAGAGATTCGGCCGGTCGTAGGGCGAGCCGTCGTCATCATCGACGACCGTGATTTCGCCGTCGAAGGCGCATCGACGCAGCATCTCAGCCGCCGCCGTGCCCGCCGCACCGGCTCCGACAATTACGACTTTACTCAACGATGGTCGCGAGGGCCGCTCGGGATAGGATGGTGCCAGCGGATCGCGCTCGACCTTGTCGCGCACCGTCACCGTGTTGCCACGGCGCTCGACGCGCCAGCACGCGACTGGATTGAGCGCCGGAGCGCGAAGTGCTTCGCCGTTGCGAAGGCTGAAGCAGGCGTGGTGCCAGGGACAGCGCACCGTGTCCCCCACGAGAACGCCCTCGGCCAGCGGGCCGCCATAGTGCGTGCAGCTTGCCCCAATCGCGTAGAACTCATCGCCGACACGAGCGAGCAGCACCTGCTCGCCGTTCGCGTGCCCGAGCAGCTTGTCACCGTTCGCCAGCGAGCTCGCGTCGAGGCCCGCCGCGAGATCCGGTCCCACCAGTTGTGCCTTGTCCCCTTCACCTGTTCCTGCCATCGCGTTGATGCCTCCGAAGAATCGTCGGTCGGTTGGCGTGAACTACCCCCCGAACCATAGCTTCTCACGCCGACGGGCCGCGGGCGTCATCGCCTCGTTCGGCTCGAGCGGCGTGCCGATCCGAATCACACCAATCTCGTTGACTATGAATACCGACGATTCCCTTCGCTATCCCACGGGGCGCTTTCACCGTCCCAAGCGTCCGCTCGAGAACGCTGAGCGGCGTCAGATGGTCGACGCGATTGCTCGCCTGCCAGATGATTTCCGGGGGGCGGTCCGCGGGCTGTCCGAGTCGCAGCTCGACACCCCATACCGGCCCGAGGGATGGACCGTGAGGCAGCTCGTGCACCATCTGCCGGACAGTCACATGAATGCGTTCGTGCGGTTCAAGCTGGCGCTCACCGAGGACGTGCCGACGATCAAGCCCTACGACGAAGCGGAGTGGGCGAAGCTGAGCGACGTTCGCGATACACCAATCGAGACGTCGTTGACATTGCTCTCAGCCATGCACGACCGTTGGGTGAGGCTACTGCGCGCGATGTCGCCCGACGATTTCGCGCGGAAGCTCAATCATCCCGATTGGGACGCACCGCTGTCGCTGGACACGATGCTGGCGCTGTACGCCTGGCATGGCCCGCACCACACGGCCCACATCACCAACCTGCGCCAACGCATGGGCTGGTGACGCGGCGAGAAGGTCAGGGCTCGATTTCGTCCAGGCTCGCGACGTTCGCGGGGCGATCGACGAGCAGATCGAACTTCACGACGATGCGGTTCTCGGTGCGGAGCACGCCGAACAGTGCCGTCGGCGGCGAGATGCCGTAGTCCGTCATCAGAATCGGGAGCGCGCCCTTGGCGCGGACGCTACCGTCGGTCTGCTCCTCGAGCTCGACCGGCATGCGCACGACGCGCTCGCGACCGGCGATACGGAGCGTGCCCTGCATAACGAGTGTCGATTGTTCACCGGCGGCGGTCGACACCACCTCGAACCGACCGACGATCTGCCGGCACTCTGGCGCGTCGTCGACGTGCAGCGCCTTGTACATGATGTGATCCATCTGGCTGCGGCCACAGGTGAGCGCGTGCGTGGGAACGCTGACCTGAACGCGACGGATGCGATCCGCGGTCGACTTCATGGAATGCACGGCGTCGTCGATGTCGACGGATGCGTCGAGAGACGTCGCATCACACCGCCAGTCGCGGACGTTCGAGGTGCCCTCGAGCCAGAGACGGCTATCGGCGCGCACGGCAAGCCGCAGCGGCATTACGACGTTGTGAACGCGGATGATGGATTGCGCGGGCGCAACGGAGCCGATGCTGATGAGGAGAGCGAGACTCGTAAGGATAATACGCTTCATGCTGCCTTCTCGGGCTCGGGCGTGATTGTCAGTCTTCCTGCGGGCGCCTTTGCCCTGCTCGTCTGAGTGTCGGTTCGCGGCGGTATTCTTTGCAGCTTACAGAAAGGCAATGCGGATGCCGCGACCGGCGGCGTGCATCGTGACTCAAGTGTTGGACGATTTGACGCTGACGAAGTATCCGCGCTGTCACGCAACGACGGTGATGTTCGTCACAAGAGAAGCCACCGCGCACGCGAATGTTTCTAAACGCGGGCAGAACGTGCTTTAACGTTCGATTACGTGAGGCGTCCTCCATGTGCGCGCCGCCGACCGTCCTGCCCGGCGCGCAGTGACTCAGGCGGTGGGACGACGTTCGTGACAGCTCAGGAGGATGCGTATGCGAAGGGTCTCGTCAGCGCTGGTGTCCATCGGACTCGTTATGCTCGCGTCGACGGCGCGGGCGCAGGCCGCGACGCAAGCGGGCGTGCCCGCGGCGAATCCGCTCACCGAGCATCAGCGGGATTCCATCCGCGACCGTCGGGAGCTGCGGCAGGATCGTCACGACGCTCGTCAGGACCGTCGCGACATCGCGCACGATCGGAAGGACGTCCGTCACGACGCGCGCGACATCGCTCAGGACAAGCGTGAGTTGCGTCAGGCGCGGCGCGCGGGCGATACGACGCGTGTGCGCGAGGAGCGGCGCGACATCCGCCATGATCGCCGCGACGTGAGGCACGACGGCGCCGACCTGCACCACGATCGAAAGGATCTTCGCGCGGATCGGCGCGAACGCCGCGAAGACCGTCGCGACGTGAAACGCGATCGGAAGCCCTAGTGAGTGGCTGGTGATTGGTGACTGGTGACTGGTGATTGGTGACTGACAGCTATCAGTCACCAGTCACAATCACCAGCCACCAGCCACCAGCCACGCCTAACGCTCCGCGCCCGACTCGACAGTGGCGAGCGCGGGCTCGACGGGAAGCGGCGCGCGCGGCGCGCCCGCCGTCTTCACCCAACAGCGCAGTACTTCGGCGACGCTCCACGCCTGAGCGATACAGCCGCGCGGCGTATACGGCTCGACGGCGTCGAAGATCTCCCCGATCGTACCGAGACCAAACTCGTCCAGCGCCGCGATGCAGCCGTCGAGGAAGCTTCGTGCGCCCGCCCCGTCGTCGGGATGGACCTTGAGCCAAGCGTCGATCCATGGTCCGATGAGCCAGGCCCAGACTGTACCTTGATGGTACGCCGCGTCGCGCGAGCGCAGGTCGCCGTAGTAGCGCGACTTGAAATCAGGATCCTCGGGCGCGAGAGAGCGAAGGCCGACCGGCGTGAGGAGCTGTTTCTGCACGACATCGAGAACGGCCTCCCAGCGCGCACGGTCGAGCACGGGGTGATCGAGCGAGATCGCGAATATCTGATTCGGCCGGCAGTGACGCAGGTCTGCCTCGTCGCCATCGACTACGTCATGGAGGTAGCCGAGGTCGTTGCTCCAGAAGCGCTTGTTGAACGATTCGCGGACGCGCTCGGCTTCGTCGGCGACACGATCGGCAAAGCCGTCATTCTTTCGCTCCTCGGCGAGCCACGTCGACAGGAGACGAAGCGCGTTATACCAGAGCGCATTGATCTCCACTGCTTTTCCGCGGCGCGGCGTCACGACCCACCCGTCGACCTTGGCGTCCATCCACGTCAGTTGGTAACCATCGGCACCTTGCACGAGCAATCCGTCCGCGGAATCGACGTGGATACCGAACTTGGTTCCCTTCAGGTGATGTTCGACGATTCCCTGTAGCGTCGGCAGCGCCCTAACGAGCGTACGGCGGTCGTCGGTGAACTCGACGTAACGGTGCAGCGCATGGAAGAACCAGAGCGTCGCGTCCGCGGTGTGATACAGTCCCTCGCTGCTGCCGTCTGGGAACATGTTGGGGATGAGCCCATCGCGGACGTAGTGCTCGAAGGTGCGGAGAATAAAACCGGCTTCGCGATGCCGTCCGGTCACGAGCGTCAGTCCCTCGAGGCTGATCATCGTGTCGCGGCCCCAGTCGGTGAACCAGTGATAGCCGGCAATCACGGATCGGATCTCGTCTCCGGTGGCGGCAGCACGCGTCGTATCGACGACGCGCCCGGCCGGCGTGAAGATGAACTGATCGGCGGCGAGCACGAGCTCCGCCGCGGCTTCGTCAGCCGTCTCCGGATGCGTCGCGATGGCAGCGTCGAGCAGCCGGCGTCGCCGTTCTTCCTCGTACGCGAGGGCGTCTGGTGCCGGGACGGCGGTCATCACCTGTTCAGTCTCCGCCGACGCGACGAGGGTGACGGGCGTATCAGGTGAAAGCTCGATCTCGAAACGTCCCGGCGCCCAGAGCGTACCACGGAACTCGTAGCCGCGCGCTTCTTCGACGGGATAAATGAACTCGCTCGTGAGGCGCTCCGCGTGCACGAACGACGCATTCGCGCCGTCGATTCGCATACGCAACGGTGGCAACTGGGGATCGCCGGCGTCGAAGATGTAGAAGCCCGCGGACTGGCCAAGCGAGTACCGGGTCGTGATCTGGAGATTCACCGGCGACTCGTACGAGCGGAAGTGCAGTGCCGGGTGAAGCTCGAGCTTCACCGGACCGTCGCCGCTCGTTAGGCAGTAACGCACGTAGACCGTGTTCTGCTTGTGCGGCATGAAGACGCGCTTCTCGATACGCACGCCGCCCCACTCGTACTCCCAGACGGGGAGGCCGGCTTCGAGGCGGAATGCCGCGAGACGCCGCGCGACCTCGGAATCCAGACGCCCCGCCACACGCTCCTCGCCGCCAAGCGCGCTCGGCTCACCACCGGCAACGCAGATGCGCTCCGTGAGATGGTTGAGCATGACCAGGCGCCCGATCGGATTGGGGAGCGCGGCTACCAGCAGCCCGTGATAACGGCGCGTGTTGACGCCGGCCACGGTGCCTGACGCGTAGCCGCCCAGGCCATTCGTCACGAGCCACTCAGCGTCGACGAGCGCCTGCGCGCCATCGTCGGTGCCGCGGTGGAGCGCGAGGGGACGGGTGATCCTATCGAGCAGTCGTCTCATAGCGTGCTTTCCATTGCGCTCGTGCTTCTTTCTCGGTGCTTGCCTGACGGGGCGCGGGCGGCGCGCCGTCGCGTGGCACGGGACGCAACAGCACCGTGGAGTGGGGTGGTAGCCACCAGCCGCCGTCATCGCTATCGACGGAAGGGGTGCCGGCACCGCCGTACACCGGATCCTCGGACGACCACATCGGTCGCCAGAGCATGTTCAATGGTGGCGCCGCCAGCGGCTCGGCGAGCGGGTAGGCGTGACATCGCTTGCCGAGGTTGACGACGACGAGGCGATCGAGCTCGCGTGTCTCACCGAAGTAGCGTAGCAGGAACGCGTCATCGGAGATGGCGGCGCCATCGATCGTGCGCGCGAGCACGCCGCGGTCGCGATTGTTCGGATCGTGGACGCCCTGTCCGCGCAGAGTCGCATCGATGCGCCGCAACCGGATGAGATCTCGTACGAGCGCGAATGCCTGCGCATGAGTCGCCTCAGCGGCTTCGGCCCAATTCAACTTGCAGCGCGCGAACGTCGTCTCGTCCGATGGGTCGGCGAGGCGCGCCGTGATCTCGGGGGCGGCGACGTGAGGAAACTGACCGAGGAACTCGGCGCGGCCGCGGCGCACGAGGGCGGCGAGATCGGCGTGATGGTCGGCGAAATAGAGGAACGGCGTCGAGGCGAGGAATTCCTGTCCCTGAAAGAGCATCGGCGTCTGCGGCATGAGGAGCATCAGCGCCGTCATCGCCCGGTACGCAGCGGGTGACGCGAGATGGTGCGCGCGCAGCCCGAGCGCCGAGTTGGCAATCTGATCGTGATTCTGGGTGAAGATGATGAAGTGCCACGGGGCGACATCGAGCGCCGGTCGGCCGCGGCGGCCGCGTTGCCACTCGTACCACTGACCCTGATAGAGGAACCCGTACTTCGCCGCGGAAAGGAATTCCTGAGGCGACCCGCGATAGCCGCTGTAGTAGGCCTCGTCGCGACCGGTGAGAGCGACGGTCGCGGCGTGATGGAAGTCATCGTTCCACAGGCCGTCGAGGGCAAACCCACCGTCAGCGGTCTGCCTAACGAGTGTCGCGTCCTGGGGCTCGTTCTCGGCGACGACGAGGGTACGGCGCCCGTTGGCGGCGTCCCGGACGGCGGCGGTGATCTCGGCGATGATGTGGGGCGACGACGTGTCGAAGATCTGCTGCGTGGCGTCGAGGCGGAGGCCGTCGAAGTGGAATTCCTCCACCCAATAGGTGGCGTTGCAGGTGAAGAGCTCGCGAACCGGCCCCGCATAGGGCCCGTCGAAGTTCAGCGCTTCACCCCACTCGGTATTCCCCTTGAAGTAGTGTTCACTAAACTCCTTGAGGTAGTTGCCGTCGGGGCCGAGGTGGTTGTACACGACGTCGAGGATGACCGCGATGCCGCGCGCATGTGCGTCGTCGACGAACGCGCGGAGGTCGTCCGGCACGCCGTAATGGTGATAGGGCGCGAAGAGGCCGACGCCGTCGTATCCCCAACCGAAGCGACCCGGAAACTCGGCAACGGGCATCATTTCGATCACGCTGACGCCGAGCTCCGCGAGACGATCGAGATGCTGTCGCGCCGCCGCGTAGCTGCCTTCGGGTGTGAAGGTGCCAACGTGGAGCTCGTAGATCACCGCGCCCGCGAGCTCCGGCCCGCGCCAGCCCCCGTCGTGCCAGTCATATCGTGTCGCATCGATGATCTGCGACGCGCCGTGCGGGCCGCTGGGCTGCCATCTCGAGATGGGGTCCGGGAATTCACCACGCCCTTCGAGCCGGAGCCTGTAGAGCGTGCCGTGGCTCGCATTTGTGATCGCGCCGGAGAAGTAGCCGTTGCCTTCCGCGTCGAGCTCTGTCGTCGAGACGATCGCGCCGGTGGCGTCGAGGGCGACGAATGACACTGCTGGGACGCGAGGAGCCCATACGCGCACATGAGTCGATCCATCGGGAGCGACCTCGGCGCCGATGGGATAGCGTCGCCACGCCGGGATCTCGGTGGCGACCGTGTTGGGATTCACCATGATCTCATCAATGCGGGCAGGATCGATACCACAATTCTCGCCTGCGAGAGTGCTGGTCGGGCATGTCGTCGCCATGCAAAGTTGACGCGTTTCTCACTCTGAAAACCAAGCCGTGAGACGTGACTCGTCTCGCGCCGAGGGCGTCTTTTCACTGCGGGGACGACGTAGGTCAAGCCGTCCGCTCTTTCGCTCCCCTCCCTTCTGCCATATCTCTTGGGGACCGCGACCTATGCCTCAGCCCACCTCCCCCCCATCGCCGCTGCGCGCGGCTCGCCTGTCGCTCGCGACCCCCGAATCGAACCGTTCGGGGATCGACCGAGCCATTCGGCAAGCCGAGCAGTTGCAGGCCTTGCGTCAGGCCGTCGGGGAGCGCTTGACAGTTCTGGCTTTGCTCGGCAGTGATACACACGAGCAGAGCGAGTGGGGTAGCGTCGCGTTCCTCGCACGCGAGGAGCCGACAGGTGCATTGGTCATTGCCGCGCTGAACGAACGCGTCGGCATGGCCGCGGGGTACGACGTCACGCTCTGGCGCTCACTGGAAGAATCCCTGCCGGGCCCGATGAGCTGGTGCCCGCAGTGCGGTACCGAAGTCGAGGGGTGGACCCGATACTGTTCATGTGGTGCGGACCTGTCGGGTATCGCACCGGGTACGGAAGAAGCTCGGGAGGCGCTGGTCGAGCGCGTGCGCCAGTCCGTTGCCGGCGAATTCGAGCTTCTCGGTAGTTTGCCATATGCAGGTGGCGGTGGACCGGCGTACTTTGCGAGGCGACCGGACGGTGGCGTCGTCGTGGCCCTACGTATGCACGCGGACGGCACATTCGACGACGGAACTCAGCGCATCTCCCTGTCGCTCTCCGAGCCACTGGGGGAGATGGGCTCTGGCCCGTCTTCGGTCGTTGGCCGCTCGCCGTACTCGGGACCGGTCCGCTTCACCCCAGCAGACTCGATTAGTGTCGTGACAGACGAAACTGCTGCACGCCGCGTGAGCGGAAACAACAACCGCGTCGACAGCTCACAAGCTGTCGATACGGCGCTCGGCGCGAGCATACTCGGCTCGGGCCTGCTGGCGCAGCAACCAACGCCCGCTGAGAGCGAGGCGGTCGCGATCGCGAAGGTCTGTCCACAGTGCGGTGTGGAGTACGACACCGCTTCCCGATTCTGCCCGAACGACGGCACGCCGCTCCGACCCAAAGGCTCGACGGACCCGTTCGTCGGACGAGTGCTTGCCGAGCGCTACCATATGTTGAAGCGCTTGGGCGAAGGTGGGATGGGCAAGGTGTACCTGGCCGAGCACGTCAAGATGAATCGGCAGTGTGCCGTGAAGGTGATGAACGGCGCGTTGCTGAACGATTCCGATTCGGCGCAGCGTTTCGCCCGTGAAGCCTCGAACGCGGCCAGGATCATCCATCCGAACGTCGCGGCCGTCTTCGATTATGGCGAGACTGACGGGGTCGTCTACCTCGTCATGGAGTATGTGGAGGGCGAGCCCCTCACACGTCTCCTCGAACGCGAGACGGCACTCTCACCGGCACGTGCGGTCGACATCGCGCGTCAGGTGGCAGAGGCGCTCGTCGCCGCTCACGAGCTCGGCATTGTCCATCGGGATCTCAAGCCCGACAACATCATCGTTGCAGCAGGAAGAAACGGTCGCGACATCGCCAAAGTCGTTGACTTCGGCATCGCCAAAGCGATCGAAGAGGCGCCAAGCGAATCGCTGACCCGAACGGGTCTGGTGATCGGCACGCCGGAGTACATGAGCCCGGAGCAGTTGCTGGGTGATCCGGTGGACGCCCGCAGCGACATCTACAGCCTGGGCTGCATCCTCTATCAGATGCTCACCGGCCGCCGGACCTTCGACGAGCCGACGCGCGAGCAGATGATCAAGCGGCGGCTCACGGAGAAGGCTCCGCATCCGCGTGAGCTGGTCGCGGATGTCCCGAAGACGCTCGACCTGATCGTCGCGCGGATGCTCAATCGTACGCCGCAGGATCGCTACGGGACGGCGGCCGAGGTGCGCGATCTTCTGATTCCGGCAATTGCGCTCGAGGGCGGCTTCGACGATCCGAGCTGGCGCGCGCCGGCGAAGAGCAATCCGACGGTCTTCATTCAGGCCGCTGAGCAGCCGACGCAGGAGATGACGCCATACCCGGGCGTCGTGCCCCATCGTCGCTTCTGGCGGCGGCCGGAGGTGCTTGGTGCGGCTGCGGTTGCGATTATCGCCGCCGGCGCGGCCGCGACCGTCATCACCCGCAGCACGCTGAACGACAGGGCGCGGGCGCGAGTTCTGGAGCAGGCAGCGGCGATCAAGCCCCCACTGCAACCCAGCATTACCGTAGTGGCGCCGAGCGCGGCACAACTTCCGAAGACGGGCGCGTCAGCGGCTGCAAAACTGGTCGATTCTGCCTTACCCGCCGTCGCTACACGACCGGCGGGGACTTCGGTATCGCCAGAGCTCCGGCAGCCAATCGAGCAGCTGAGAGCGGCGATCGAGTCGAGGCTTCCATCGAAGATGGAGGAAGTGTATCGCGGCTACGACCAGGACGAGGGGACGAAGAAGTTCTTCCGTAGCATGTTCGACAGGGCCGACTCGATCCACGTCAAATCGATCGCGTTCGAGAACTCGAACGTGCGCGGGAACACTGCCGAACTGAATTTCAAGCTGACTCTGAACGTCATGTTCAACGGGTCGAAGCTTCCGACCGAAGTCCCGTCCACGTGGCGCGCGGATCTCGTTCGCGAGGGTCAGCGAGCCGACTGGAAGCTCCAGCGGCTCGTGAAGCACGGCATCTAGGGGCTGGCGCGCTCGTTAGGCGCGCGCTTGCCGAGCCGCGTTGTGAGATTCGTGCTCACGGAATCGAGCAGCGCCGAGTCGTAGCCGTACTGCCATTCCTCGCCGCGCAGCCAGTTGGCTTCGGCGCGAACCGCGAGCTGCTTCCAATCATCCCCGAGAAAGCGAAGAACGATGCGCGTACGGTATCGCAGTTCGGGGACACCATCTCGCGACAGCGTCGCTTGCCACGGCGTCATGAGGAAGCCCGCGTTTGGATCGCTCACGTCGACGGCGTACTTCTGCGCGAGATAGTCAGTCGCCATCCGGAACAGCGCCTGCTTCGGTACTCCCTCACGGACCATGACGATGTGCGTCGT
>DATEPP010000492.1:0-3773 GCA_035273165.1 Gemmatimonadaceae bacterium
CCGAGCGCAGCGAGGGATCTGCTTTTCGCTAGCGCTCAAAGCAGATCGTTTTGTTTGGAGTCGCGAGCGCGATGCGCTCGCTCCTTCTCCTCGCGCCACCAAAAAGCAGATCCCTCGTCGCTTCGCTCCTCGGGATGACAGTTACGGCACTACTGCAATCTTCTTGTCAGTTTTCCCGCTGGACTTCACATAGAGATCCAGCCACGCCGTGAAGCGCGCCCACTGATCGAGGATCGTCTCCTTCGTCACCTGGCCGTGATCCTCATAGGGGTAGATGTACAACGCCGCCGTCTTGCCCATACCCTGCAGCGCGTGCAGAAGCCGGAGCGAATTCGTGGGATCGGTGCCTACGTTCTGATCCTCGGCGCCGAGATACATCAGCAGATTACCAGTCAAATGGTCAGCATATAAGAAAGGCGACATCGCGAGGTACGTATCGCGCGCCTCCCAGAGATCGCGCCGCTCGCTCTGGAAGTTGTTCGGCGTCAGCGTGCGGTTGTACGCGCCGTCACCGGCGATACCGGCCTTGAAGAAGGGCGTATGCACCATCGCATTCACGGTGCTGAACGCGCCGTAGCTGTGGCCACCAATGCCTAACCGCGAGCGATCGATGTAGCCAAGACGATCCAGCTCGTCGATCACTGCCGAGAGATTGTTGCGAAGATCGTTGACGTAGTTGTCGTTCATGCGACCCGACGGTCCGACGATCGGCGCGTCCGGCTGGACGACAGCGTAACCCTGCGTGATGAGAAGTTCCTTATTGTTCGGCGTCGACGCGTGGAACTGGTTCCGGTTCTCCGTCCGCTTCGTCCGGTCGTAGCCCGCCTGATCGGTGTACTCGTACGGGTAGAACCAGAAGAACGCCGGCAGTCGTGTGCCTTCTTTGTAATCGCGCGGCAGCGTCACGTCGACGAAGAAGCGATAGCCGTCGGCGCGGGTTACGGGGACGCGCTTCCGCATCGCCTGGCTGATCTCCGGCGCGTAGTCCCTGTTGTGCGTGAGCTGTGTGACCTGTCCCGACTTCATGTCGCGGAGGTACGAGTCCGGTACCATCGTCGGCGACTCGCGCACGACGATCGCACGCGCGAAGTCGTCGTCGAGCGGCGCGGCGATGCGCTCGTACACGTCAGCCGCGCTCTGGAAGACCCGATCCTTCTTCCCGGTCTTGATCTCGACACGGTCGATGAACGGCCGCGGCGCGCTGTCGGCCCATGTATGGAAGTACTGAGTGCCGCTGAGGTACGCGTAGTTGCCGTCGCTCGACAGGAGCGCGACCTCGCTCACCGTGCGCCCGGGTCGCGACATCAACGTCCCGGGATTCTGGTAAAAGGTCACCGAATCCGCGCCATTGCCACCGCGGCCGCCACCACCGAAGCGCCCGTTGCCTAACGTGCCCAGCGTCAGATTCACGCCACGAATCCGCGCGATCGGATAGTGCTTCGTTGGCTCGCTCAGATACGTCGCGTACACCTGGCTGTTGCCGTTCGCGTTCTCCGCCGCGAAGACGAGCTGGCCGTCCTCCGACCAGAGCAGGTCACCGATGCGGTTGTTGCTCTGGAAGAGCTGGCGCGCGCTGCCCGCGGTGAACGGCGCATCCCAGACGTAGAGATGATCACGGCGCGCGGCACCGCGGCCGCCACGGCCGTTACCCGGCTCATCGCTGGCAGCGCTATCCGCCGGCGCGGCTCCACGCACCGCCGACTCCATCTGCAGGTAGTACAGCCCTTTGCCGTTAGGCAGCCAACCGAAGCTGCGTTTGCCGGTATCGGCGGGCGCTCCGCCGGGCGCATCGTCACCAAGTGCGTTGTCACCGGCGCGGAGCGGCCGCTTGGCCAGCTCGGCGACCGGCTTGCCCGCGGCATCCCAGACCTGCTCGAGCGTCCCGAAGTTCTGGTACTGGACGAGGTACGAAAACGGCTTCTGCATCGTCGTGACGCGGTAGTACGCGCCGTCCGGCGATGGATCGACTGCGGTAATCATCGCGGGCGCGCCGATCTTCTTCACCGCGCCGCTCTTCGCATCCACGAGCGCGAGCTGTCCGGTCGTGTAGTACTCCAGCTGCGCCGACTCATGTGGGTCGTGAAGGAGGGAGTACTCGCGGTACGTCCGCGTCTTGTTCTTGGCTTCGCCCACCATGCGCACCTGCGGTCCCGTCTCGATCGCCGGATGCTGCGGCTCGGCGCCGCGACCCTCGGGAACGAGCACGGTGACGAGCGACTTGCCGCCATTGGTCCACTCCGGCGCGGTCACGAGCGTCGCGAGAAGTGGCGTCTTCGAGACTCGGCGCGACTTTCCCGTCGCGACGTCGGCGACATAGAGGTGCGTCGCGTCGTCGAAGTTGGCGAGATACGCGATCTCGCTGCCGTCGGGAGACCACTTGGGGCTGCTGACCGTCGCGCCCTTGGGCGTCTCGATCGTGCGCGTCTGGCCAGTCGACGCGTCGATGATCTCGAGGCCGGCGGCACCGCGGGTGGTCAGCGTCCGCGCGCGATTCGCCTTGTAGTCGACCTGGAGACCCCCCAGGTAATAGTGTGGCTTCCCGAACTGCTGCACACTCGGCATCCCCTCGCTCTCCAGTTTGAGGAAATGCTTGTGGTCAGGGCTCTGGTTGGTGAGACTGACGTTCTGCTGCCAAGGCGCCGTTACGATCTTCTCGATCGCCGCGGGCGGGCGGATGAACGTTTCCTTGGCGAGAATCTCCTTGAGCGCGCCCTGCTGCGCGACATCCTGCGCGCGAACGGGAAGGGCGGTCGAGGCGAGCAAAGCGGCCGCGGCCAATTGCCAGCGGCCGGTCAGCGGAAGCCGACGGCGGATGGGCATCGTTTACAACTCCGGGTGTGGGCGTGGAGCGGGAAGGTGCGGATGAGAGTCCGCCCCGTGCAACTACGGTGAGCCGCACCCCGGCGTTGAGCGACGCGCGCCGCGCGTCGCGAGTCAGCTCCGCGGCGTCAGCATGCGCGTGCGGAGCGAGGCCAGCCGCCGGCGGACCGAGCCGTCGAGCACCGTGTCCCCGACCCGAACCACCACGCCGCCGAGAATCGCCGGATTCACGCTGAAGTGCGGCACCACCTGCTTGTTGTAGGCGCGCGAGAGCTCCGACGCAATCGCGCGTCGCTCACCGTCGCCAGGCTCCGACGCGACCGTGACGTTCGCGTGCAGCCGGCCCTCGACCTGGTCCACGAGATCGTGGAACTCGTGCGCGATCTGCGGTAGCAGCATCTGCCGCCGATGATTCACGAGCGCCTGAAGGAACCGAACGAAGACGTGCGGGAGCTGTCCCTCGAACGCGCGACCCAGGATCTGGTTCTTCTGCGCCGCCGACACCCGCGGTGACTCGAGAAAGAGCCGGAGCGTCCGATTGTTCTGCATCGCCTCCGCGACGTCGTCCACCGCTTGACCCCACGCGGTCAGATCGCCGGCGCGACGCGCGAGCTCGAGCAGCGTCTCGGCGTAGTTGCGCGCGATGGTGGAGTCACGCATCAGCGGCCACTCGTCTGGAGCGACGGCAGCGACTCGAGGAATCCCTCGACGAGCTGGCGATTCTTCGTGTTGTCGAGATTCTGCTCGATCACCTTGCTGGCGCCGGCGATCGCGAGATTGACGGCCTCACGACGCAGCTGGGCCACGGCGCGCTCCTTCTCCGTCTCGATCTCGCGGCGCGCTCGCTCGAGCATCGTCTGCTGCTCCTGACGCGTCTGCTCGATCAGGTCCGCGCGCATCTTCTCGGCGACGGCGCGTCCGTCGGCGATCAGCTTCTGCGCCTCGCCTCGGGC
>DATEPP010000493.1:0-2504 GCA_035273165.1 Gemmatimonadaceae bacterium
CGTGATGATCAGGATGAACATGATCACCGCGGCGAACGCGTAGGCGATCGCCATCCAGAAGCCGGCGAGCACGAGCCAGATGATGTTGAGGATTAGCTTCACGAGCTCGTTGTCGAGGTCAAGGTAACTGCTCCGGTCCGCGGTGGATCGACGCTACTGCTTTCGCGTGAAAGCAGTACTCGCGACCGATCGTTCGCGGAGCTCCTGGAGGAACTCCGAGAAGGCGAGCAATTTGGATCTTTTCGTCGGCCTTGCCATAGCAAGGGCCTGGCGCCCGAGGTTTGGACGCTGTGTCCCACCCGATGTGTCCGAAATGCTGTCCGAAACGAAAAGAAGCGGAATCCGCGTTTCGTCGGATTCCGCTGTCGAGAGCCAAGCCGACTATCGGACTCGAACCGATGACCCCCTCCTTACCATGGAGGTGCTCTACCAACTGAGCTAAGTCGGCGCGGCTCCCGAGTGTATCGGCCCTCGCGCGGGTAACCAGGGTGCGATTTGAGTCCGAATGAAATGATTCGGCGCGATGTCCACGGTTGAGGCGAGCAAGGACGCGACCGGGGCCGCTCCCGACCCCGACGCGCTGCGTCGCTTCCTCGACGGCGAGCATCGGGAGGTACGCGAGCGCGTGCGCGAGCTCATCTCGCGCCCCGAATTCGCGCCGCCGCGCGGCGTAAGCCGCGAGGAGCATCGCGAGCTCGTGATGAAGCGGATGTGCCGCCTCGCGGAAGAGGGCGGCACGTCGCTCGGCTTCCCTATCCAGTACGGCGGGATGGGGAACATCGGGGCGTCGATCTCCGGGTTCGAGACGCTCGGCCTCGGCGACCTGTCGCTGCTCGTGAAGTGCGGCGTGCAGTTTGGCCTCTTCGGCGGCGCGATCCTCCACCTCGGCACAGAGCGCCATCACGAGAAGTACCTGCCGCAGGTGATCAGCACGGAACTCCCCGGCTGCTTCGCGATGACGGAGACCGGCCACGGCTCGAACGTGCAGGAGGTCGGCACCACCGCGACGTACGACCCGGACACCGGCGAGTTCGTCGTCAAAACGCCAGACGAGGAGTCGCGCAAGGATTACATCGGCAACGCGGCGATGCACGGACGCATGGCCGCCGTGTTCGCGCAGCTCATCGTCGGTGAGGAGAAGCACGGCGTGCACTGCCTGCTCGTCCCGCTGCGCGACGACGACGGCAACGTCCTCCCCGGCATCCGCATCGAGGACTGCGGCGAGAAGCTCGGCCTCGAGGGCGTGGACAACGGGCGGATCTGGTTCGACGACGTTCGCGTGCCGCGCGAGAACCTGCTGAACAAGTACGCGGACGTCGACGAGAGCGGCACCTACGTCAGCCCGATCGAGAACCCCAACCGCCGCTTCTTCACCATGCTCGGCACGCTGATCCAGGGCCGCGTGAGCGTGGGCGGCGCGTCGCTGAGCGCGTCGAAGCTCGCGCTCACCACGGCCATCCGCTACGGCCTCAAGCGCCGGCAGTTCGGCCCTCCGGGAGGCGACGGCGAGGCGCTGCTCATGGACTACCGCGTGCACCAGCGCCGCCTCATGCCGCTGCTCGCCAAGACCTACGCACTCCACTTCGCGCAGGAGCAGCTCGTGGCCGAGCTTCACCGCGTGTTCTCCACCGACGCCGCCGACCGCGACCGGCGCAAGCTCGAAGGCTTCGCCGCCGGCGTGAAGGCGATCGCCACCTGGCATGCCACGGACACGATCCAGACCTGCCGCGAGGCCTGCGGCGGCGCGGGCTACATGGCGGAGAACCGCTTCGCATCACTCAAGGCGGACACCGACGTGTTCACCACCTTCGAGGGCGACAACACCGTGCTCCTCCAGCTCGTGGCGAAGGGTCTTCTCACCGACTACTCGGCACGTTTTGGCGACCTCAGCCAGCTCGAGATGGTCCGCTTCGTGGGTGCGCAGGTGTTCGAAACGGTGGTGGAGCGCTCGCTCGCCCGCCAGCTCGTGGGCGCCGTGCTCGACGCAGTGCCGTCAAGCGATGAGGAGCCCGTGATCGAGGATCGCGAGTTCCAGCTGCAGCTCTTCCGCGGCCGCGAGGAGCACGTGCTCGGCGGCGTGGCACGCAGGCTCAAGCGCGGCATCGACGACGGCCAGGACTCGTTCACCGTCTTCAACGAGTGCCAGGACCACGTGCTGGAGGCCGCCCGCGCGCACGTGGACCGCATCGTGTTCGAGGCATTCATCGGCGCCGTGGAACGTGCCGAGGACGGGCCGGTGAAGGAGGCGCTGTCGAAGCTCTGCGACCTCTACGCGCTCTGGACGATCGAGCAGGAGCGCGGCTGGTACTTCGAGCACAGCCGCATGACTGCCCCGCAGTCGAAGGCCATCACGCGACATGTGAACCGACTGTGCGGCGAGCTGCGCGAGAACGCGCTCGCGCTCGTGGACGCCTTCGGGATTCCTGAAGAGCTGCTCGGCCCGATCGCGAAGTAGGAGTAGGACTAGGAGTAGGGAGCGCGGCTCCCGGCTCCCTACTCCCTAC
>DATEPP010000494.1:0-4027 GCA_035273165.1 Gemmatimonadaceae bacterium
GTGGTCGCCGCGTGTCGATGGCGACCATCCTCCGACGTACTACCTCAACACCGATGCGCCGCTCTACTACTACAGCTTCACGGACGCGTACATCGCGATGGCCTACCGGTCGCTGTCGCCGAGCGAGCGGACGCGCTTCGACCCGATGATCACCGGGTTCAATCCCACCGATCTGTACGCGGCCGACCACATCCGGCGCGTACTCGAGACGTTTCCCGGCGTTTTCACCGGGATCGGTGAATTCAGCATCCACAAGGAATTCGTGTCGGCGAAGGTGGCCGGCGGCGGTGTGGCGAGTCTGCTCGATCCCGCACTCGACAGCATTCTCTCTTTCGCGGGTTCCGTGGGGTTGCTCGTCATCCTGCATAACGACGTGGACGTGCCGTTCGCGAAGAGCGGTGCTGCTCCGGCGTATCTCGACCAGATGCGGGCATTGGTGGCGCGTCACCCACGCACCGAGATCATCTGGGCGCACACCGGCGTCGGCCGCATCGTCCGGCCGGTGAACCGTCACGTCGCGATGCTCGAGTCGCTGCTCCGCGATCCGGGTCTCCTCAACCTGTCGTTCGATATCTCCTGGGATGAGGTCGCGAAATACATCGTCGCCAACGACTCGAGCATCGCCATGACGGCGGGTCTCGTGAACCGCTATCCCGATCGCTTCCTCTTCGGGAGCGACGTCGTCGCTCCCGAGAATGCGGAGCAGTACTACCGCGTCATCGGCCTGTACCGGCCCTTCCTGGACCGCCTCACGCCCGCGGCCCGCTCGCAGCTGCTGCGCGGCAATTACGAGCGATTGTTCGGCGCCGCGCGCCAACGTGTGCGAGCGTGGGAGGCCGCGAACATCCGCTGAGCATCTGATGAACCCTAACGAGTGGAGTACGAAGACATGTCGAGGACATTGAGACGAGCTCTGGCTGGTGCGATCGCGCTCCTCGGAATCGCGATTCCCGGCGCGGCGCCGCAGGCGGTAACGAGTCAGGGCGGCACGCCGCCGAAGGATACGAGCGCGAAGCGCCAGATCGACACCTCGCCCCGCTTCGAGATCTATGGATTCGCCCAGGGCGACGCGATCGGCGACTTCAAGTCCAACAATCCCGATTGGTTCGATGTGAACCGTCCGTCACGCCTCCCCGCGTTCCAGGACGAATTCGGGCACAACGGCCACAGCTGGCTCAGCGCGCGCCAGTCGCGCTTCGGCACGAAAGCAACGATTCCGACGACCACCGGCGACATCAAGATCGTCTTCGACTGGGACCTCTTCGGCGTCGGCCCCGACGCGGGCCAGACGACGATCCGGCCGCGGCACATGTACGGGCAATGGCAGTCGTTTGGCGGTGGACAGCTCGAGAGCCCGTTCATGGACCTGGATGTCTTCCCCAACATTCTGGAATACTGGGGACCGAACGGGATGCTCTTCTTCCGCAACGTCCAGCTCTTCTGGCAGCCCGTTTCACGCAGCGATGGGACGCGGGTCACGCTCGCCATCGAGCGTCCGGGCGCCAGCGGTGACGCCGGCGTGCTTGCCGATCGCATCGAGCTGCAGAACATCAAGCCGCGCTATCCCGCCCCCGACATCTCGGGCGAGTATCGACTGGGCGGTAAATTTGGATACGCTAAACTCGGCGCCATCGTCCGCTGGATCCGCTGGGACGACGTGCTGCCGAACGACGCGTTCGATCTGTCAGGCGGCACCACGGGGTGGGGTGTGTCGCTGAGCACGGGTCTGAACATCGGAAAGAACGACGTGCTGCGGCTGCAGGGCGTGGTCGGCGCTGGTGTTGAGAACTACTTCAATGATGCTCCCGTCGACGTCGGTGCCAAGACGAACCCCGGCAGTCCGACGCGACCGGTCACCGGCGAGGCGCTCCACGATCTGGGTCTCGTCGGCTACCTCGATCATCGCTGGAACGCGAGCTTCACGTCGGCCATCGGTTACTCGAGAGTCGACATCAATAACAGTGATCTGCAGGCCCCGACGGCGTTCAAGAGCGGGCAGTACGCCAGCGCGAACATCCTCTGGTCGCCGCTGACAAACGTCATGGCCGGCGCCGAGTTCCAGTATGCGCATCGCGACAACTTCAACACCGCTTTCCACGCCGATGATTTCCGGCTTCAGGTATCCCTCAAGTACTCCTTCTCACAGAAATTCGGAGGCAACGGTCATGAGCCCGTTACGGCGCAAGACAAGTGAAATCTATTGGTGCGTTCTCACCCCAGCGCTTCTCACGCTCGGGGCAGCGCACGTCGTCGTCGCCCAGGAGCCGGTGGGCTATGAGCGCGTCGTGAGGGCCGCGTACGAGAAGTACAAGAATCTCGACGAGGGGAAGAACGCCGACTACATCCCGGCCCTCGCGAAGGTCGATCCGCATCTGTTCGGGATCGCGCTCGTCACATCCGACGGCAAAGTCTACACGGCGGGGGACGTGACGGCGGAGGTGTCGATTCAATCCGTGTCGAAGGTCTTCACGATGGCACGCGTGCTTCAACAGTCGGGCGAGAAGGCGATCGAGGACAATATCGGCGTGGATGCCACCGGTCAGGTGTTCAACTCCATCGTCGCCATCGAGCAGTACAAGGGGCGCGAGATGAATCCACTCGTGAACCCTGGAGCGATCACGACCACGAGCATGATCGAGGGCACGACGCCGGATTCGGTGTGGCATACGATCATCAATACGCTCGACGATTTCGCCGGTCGGGTGCTCACGGTGAACCAGGACGTCTACAAGTCGGAGTCGGAGACGAACCAGCGCAATCAGGCGATCGCGATGCTCATGTACGCGTACGAGCGCATCAAGTCGAATCCGCTCCAGGCGACGGACCTCTACACGCGACAATGTTCAGTGAATGTGAATGCGCGCGATCTCGCCACGATGGCGGCAACGCTCGCCTTCGGTGGACGCAATCCGGTGACGGGTCGGCAGGTGATCGATGTCCGCCACGTCGCGCCGACCCTCGCGGTGATGGCAACGGCGGGCTTGTACGACGACTCCGGGAAGTGGCTGTACGCCACCGGACTGCCGGCAAAGAGCGGTGTCGGCGGTGGACTGATTGCGGTGTCGCCGGGGAAGTTCGGCATCGCCGTCGTCTCGCCACCGCTCGACGCTGCCGGCAATAGTGTGCGTGGCCAGCGCGCCATCGCCGACATCTCGGCCGCGCTGGGCGGCAATCCCTATGCGCAATTGCCAGGGGCTACGACCGCGAAGCGCTGAGGATCCGGGGCAGTTGATCGGGCCCGTTGGGATCGCGACGTCGCTGGACCAGTCCAGGTGCGAGATGGCAGGGCCGAGAGGGCAGGCGTGAGATCGACGGCGGTCTCAGGCTGTGAGAATTGTCTGACGTCTGACATCGCCCTCGATCTCACGCCTGCTGTCTCGCTCCTGGCTTCTCGTTCCTGGACTCGCTGTCGACGTCGCGATGCCTACCTCGTCAGGCATGATCTTCACTCCAGCTTTCCCGAAGTTCCCGGAAGAACTGAAAATAGAGAAGGCCGTGGGAACGATCAGTCCCACGGCCTTCTCTATTGTAGTCGAGCGATGCTACGAGACGTTTGACTTGTTGGATTGGAGCTGAGCCACGCCGCTGTCGACGGCCTCGGTGAGGCGAGCGCTGAGGGATTCAGCGATCCGACCCCGCACGGCGTCGATCAATCTCGAGCGAAGCGTGTCAGCAAACTCGTAATGAATGGTGTCGGCGAAGCGCGCGAAGTCGAAGTCATCGCTCGGCTGCTCGGCGATGCCGCGCCGAATCGCGCCGGCGAGCCGTTCCTTGATTGCGTCCTCCACGCCGTCCCGCAACCCGAGCTCGATGCGCTCGCGAAGGCCGTCGGTGAGCCGAGCCCGCAACCGTTCGCTGATTCCGCGAAAGAGTCGCTCGTACACCTCGTCGGCTCCGTCGAGTCGAGCCGCGCGGCCGTCGAAGTTATCCATCGGACGACGCCGGTTGTCCACCGTGGCCCGCAACGTCGTATGGCGAAGCGCTTCGCGTACGCGGTCGACGGTCAGATTCTCGACGCTGGAGGCAA
>DATEPP010000495.1:0-12081 GCA_035273165.1 Gemmatimonadaceae bacterium
GTCCGATCTCGCGGAGCTGGAGCGGATATTGGCGGAGAGCGGGGTCGGCGAGCCTGACGAGATCCGACGCGCGGCCGATGCCGCGCACGGTCTTGGACTCTTCGTGCGTTCGCTGGTCGGTATGGACCGAGCCGCGGCCAAGGAAGTGCTGGCGAACTTCATCGAGACGAGGACGCTGACGGCGAATCAGCTCGAGTTCGTCAACTTAATCGTGGACCACCTGACTGAGCACGGCGTCATCGAGCCAGCCAGACTGTATGAGTCTCCATTCACCGACCTCACGCCACAGGGGCCTGACAGGCTATTTCCGTCTGGTGAGCTGGATGCGTTGATCCGAGCCATCGAGGGAGCGCGGGCAACCGCCGTGGCGGCTTAGTTGCCTAACGCCGGCTCGAATCGTGGTGGCTCGCTGACGCTCTGCGGGCGATAGAGGAGGCCTCGCGGATAGGCCACCTGCAGCTCTGGCGCGTCATCGGGCGCGAAATAGCGAAGCTCGAGCGCCTCACCGTCGGAGGCCGACAACCGTCCGCCGACGATCTCGCAGTCGAAGACGATCACCGTGTACTCGGCCTCGTCGCCGTTCTCGTAGTGGACGCGGAAGCCCTTGCCGCCGAAGACGCCGGCGATGCGCGCCGCTTTCACCTCGAGCCCAGTCTCCTCTCGCACCTCACGCACGACTGCCTCAGCAGGCGTCTCCCCGGGGTCGATCGCGCCTGCCGGCAGACCCCACTGGCCGTTGTCGGAGCGGCGCATGAAGAGCACGCGATTGTCGGGGTCGCGCACGATGGCGGCAACGCCGGGCAAGAGGAGGAGACGCTTGCCGACTAGCGCGCGCAGGTCGCGGAGATATTCGGAGATAGGCAAACGGAATACCGTCGACCGGGACGAATCGGCGGATGAGCAAACGCTATTTCGAGCCGGCGACGCAGCCGCGCGCAACCGGCATCGGCGCCATCGCCGCCGTATCGACGTGCGCCCGCGGCATGCGCTCGAGCCGTGTCGTGTCGGGGCGCGCGACGAGCATTGGACAGGTCGATCTCGTGGCCTGCGAGACGACGGTATCGGCTCGCGTCGGCAGCAGCGAGCGCCGGCCAAAGAAGGCGTCGAGGCTCGAGTGGAATGGGCCGATGCCGTCGGCTTGCGGCCGGGGCGCGGACTGCTGTGCGTTCGCGATGGCGGGCGCGCTCACGAGAGCGAGCACGAGAGCGGGAAGTGCTAGATGCGATGACATAGCCTGAATGTGAGCGGCGCGTCTTGCTTTGTCAGGACCGAACCGTCAATCGGACCGAGGGAAGAACAGCTCGTTGCCATCCACGTCGTCGATCTGGATGATTTCATACCCCCACCGTGTTTCCTTGCTTGGAACGGACCGTTCATTCAGCTCGCGACGGAAATCCGCCAGTCCTTCCGCCGTCAACTCCACGAATAGACGGCCCCGGTCCCCGCGCGTGGTGTCCTGGCAGAGGATGATCTCGCACTCGCCGCGATTGACCTGGCAGACCGTGCCGGTGCCGTCGCCCGAATGCCAAGCCTTCTCGAAGCCGAGGCTGTCGATGTAGAACCGCGCTGCCCGGTTGACGTCGGCGACGAACAGGACTGGACGCGCGTACCACCGGTGCAGAGTCTGGCTTCTCACGGTTGGACTTGTCATGCTGCCTCCGAATGGCCGGCTCCGAGATGTTTTCTCGTTTATGAGCATGATACTCGAGGAGAATCCCGATGTTCAGCAAGCGTTATATCGTCGCGTTTACCCTCGCAAGCGCCGCGTTGGCGTGCGGCAGCGATGGGACGCCGAGCACAGCGCCGCAGCCGCAGCCGGACCCGCATCCAATCGTCCTGCTGAAGGACATTGTGATCCCGCTCCTGCCGTCGCCGTACTATCACTTCGACTACGATCCGACGGGTCGCATCGCGAGCGCGTCCTTCGCGTCAGGCCTCACGATGTACACGCTCAGCTACGTGGATGGCCGGCTGAGCGCGATGCAGAACGGTACCCTCGGGAATCAGGACCGCCTCGTGTACCACTACGACGGCGCCGGCAATGTGGCGCAGGTCGACTACGTGAGCTCGAGTGGCGTCTTCACCCAGGTACGCCTCAGCTATGACGGCGCGAAGCTCGTCGGCCTCGAGCGGCAGCGAAAAACGGCCGGCGGATTCGTCATCGACAAGACGATGACGTTGGCGTACGGCGCGGACGGGAATCTGTTGGATGTCACGGAGCATCGGCCGGCGATCGACGGCGTGCAGCCCGAGACGACTGTCCACGACCATTTCGAGAGCTACGACGCGGGTCTCAACGTCGACGGCTTCGGCCTGCTCCACCAGGAGTTCTTCGACCATCTGATTCTCCTGCCGCGCGTCCAACTGCAGAAGAACAATGCGCGACATGTCACCCATAGCGGCGACGGCGACAACTACGTCGTCGACTACACATATCAGTACGATGGGGAGAACCGACCGCTGAGCCAGGCGGGAGTGCTGACATTCACTACCGGTACGCGATCAGGCCAGCAGTTCAACGTCGGCTCGACGTACAGCTACTACTGATCCCGCGAAGACGGCGGGGGCTCATCGCGGCGAAGAGCGCTCGCGCATTCGGCGCAGAGCCACCAGTCCGGCGTCCCGTTCGACGAGGTGGCGTCGACATCCTCCCACAGGATACGAATCAGCTCCGTAGGTGGGCGCTGCTGGCAACGCTCACAACGCGTCGGCCGAATCGAGCGTCGTGGCTTCGGCTTTTGAAACCAGGTCATTCGCGAACCTGAGCAGGCGCAGCGCTCGGAACGTCAGCGGACGGCAAAGGTGTCGCCGAGGCGTGCCTTATCGACTGATGCCGAAGCCGATGCGCGGCTGGTTTCCGACTTCGCCACGCAGGATCAGCACGTCGATGATGCTCTCGTATGGGACGACGGCGCGGCTCACGGCACTCGAGCCTCGCCCGCCGAAGACCTGTTCCTGCCACTGCTCCTTCCAGATCGCCTCGTTGCCCCGGAGGTCATAGGCCTCGAGGACGACATAGCCGTTCTCGACGGAGAGGATTCTGTGGACGCGGTGCAGTTGGCCATTGCGCAAGCGGACCTCGACGACCGCGGCGTCGCCGATCGTTGCCACATCTTTCGCGAGCCGGTGCTCGAAGTACGCGCTATCGATCATCTCGGAGTGGTGAGGGTAACGGCGCAATCTGCGGGTGGCGACGGCAATACGCCATCCTGAGTTTGATGCATTCGCTAGATATGGGCCGTGCGCAGCGTCGCGATCCACGGGTGATCGGCACTCGTGAGCGACAATGCCTCGGCCAGCCATTTCCGCGCGTTTGTCGAGAGATGTGGAAGCGTGTTGTGAAAGTCAGCCTCGTCGGTTGTGCGAGGTTGCTTGGACTTGTAGAGAAGCACAATCTCCGGCGCGAGAAAAGGTGACGCCCCGGCGTCGAGCACGGCATTCGGAAGGGGAAGGCGAACGTCGGGGTTCCGGCGATAGAGCCACATGCCGTCGCGACGATCGTTGAGGAGAAATTCGACAGCTGATCTATCGCCCAGGCTCCTGGCGTGGATCTCGTGAAGCGGCGGCGCGAGCACTGTTGCCGGGAGCCACGGCCGGAGCTGTCCCGCATCGGCG
This sequence comes from Gemmatimonadaceae bacterium, assembly GCA_035273165.1. Lineage (GTDB taxonomy): Bacteria > Gemmatimonadota > Gemmatimonadetes > Gemmatimonadales > Gemmatimonadaceae > AG2. Next base: position 3,616 of record DATEPP010000495.1, read on the forward strand.
ATCGAGAAGCGCCAGCCCGGCAACGCCTCGCGCAGTTGTTGATGCTGGTCTCGCCACACCACCAAGTCGACATCCGCGTGCGGACGCGTGACGCGGCCGAGGAATAAATCGATCGCCCAACCGCCGGCGACTGCCCATCCAATCTCCAGCGCGGTGAGTGCTTCGCCGATGCGTGGGATGAGAGGGTCGATCGCAATCACCGTCGCGGAAGGCTCGAGTCGTTAGGCAGAGTGGGACGTCGCGGGTTTCTCATCTCCAGACTCGCCACCAGTGTCGCGATCGTCGCAGTTGAAGAAGCTCTATCGACTCCGGCTCGACCACCGAGTGCGTGAAATCTCCCTCGAGCTGATAGCCGAACATCTGCAGCAGCGCAGCCTCGCCGAATTCCAGGGGGTGAAATGGAAACGGGTAGAAATCCGGATCTTCCTCCGGATCGAGTGCGGGATGTTCGCCAGACCAGTAAGACTGCTCGAAGGGCAGCGCGGTGCCAAAGTTCTCGAGGATGCCGCTGTCCGGCGACAGGCTCAGCGACCGAACCAGTCGGCCGCGTTTCCACTGCGCGAATGCAAACCAGTCGACGACGCTGTGCATCGCGTGGAGATACACATCGGCGAATGGGGCGCCCGCGAGGAAGCGCTTGTCGAGCATCGAGGGATAGTCGATCCCGAACTCCCTCGCGGCGACGACGGCAACGTCCGGGAATTGCCCGATGAATATTTCGTTGTCTGGAGGAGATGTGTACGACAAGTCACCGGGTCCGATCTGTGTGAGACGCTCGTGTGGGAAGAGCGTGGTAGCGAGGCGGAGCGACCCCTCGACGTCGAGTGCAGGCTTTCGTCGCAGTGCGGCTCGCGCGTCGCCATTCGCGTACACGAGCATCCATGTCTTCGCACCCACGGTGATTCCTCCGAACTATCGGATGTGCGCGAGAATCACCGGGACGGCCGCCGCACCGTCGCTTTCGGCCAGTAGGCGAATTCGGGAATGGAGCAGGCACCTTCCAGGTCAGCGACTCGATCCCGGAGAAAGGTCTGCGCATCGGATATCGCCGCGTTGTACACACTCGGAGCGATTTCCGCGAGGATGAAGTCGAGGAACAGCCCCGCCTTCAGATCGCCGACATCCTCAGCGAATTCTTCGCCGAGATAGCGCTTGAGGGAAGCAACCGCCTGGCGCCGGATCTCTTCCGATAGCGTGATAGTCATGGAACTTTGTGCGCCAACCAGCCCGCGCGAGTCGAACGATGAGCAAACTCTACTTGGCTTTCGCGCAGCCGTAGCTCTCACGATGGGGCCCGGCCGTCCTTGAACATAGTGAACCAGAGCGCCTCGTCTGCCGCATTGAAAACGTGCAGTTCGGCAAATATTTCGCGAGCGAAGTCGACGGGCGCGAGCCCGCTGGCCGTAATCACATGCTGATCGCGGACCGCGGCGCTGTCGATGTAGTATGAGGCGCCGGCGTAGTATGGCAAATGCGCCTGCAGGTATTCGCTCCCGTTACTCGTGTGGCGACGTGTATCCAAGACTCCGGCGCGGCCGAGTGCGAGTGTCGCGGCGCAGATTGCCGCTACAGGGATTTCGTCGTCAACGAGCGCCTTGATGAGCGGATCAAGGAGCTGACGCGGATAGGTCGCCCGTTCCCACATGTCACCGCCAGGCAGGAGAAGCAACTCGACGTCATTCGCAGCGACCGCGTCGAGTGCGATATCCGGGGACACTTTGAGCCCGCCCATCGACACGACAGGAGCTGACGTGAAGCCGACCGTGCGCACGGCCCGCTTGCCCCACCGACGCAGCTCGGCGAGCGCATGCGCCGGTTCCCAGTCGGCGAAGCCATCGAAGATCATCACGTGAACGGAGCGGTGGCGAGCTTGCTCCCTCGAGCTGTTGTCCTTGCCCTCGCCCGAGAGCACGCGGGCCGCCGCCTCGGCCGAGGTGATGACAGGATGAACCTCGAATTCGACGAGATCGCTCCACGCGTGAAGCCACGGGTCGAGCTGCCCGCGGTCCGTGCACTCCATGAGCTGGTAGCAACGCGTGAGGTCCGATGTCACCCAGCTGGTGACGTATCGCAGTCCTTCCGGGGCGAGGCGCCCGTGAAGCCTGAAGCGCTCGTAAACAGGGCCTGGATCGCCGCCGCGAAAGTGCTCCACGATCATGAAAAGCATAACTGTCCCGACTGGGAAGGTGTCACGGAGCCAACTGAACTCAGCTCATTCGAGGCGCGTGTGCGTCAACTCGAGATCGGCCTCCCATGGCGCGCCGTTTCGCGAGTATTGCCCGCGGCTAGTCATGCTCCGACCATCCGGATCGATGGTCATCGTGAAGCGCTGCGAGAAGTCCGTCGCATTCCGCCACCACGTCAACGTCTTGTCCTCCATGCGGACCTCATATCGTCGCGAGACACTCCGCTCGTCGAAATAGAGCATCGAGCACTCTCCCGTCGAGTCGTCCGTACCGAAGATGGCGATGCCACTCGGAATCTGAGGTTCGTCGATCTGTGACTGCATGATGAGGAAGGCACCGCCCGCCAGCCAGGAAAAGGAGGTGCGGCCGTGAAAGGTCGTCCCCGGCACCAGGGGATGGGCGCCGACCGTCTGCCACGTACCGATCAAGATGCTGAAGGGGTGGAGCGCGGGATTGGCCTTCGCCGCCTCGTTGTTCATCACTTCTCCCAAGGATTCAGTCATTTCGTTGGTGGTGACTCGCGACGACGCACGCGGCATAGCCGAGGACCTGAGCGCCGCCTTTCAGCTTCGTGGGCGTTGGCTGCCAGCCGTGTGCCAACCGATGCTCGAGTAGCTCTGCCGCGGTAGGCCGATGATTCCACACGGCGACCGCCGTGATGGAGCCGAGTCAGGTGGCGTCGAAGACCAGGTGATGGCTGCCGTCCCATGGGACAACGATGTCATGAGTGTACTCATCCTGCGTCACGATCTCGGCGACATGACGGGGCGGCGTCGCGCGGCGGGCCCAGCCAAGGACGTCGGCGAGCGTGAAAAGTGGCGCGAGCTCGGAGGTCAGTTGGCTGAGGATCTCCGATGGCACGCCACCAACCGCGGTCACTGGCACTTGGCGCATATCGAGAAATACGAAATTCAGCGGGCGAAAGTGTCCACGTGAGCCTAACGGGTTCCGACACGTTCCCGCAGGTAAGCAGCGATTTGAGCGTACTGTTTGTTCGGTTGATCTCCTCGAGCCCCGGCCAGGTAGTACTCAGCCCACCCGAGCGGAGTCCCGCCCCACGCGTGGTCCTTCGCATCGAGGTCCGCGCCCGCCTCCACCAACAACTTTGCCGCATCGAGAGAGCCCGAAGACACGGCGTGGTGTAACGGCGTCCCGTGTGGATAGAGGCCAGCGCTCGGCGCATTCAGATCGACCCCTGCCGCAATCAGCCGTCGGAGTGCGTCGGTTTGTCCGTGAAGCGCCGAGAGCACGAACGCAAACTGCTTCTCCCTGGCGCTGGTGATCGGCAGCAGACGATCGACATCGCTCCAGCGGCCGAGGCAAAGCGCTACTTCCAACGTCAGGCTGGCGCCACGCTCCACGAGATGCTCCGCCGCTGCGAAGTTGCCGTTGACGAGCGCGTTGTTCTGGTTGCCATCGAGGGCGGCGCCAGCGTCGACCAGCACGTCGATCAAATCCAGCTGTAGCGCGTGTTGCCGCGCAATCCACGACCACGACACGAGCGTGAGAGCGTAGTCGAGTTGCTCTTGAAGGTTGGGCGCATTCTCGCGGCGCGCGGCATCGATGATTGCCTGAGCCACCTCGGCGACATTGCCGGGGAGTGTACCGTTGCGGACGGGATCTTCTGCCACGAACCAGAGCAGGTATGGCCGCTGAAAGAAGCCGTTGAGCGCGGCGCCGATCTTGTCGCGCAGCCAGGCGCCGGGCGACGAGAGACGCTCGCGGACCAGGGCCGGCGTGGCCGTGATGAGCTGCTCGAGCCGCTCGATGTTGCCGGCATCGATCGCCGCGACGGCTTCACGAAAGCGCTCGTCGAGCGACGCCGAATCGTCACGAGCCGTGCTCATCGAACTCTCCCGGCAAAGCTGGACGGTGCGTTCATGATCAACATTCAACGACATGACCAGCAGGCGCCAGTAGCGAACCAGCCAGTCCACTTGACGTTCGTTGCAATGAGGGCGACGATGGAGCAGTCATGACCCTCGACCGTCGCGAACTTCTCAAAGGCCTGAGCGGCATTGCCGCGTCGGCGGCCATCGCACGTGTGAGCGGCGCGCGCACTCTCGAGGCAGCGACATTGACGACGGCCACACTGCCGCGAAAACAGGACTTCGACCTCGCGGAGGGGTTCACCTATCTCAACGCGGCCTACACGCACCCGATTCCGCGGCGGGCGGTCGACGCGACGCGCAGCTATCTAGCCCAGCGCAACAAGCTCGCGATGCCGCGTCCGGGCTCCGGCGGCGGTTCCGGTGAGGGATTCAACGCCAAAGCGCTCTTCGCCGATCTGATCAACGCGAAGCCGACGGAGATTGCGTACGTCCCCAACACCAGCACCGGCGAGAACCTGGTCGTCAGTGCGCTGGGACTCGATCGACCGACGGATCGCAACGTCGTCACGGATTGGCTGCACTTCGATGGCGCGCTCGTGCACCTGCTCGAGCTCAAACGCGCGGGCCTCGACGTGCGCGTCGTCAGACCGACGGCAGACTATCGGATCGACATCGATGATCTGGCGAAGGCCATCGACGGCAAGACGCAACTCGTCGAGCTCTCGTCGACTGCCATGTACAACGGCTTTCAGCATGATCTCGCGGCCGTCTGCGAGCTTGCGCATGCGCGCGGTGCGTACGTCTACGCGGACATCATTCACACCGCGGGCGCGGAGCACTTCGACGTGAAAGCGAGTGGTGTCGATTTCGCCGCGTGCTCGAGCTTCAAGTGGCTGATGGGAGATTACGGCCTCGGCTTCCTCTATGCGCGCGACGACTTGCTGGAGCGAATTCGCCGTCCGTTGGTCGGCTACTATCAAGCCGACGACATGTCGGGTCACGAGCCGCCGTTCGCCGCGGAGGCCACCGAACCTGTTTCGTGGACGCTAAAGCGTGACGCGACGGGTCATTTCGAGGCCGGGTCCATCGCCGGTGCACTCGGAGCGGGACTGGCTGCCTCTCTCGCCTATGTGAAGGAGGTTGGTGTCGCGAACATCGCGGCGTACCGCCAGCCGATGATCCAGAAGCTCCGCGCGGAGGTGCCTCGCCTCGGCCTCACCTGCGTCACGCCGTCGCAATCCACGGCGAGCATCATCACCTTCGCGCGCAAAGGACTCGGCGCGAGCGAGATCCCCGCGAAGCTCGACAGAGCGCGAGTCAACGTGCGCATCGCCGACAACTGGATGCGCGTGTCGCCGTCGATCTACAACGACATGGGCGATATCGATCGCCTCCTCGAAGCCTTGCGCTGACTTCGCGCGTCGTTATGCACGGCGGTTCTCGCGGCCTCCAGCGATAGAGTCGCGTTGGGCGACGGCGACGCGCATGTAGGAGGCCCGGTCGACCTTCGCCATTCCAGCCGCGAACCGTTGGTTCCAGTCGGCCATGCCTGTGTCCTCGCGAACGACGAAGCCGAACGACCGCAGATCATTCGCCATCTCCTCGGGCGTCCACGCGCTGATCTGCGGCTCGCCGATGAGCCGGAACATGAGACGTGCGATGAAGTGGCGATGAGCGGTGTGATAGTTGACGATCAGCGTCGAGCCGGGAGCGCTCCGGCCAGCGACAGCGGTGAGTGTCGCGCGCATCGCGTCGCGCGTGAGATACATGACGACGCCTTCCCATATCCAGCAGGTCGGCGACCATCGATCATGACCAGCGCGCTCGAGAACCGTGTCCAGCGATTCGCGCTCGAAGTCGATCGCGACAAATGTGACGGCGTCGTTAGGCCGCGGAAGCTCGGCGAGGTGCGCCCGCTTTTCCCCCTGTGTCGCCGGATGATCGACCTCGAAGACGCGCACGCCCGCCAGCTCGCCCATCCGCCAGGCGCGGCCGTCGTAGCCGGCGCCGAGGATGACGAGCTGTCGCACACCACCGGCGATCGCGGCTCGCACCGCGGCATCGATCACGACCGTGCGGAGGCCGATGAGGTCGGCCATCCCTCGCGCTGCCTCGAGCCTCATGCTGCTCTTCGGCGACTGAGCGGCGGCCTCGATCTTCGCGAGGCTTCGCCGTCCTTTCTCGTTCAGAAAGACGCGCGCCGTGGGATCGCTGAAGGTCGGAACGTGCGAGAGTCCAGTATCCGCGATCGCGCGGCCGAGTGCGACGAAGTGAGCGGTCCGGCTGGGACGGTGGCCCTTCACGAGTCCGTGGTGCTCATCGGAAACCCATTCGCCATGTATTCGACCCGCGTTCGTCGCGCTACGGATTTAGCGCGGCTTGTCGAAGTCGGCGGTGCTCGACACCGGTCGACTGTGTGGTAATCGCCAGAGGCGGATTGCTGCCCACGCGAACAGTAGCGCGAGCGCGGGGAATACGACCGCACCCACCCATGCCCCGCTACCACCCGGCCGAAGTTGCGTAAGGAAGCGCGTCACTGCGAGCAAGCGGATCGTATAGAAGACGAAGAAGGCGCTGCAGAGCCCCGCGATTATGGCGATGAGCTGAAGCATGAAGTCCTCCTCTGCTGACGAATTCCATCCGAGTGGCTCAAGCTAGCGCGCTGTACTCTGTGTGGCTCACGTCTCCGTCGCCACTCGCAGGAACGCCTGTCCGTATCGCGCGCGGCCGGCCGCCGTCTGAAGATCCAGCTCGCCGCGACGCATCGCGAGGCGACACTCGTCCTGCGTCGGCGCTTCATCGCGTGTCGACGCGGTCATCGACGACAGCTCCGGTACCATACTCAGGAAGAGGCTCCCGACCGCGAGCGCGACGAGCTGCCGCATCGCGGCGAAGGTCTCGCGCGCGACGGCGTCCACCGGCGTGCCCTCTTGCAACGCCAGCAAGGCGTACCCTCGATCGGCGTCCATCGCCAGGAACGTGGTGAACGCCGCAAGATCGTAGTAGGGATGCCAGAGACCGGCGACCTCCCAATCGACGAGCCAGGTACGCGCGCCATCCCAGAGCACATTGCCCGGATTGACGTCATTGTGGCTCACGACGCGACGCGGGTCACGCGCAAGCACCGCTGCGATGTCATCGAATGCTGAACCAAGATCGGCTGCCCACGACGGGAATCCCGCTCGACAGCGCTGTTGCTCCCAGACGCCGCGCGCGAAGGCAATCCCATCACGCTCCGTGACGCCAGCCGGGTCAATCTCGTGCAGTGCTCTGAGCCGCGCGACGACATCGGTGATCGCGCGATCGCGCTGCGATGGGTCAGCGAGCGCGGCGGCGAGGGGTACACCGGCGACCCGGACCGAGATCACGGCGCGCGCGTCCTCGTCGATGTGCGCGATCGGCGGCGCGACGCCGTGCTCCGCGGCGCGGCGGAGAATGCGTATGTGCTGCGACCAGAAGTCGTCGTCCGCACCCTCACCCTGGACGCGCAGCACGTACTCACCGCGCGCGCTCGTGATGGCGTACACGCCGGCGCCGGAGAGACCCGTCCGAATCGGCGTGATCGCGCGGACCTCGCCGATCGTCGTCGATGGGATCAGGCGGAACAGTTCGCCGGGATCGAATGAAGGAGAAGTCACGATGATTTTCCGACACCCGGCTCGCGCGGCGGCGGCAAAATGTGCAGTGTATGGATATGCAAATGATCCGACACATTCTCATCGCCGCGGCGCTCGCCGCAACCCTCCCGGCTGCGGCCAGGGCGCAGACCAGCCGTCCTATCCTTGCCGTCTTCGCCCACCCGGACGACGAGCGCGTCATCGGCCCGCTGCTGTCGCGACTCGCCCGGGAAGGACGCGAGACACATCTCGTCATCGCCACTGATGGCTCGCAGGGCATCCGCGACTTTGCGGGAATTGCGGCCGGTCCTCCGCTCGCGGCCGCGCGCGTCCTCGAGGCGAATTGCGCGGCGAATCGGCTCGGCGTAAAACAGCTCCACCTCCTCGGGCTCCCCGACGGCGGCCTGGCGTCGTTCGAGGTGCTCGGCCGGCTTCGGCGTTCGCTCGCCGCGATCGTCGACTCTCTTCGCCCGGCGGCGATCATCACCTTCGGCCCGGAGGGCGGAACGGGCCATCCGGATCACCGCCTCGTTGGCGACGTCATGACGCAGGTCGTCCAGGGCGACGCTCGTTATGCGAAGATCGACCTTCTCTACGCGTCACTCCCGACGGAACGACTTCGCACCGCCCCACGTGCGAATCCGACGGTGAACGGGATGGCAGAGTCGCTACTCACGGTCCGCGTGCCGTTCGAGGACCGCGATCTGGCGGCGGGACGCGAGGAGTTTGCCTGCCACAAAAGCCAGTACGCGCCCGCGGAGATGGACTCGGTGAATCGCTACCTCGCTCACGCGTGGAATGGAACGGTCTGGATGCGCCCGTGGATGGGGA
>DATEPP010000496.1:0-15043 GCA_035273165.1 Gemmatimonadaceae bacterium
AGCCGCCAGCCTCACCTCGATCGGAGCATCGGTATCACGCCCCCCATCCGCGGCGGCGACCATCAGATCGAGTATGCGCGCAGCCTCCGCGACGACCGCGTCGCCCCGGAGATCGAAAGCGAGCGGCTCACGCGCTGCCGCGGCGGCGAGCAGGCACTGCGCGCGGGCGACGAACGGGAGCGTCCGCGCGCCGGCAATATCAGCGCGTCGGCGCGCGCTCGTTGATGGAAAGGCGTCGAACGTTCCACGCCAGACGAGCGACGCGACCTCGGTGACCGACCGTGTCCGCGAGAGCTCGACCGCATCCTGCCCACGATAGAACAGCCGGCCGCGCTCGATCAGCGTGATGCTCGATTCGAGCACCGGACTGCCGTGGCTGAGTGCGTGCGTTGCGATCGACGCGGGATTCCGTCGATCCTCGGCCCGCCGTCGCGCACGCTCGATGTCCTCGCGGGCGTAGAGCCGCGCGCGGGTGCGGCCGCCTTTGGGCGTCGAGCGCACGAGGCCGCGACTCACGTAGGCGTAGAGCGTCTCGCGCTTGACGCCGAGTCGGCGTGCCGCTTCGGCGGCACTGAGCCAAGGAGAAGCCGTCATGAGATTGATCGGTGAATCAACATTGACTCAATGATGGGCATCCGAATACGCTTTCGCCATGACACAGAATAATGGATTGGAGGGCGTCGTCGCCGCGCGCACACGCCTCAGCCACGTCGACGGCGAGCGTGGAGAGCTCATCATCGCCGGCTATCCGCTGGCGGAATTCGCCGCCAACGCGACCTTCGAGGAAGCGACCTGGCTCCTCTGGCACGGACGCCGCCCGTCGGCTTCAGAGCTCAGCGCATTCCGGAGCGCGCTCGCCGCGAAGCGCCCGCTTTCATCGGCGACCATTACACTCTTGCGCGAGTGCGCCGCCGCGCGCGCCGAGCCGATGGACGCGCTGCGCATCGGCGCCGGCGCGATCTCGCTCGACGGGGAAGACGCCGTGACGATCGCGGCGAAGATCCCGACGATCGTCGCCGCCTACTGGCGCCTGCGGCACGCCGCCGAGCCAGTCGCGCCGCGCGCCGAGCTCCCGCACGCCGCGAACTATCTCTACATGCTCACTGGCGAGTTGCCCGACGCCGAGCGAGTGCGTGCACTCGAGACGTATCTCAACACCGTCATCGATCACGGGCTCAACGCGTCGACGTTCACCTGTCGCGTCATCACCTCGACGGGCTCGGACCTCGTGTCGGCGATCGTCGGTGCGATCGGCGCGCTCAAAGGTCCGCTGCACGGCGGTGCCCCCGGTCCCGCGCTCGAGACGGTCTTCGAGATCGGCGAGGCGTCGCGCGCCGAGTCAGTGCTGCGAGCAAAGATCGAGCACGGTGAGCGGCTGATGGGCTTCGGTCATCGCGTGTACAAGGTGCGCGATCCGCGCGCGGACGTACTCGCAGCCGCGGCGGAGCGACTGTACACGCGCGCGGGCGACATGTCGCTGTATCGGCTCGCGCGCGATGTCGAGGCGACCGCACTTCGGCTCCTCGAGGAGTACAAACCGGGGCGCAGACTGCAAACGAACGTCGAGTTCTATACGGCGCTCGTGCTCCACGGCCTCGGCCTCGACGTCCCACTCTTCACGCCGACGTTCGCGATTGGCCGGGTGAGCGGCTGGCTCGGTCACGCCATGGAGCAGCGCGACGCGAACCGTCTCATTCGACCGAGCTCGGAGTACGTGGGCCCCCGCGATCTGTCATGGAGCCGTGACGTGCCGTGCGAGGCACTTCCCGCGTCTGATGAGGAATCCCTCACAGGCGCGGCTGCCGATGATCACTGATGCAAGCCTCCCGATGGCCTTCCAGGTCATCCGCGACAAGGACGAGAAATTCCTCTGGGTCGGCCGACCTGCCGCTCGGGCGCCGTTCCTCGCGAGCGGTCTTCCCTTCCTCGTCATCGGATGCATCTGGGGAGCGATGGACTACTTCGGCTTCATCCGCCACATGGGCGGGAAGAGCGGGATCCCGCTCGGCTTTGCGGTCCCTTTCTTCATGATCCATCTCTTTCCCTTCTGGGGGAGCGTGTTGAACATGCTGCGCCTCGCGCTCGTCGTCGGCAACACCTACTACGCCGTGACACCGAAGCGACTGATGCTGCGCAGCGGATTCTGGGGGACGGACTTTCGCTCGATCGACTTCGACCAGATTGCCAACCTCGAGGTCTCGGTGAACCCGATCGAGAACGCGTCGAATGTCGGGTCGATCCGCTTCTACTCGAGGATGCCGAGCGCGAACGGCAACCGCCTCACGCTCGTGAGCTTCGTCGGTATCCGAGATCCGTACGAGGTGTTCAAGCTCGTCAAGAAGACGCTCGACGAGCAGCCGCGGGCCGCTGCCTAACGAAGCTCAGCGCAGCTGAAGCTCGACCCGCGCCCCGCTCTCGGCGGGGAGGTCGTCCGCGACCGGAATGGGAAGCGTGAAGGAGAATGTGCTTCCCTCGCCGACACAGCTCTCGACTGCGATCGAACCGCCGTGCGCTTCGACGATCGCCTTGGCGATCGCGAGACCGAGTCCGACCCCGCGACGGTCCTTCGAGTCGCCCTGCCAGAATTGATCGAAGATGAGCGGGAGCCGCTCAGCCGATATGCCGGGACCCGTGTCGCGCACCTTGAACATCGCGACGCCGTTTTCGACGCAGGCCTCGAGCGTGACGCGGCCGCCCGGCTTCGTGAACTTGATCGCGTTGCCTAACAAGTTGCCGAGCACCTGCTGGATGCGGGCGCGGTCGACGCGAAGCCGGCGCGCGCTGTCCGTTGTCGAGGACTCGAGCGTCACACCCCTTTCGGCCGCGAGTGGACGCGCCATCTCTTCCGCCTGCTCGACGATCGAGCCGATCGGTAGTGCTTCGAGGTCGAGGGTAAGCCGTCCGGTCTGAATGCGAACCGCGTCGAGCAGATCGCTGACCAGTCGCCGCATCTGCGTCGTGGCGCGGATCGTCATGCCGAGGAGCTCGCGCCGGCGGTCCGGCGGGAGCGTCGGCTCGCCGAGCAGCTCCGTGGTCGCCATCACGAGATGCAGAGGATTGCGCAGATCGTGCGCGACGACGCCGAGCACCTGCTCACGCGCGCGTGCCGTGAGCTCGGCGTCGCGCCGCCGCGCGCGCTCGGCATCGTACCCGCGCGCGCGCTCCAGTGCCGGCGCTGCCGCCTGCCCGAGAAGCAGCGTGAACGCACGATCCGCGGCGCCGGCGGCGCTCGGCTCGGAGAAGCTCATCCCCATCGCCCCGACGGCCTCGTTGCCGTAGTACAGCGGCACGACGACATGTGTCTGGCTGTCGCTCACGGTGCCGACGCGCTCGAAGACGCGTGGATAGCGCTCGCGAAACTCCTCCACCGTCGAGAGCCAGATTGGCGCGCGGGCCCGAATCGCTTCGGCGACAGGACTGTCCTCGGTAATACTTGATAGGCGTGTGCGCTCTCGCATGTCGTCACCGTAGCCGGTCGTGCCGAGCCGCTCGACGTGGTCGCCGTCGATGAGCATCACGAACGCTCGCGTCGCCTCCACCGCCTGCATGCCTTTCGTGAGAATTACCTTAGCGACCTCGTCCACCGAGCTCGCTTCCGCGAGGGCGGTCGTCACCTCCAGCAGCCGTTGCGCCTGCATGGCGAGTCGCTCTGCCGCGGCATGGGCGACGCTGATGTCCGCCGCGCGCTGTTCAGCGATTTCGCGCGCACGCCGGAGCGCCGCCGTCGTCGCGCCGATCGTCGACGCCACGACGAGAAAGACAAGGCTGTCGACCAACTCCTCGAAGTGCGTCAGCTCGATGCTGCCGAGCGGGGGCAGGAAGCTGAAGTCGATAGCGAGGACGGAGAGCGCCGCGCTCAGAAGGCCAGGCCCCGCCCCGCCGAACCATGTCGCCACAGCGACCGCAGCCGCAAACGGAAGGTGCGTCCGTACGCTGAGCCCGTTGCCGAGCAGGATCGCGATTCCCCATGCCGCCAACGTGAGGGCGAACGCGGCACCGTAGCGCGCGAGGAGAGGCCGCTCTCGGATGGCGGTCGGAGCCGTGGCGATCACCTCGGCCGCTGGCGGTGTTGGTTTGAGGCGATGTTCCATTACCAGGAGTACGTCGAGAGCGCCAAAGAGGTTGACGCGTGCGGCCGCGCCCGTGCTTCTAACACGCGAATGCGGCGGACGTTCCGACGGTTGACGGTTGACGGTTGACGGTTGACGGTTGACCGTGGACCGTTGCCGGTTTGGTCGTTGCCCGTGAGCCCGATCTGCTCAGCAGCAAATCGATACCCTCGGCAGTAGAACGATGCCGGCAGAAACCAGTGGGGATGGAATGCTTTCCGAATCACCAATCGGAAAGGGCCCGTGAGCCTGAAGACGTTCAGAGATCTCGAGGCGTGGAAGGAAGGAATCGAGTTGGCGTTGCTCGTCTATCAGTACACAGACCGTTTGCCCGGCTACGAACGATTTGGAATCAGCTCCCAGATGTGCCGTGCGGCGGTTTCCATCCCATCCAATGTGGCCGAGGGCCAGTGCAAGTCGCCACGATCATTCCTGCACCATATTTCCCATTCGCGTGGCTCGTTGCAGGAGCTCATGACGTTGCTGGTGATTGCAGAGCGTCGGGACTACGGCGTAGGCGAGGAGCTTGCTGAAATTGCCAAGCGCGCAGACCGCGAAGGCGGACTTCTCTTCGGATTGAGCCGTTCAGTCCGGCCGTGAACACCAATCCGTCCACCGTCCACCGCCAACCGCCAACCGCCAACCGATCACCGGGTGACGGACGCCTGCACGACCCGCCGATAGAGGTTCAGATACTTCGCGGCCGACTGCTCCCAGCCGAAATCGCGGGCCATCGCCTCACGCATCATGTTCCGCCACCCTTCCGCTTCCTTGTACTGATCGACCGCGCGCTCGGCCGCGCGCATGAAGTCGGCGGCGTCGTAGTCGTCGAAGAGAAAGCCGGTGACGTTGTCCTCGATGGTGTCGGCGAGGCCGCCGACGCGGCGGGCGATGGGGAGCGTCCCGTAGCGCTGCGCTCGCATCTGCGTCAGGCCGCACGGCTCGTACTGCGACGGCATCAGGCACATGTCCGCGCCGGCGAGCAGCTTGTGCTCGAGCTCCTCGGTGAAACGCAGCTGCACTGAGATTCGGCTCGGCGCGCGCGCGGCGATCGCGGTGAGCGCGGCCTCGTACCGCGGCTCTCCGGCGCCGAGGAAGAGGAACTGAGCGTCGAGGGCGAAGTAGCCCGGATCGCCGAGGATGAGATCGAGCCCCTTCTGGGAGACGAGCCGCGCCGTCATCGCGAAGATCGGAACGCCGGACATCGCCCGCAGCCCGGTCTCCTGCTGGAGCGCCATCCGGCAAAGCTCCTTTCCCTCGAGGTCTTCGGTCGAGTAGTGCGCGGGAATGACAGGATCGGTCTTCGGATCCCAGCGGCGTTGATCGATGCCGTTGGTGATGCCGACGAAACGATCACGCAACGCGCGGAAGACGCCGTCGAGACCGAAACCACCGGCCGGGGTGCGGAGCTCGTGCGCGTGCGTCTGGCTCACCGTCGTCACGGCATCGGCGAAGACGAGGCCGCCCTTGAGCAGGTTCACCCGGCCGTACCATTCCATTTGCCGCATGTTGTAGAGCGGCGCCGGCAGGCCGATGTCGGCCATGGTCTCCGGCGGAAAGTGCCCCTGGTATCCGGCGTTGTGAACGGTGAGGACGACGCTCACCCAGCCGTAGCGGACGTCGCCGGCGAAGAGGGTGCGCAGATAGACGGGTGCGAGCGCGGTGTGCCAGTCGTGCGCATGGAGGATCACCGGATCCGAGCCAGCGATGCGCGGGATCGCCGCCAGAGCCGCCATGCAGAAGCACGCATAACGACGCGCGTTATCGGGATAATCGGAGCCCGGCGGTCCGTAGAGATATGGCCGGTCGAAGTACTCGTTGCTCTCGATGAAGTACACCTCGGTGCCGACGCGGGGGTCATCCGGCCGCTTGGCGAGGCGCCAGAGGCGCGCCGGCTCGATACGGCTGCCGACTTGTACGCGGAAGGCGGGGCCCACTGGTTCGATCGCGGGCGCGGTCTCGCGGACGACCGAGTACAGGGGCATCATGATCGCCGCCGGCACGCCGGACGCCGCCTGGAAGCGCGCGAGGCTGGCGACCGCCTCCCCGAGTCCACCGCTGCGGGCAAAGGGGGCCAATTCCGCGACTAAGTGAATGACTCGCACCCGGCGGCCGTCCGGCAGTACCAGTGGCGGCGTCGCCGGCTGCGGAGGCGTCGTCTTGATGGGCGCGGCGGTGGGCTGGGCGATGGTGCCCCGCTCAGGCGCAACTTGCGGTATGGTCATTCAAGAAATCTCGGCGCGCGATGGCGTCATCAGGGTAAGCATTCGGTGCGCCAGACGCCACGATTGCCGCGAACTAGCACCGGGGGTGCCATGCTGCGGACCATCTTCGCTTTCTTCCTCGGCCTCATGCTCACCGCATTCGTCGGCGTGGGGGTGTACACGTTTCATCCACCGCCGCAGCGGTTCGACAACGAGCTCCGTGATCTCGGCCGGAAGGAACAGGCTCTGAGGGATGCCCGCGCACCTAACGAGCTGACGAGCGCTGACCGCGACTCTCTCCAGGCGATCGAGCGCCGGCGCAATGATCTATTCGACGCGGCGGCCGCGGCGCGCATCCCATGGGCACGCACCACGAGCATCACGCTCATCATCGTCGCCACTCTCGCCATGGCAGCCTCGCTGATCGGTGCGGACCGACTACTCGTCATCAGCAACGGGCTGTTACTCGGGGGCGTCTTCCTGATGCTCTACGGCGTCGGCTGGATCATCGCGACGGACACCTCGGTGGCTCGGTTCGTCGTCATCAGCATCGCGCTCGCGATCACGCTCGCCCTGGCCTACGCGCGGTTCGTTCGGCGCACGCCGCGAACACCGACCGCGTCCGCGCCAGGGCTGTCGGTGCCAGCCGATTCGTCCGCGCTCGAGCGTCGGGTTCGCGCATTGGAGGATCGACTCGATGCCGCCGCCGCCGTCCTCGGCAGCGCCCCTCCAACACGGGACGAAGGCGACATTGTTTAGGCC
Organism: Gemmatimonadaceae bacterium; assembly: GCA_035273165.1. Taxonomy (GTDB): domain Bacteria; phylum Gemmatimonadota; class Gemmatimonadetes; order Gemmatimonadales; family Gemmatimonadaceae; genus AG2. The sequence continues at coordinate 7,076 of DATEPP010000496.1, forward strand.
GTGGTGCTACCTCTCCGACGGATCGCCGAGCAGCACGCGACCGTTGACACTCGCGATTGCCCTGTCCACGACATGCTTCGACCGGTCGAGAAAGCCGTAGACGTCGGCCGACATGACTATTCCCGGGCGCCACTTCCGGTCGGATCGCCTAACGACGGCGCCGGCGCGGATACTTCGGGCGAAGTGGACCATGCCGCCGAATCCCGGCCGGCCGCTGGTCGGCAGGGTGGCGATAACCGACGCGCCCGAGTACTGGGTGTAGTCGTGCCAGTAGCGAAGGCCGCCGACCACCTCGATCACCGTGGAGGTTGCCGTGGTCGTCGAATCGCGCCACTGCACCTCCTCACCGACGGAGAGATGACCGAGGAGCCACTGCACCCTTCCCGGTAGCGTGTCGTGCACCGTGGCGCGTCCACGGAAGGCGATCTGCTCCAGCGCCTGACGGGTGTAGCCGTACGCACGGTAATTCGCCCACGACATGTTGAGACGTCCGAGCCGCGCGAGCGTGGCAGCCTGCAGACCGAGCGCCAATCGCGCGAGCACCTGGTTGACGCTGAATGCGCTCCAGCAGAGCGCCTGGACCTGACGCGCGCTCCCTCGAGCAAGGGCGCTCAGGTCGATTGGCGAGGAGCGGAATAGCTGGTACGCGTTGACAAGGTGGATTGGATGGAAGCGGATCGGCTGGACGGAGGTCGTGAGATAGTTTGCCCATCCACCGTCGCTCCGCCTGGGAAGTGCCGACGTCGCGGCGATGGTCGCATCGAGCTCCGCGAAGAAACGCTGCTGCTCCGAATTGCCGACGCCCGCGTCGACGAAGGCGCTCGCCGCTTCGTCGCGCAGTCCGCGGAGCGCCAGCTCCCATTGCTCGTTATGCACCTCATCCGCCCATCGAATGCGCGATAGCAACGGATGAATGCGGTCGACGGCGTCCGTCGCGTTCGGAGAGGGATTCTCGTTATAGACGACGCTCGGCTCACACCACTCGGCACCGGGGTCCGGTGCGCGGTGCGGTAACGGGTGCACGACGATCAGGCTCGCGGCGAGAATGCCGACGATCATCGGCCGCCTTCCTGCGTGCACGCGGCGCGCGCCTTCTCAAAGACGCGGAACGTTGCGACCGCCACGTCGATGAATCCGTCGGTCGTTTGCGGGAACGGATTGGCGAACAGCGCCTCGAGATCGGCGCGCGCAGTGGCGAGCGCCGCGGGACAGGGATTTCCGGCAGAGCTCTTGTACGCGACGATCGACGCGTCGCGTCGACCTGTCCAGTCCTCGTTAGGCCAGAGCCGCTCGAACAGCCGCAGATGAGCGATGGGGTTGTCGAGATAATGCGTGAAGTCGTGCACGTTCCAATCCTTCACGTCGATCGCAACCTCGTCACGGTAGCCGTTGGCGGGCCACCCATGATGGTCGGCTCGGAATGTTCGCACGATCTCGGCGATCGGATCCAACTCGTGGCGGAAGGAGAAGTATGCTTCCGTCATGCCGTCCGGCGGCGGGGGCGCGGTGATGGGCCGATCGATGGAGTCGTACGCGGGAAATCCATTCTCGAGCACCCACGACACGTTGGCGAGCGTGACGATGCTCGTGATCATATGAGTCGCGGGACCGAAGCCGGGGTCCGCGCCGAGGAATGCGATCGAATCGTGGAGTACGGCCGTGCCGAGGCTGTGCGCGAGAAAGTGCACGGGGGTATTCGTCCCGTTGTCCATGTCGGCGCGATTCCACGCCTCGGCGATCTGGGTGGCAACGAGCTCGCGAATCGGGATGGTGAAGTCGGCGATGTAGCGGTAGAGAAGCACGTCGAGCACGTGCGTCCAGAAGAAACTCCCGGCGGACGTCGCCCATCCCGGCAGCTTCGCGAGCGCGGCCGGATCGCGAAAGGCAAGCTGCTGCACGAGCGGCAGCCAGGCGGCATCGTTAGGCGTCTGGCGCGACCACCGGCCGCGGATGTCGTCGAAGAGCTGATGGTAGGTGAGCGGAACGACGAGCACCTGCCCGGGCTTCGGTGCGTCGAGCACGAGATCTCTGTCGTGCTTGTACGTCTTGGCAGTGGCGCGAAGGTCGTCGACCACACCGGTCCACCAATGCGGATCATTGGCCGGTCGCGCGCCAGCGCCCATGCCGTGGATGACGAAGAGCAGTTGATACATGCTTACCAGAGTCGAGCCGCGCCGCGCACGCCGCTCGAGTCGCCGTGCATCGCGCGGACGATCTTCGTGGTGAGGTCCGTCGACGTCGCGCCCGCGGCGAGCACGTAACGTGGAATGATCTCCATCAACCGGCTTGGGAGCTCGGGCACGTTCGACATGCCGCCGCCGAGGACGATCACGTCCGGATCGAGCACGTTCACCAGCGACGCCAGCGACCGCGCGAGGCGATCGCAATAGAGATTCAACGACATCGACGCGAGGGGATCACCTTTCGTCGCGGCGCGCACGATCTCCGGCGCCGACAACCTTGCACCGCTCCGGAGCGTGTGGTCCTGCTCGAAGCCTGGTCCTGAGACCCACATCTCGATGCATCCCAGCCGGCCGCAGTAACAGGTGGGTCCCGGATATTCATCCGCCGCCGCCCACGGTAGCGGATTGTGCCCCCATTCTCCCGCGACGAGGTTCGCGCCGGCGATGCACTTTCCGTCGACGACGATGCCGCCGCCGACTCCGGTGCCAATGATCACCCCGAAGACGACACTCGCCCCGGCCGCCGCGCCGTCCACGGCCTCGGAGAGCACGAAGCAGTTTGCGTCGTTCGCGACGCGCACCGGCCGTCCGAGCCGCGCTTCGAGATCGCGGCCGAGGGGCTGTCCGTTCAGCCAGACGGAGTTTGCGTTCTTCACGAGCTCCGTTTCGGGCACGATGGTGCCGGGGATTCCGACGCCAACGGTTCCCTTGCCCTTTGCGACTTTCTCGACGTCCGCGACGAGCTGCGCGATCGCGTCGAGCGTGGGCTCATACCCGCCCGGCGTCGGCACGCGCCGCCTAACGAGCTCCTTGCCCCGCGCGCCGAGGCCCACGGCTTCGATCTTGGTTCCTCCGAGGTCGATTCCGATCTTCAGTCGTGTCGGCATGCGGAGAAAATACTCAATCCGGGAGAAAGGCTGACGCCGGGTAGTTCCAAAGGGCGGGGAGTTCCAAAGGGCGCAGAGTTCCAAAGGGCGCGGAGTTCCAAACGGCGCGGAGTTCCAAATGGCGCGGAGTTCCACACGACGCGAAGTCCCAGACGTCGTTAAACGTCGTTTGGAACGTCGCGCTGTTTGGGACCTCGCGCTGTTTGGGACCTCGCGCTGTTTGGGACCTAGCGCCGTTTGGAACTCCGCGCCCTCCAAATGCCAGCGCCGAACTGTGTGTGGGCCACTTCATCCCACCGGCTTGACGCCCCTTCGCCGCCGCCGTATATGAGCCGCACCCCCCACCCTCGCGCAGCTGCGCCGACGCACCGCGCGCGACAACGGCCTCCGCTTCTGCTAGTCGTTCCCGCCCACGAGGGAGAATCATGATCAGACGTATCGCGTGGTCAGCGCTCACCGCGCTCGCCCTGTTCCCCGCCGCACTGCTCGCGCAACAACGGCGATTCGTCGGCTCCGTCCGCGTCGAAGGCACCGCGGAGCCGATTTCCGGTGCGATCATTTCGATCGTCAATGGAGCTGCGACGCAGAGCGACGAACAAGGTCGATTCACCATCACCCTGCCCGACGGCGCGCAGCGATTGCATCTCCGCGCCCTCGGCTACGCCGCGCGGGACGTCGCCGTGCCGGCGACTGACACCGCCACCTTCTTCCTCTCGCGCGCCGCGCTGACGCTCGATCAGGTCGTCGTCACCGGCCAGGCGACGGTGATCAGCAAGCGCAACGCGATCACGTCGACCTCCAACGTCGACTCGGCAGAGCTGAATCGCGTGCCGGCTCCCGCCGTCGACATCGCGCTCGCCGGCAAGATCGCCGGCGCGAACATCCAGACGAACTCGGGCGCGCCGGGCGGCGGGGCACAGATCCAGATTCGCGGCAGCAATACCGTTATCGGCGCATCCGATCCGCTCATCATCGTCGACGGCGTCATCTACAGCAACGCCTCGATCCCATCCGGTCTCTACACCGTCACCGGTAGTGGCAGCGCGAGCGGCACTGGCCCGACGCAGGACGACGTCGCGAACCGGCTCGCCGATCTCAATCCCAACGACATCGTCAACATCGAAGTGTTGAAGAGCGCCGCCGCGTCGTCGATCTACGGATCGAAGGCGGCGAATGGCGTCGTCATCATCACCACGAATCGAGGGCAGGCCGGCAAGCCGAGAGCGCACGTCACCCAGCGACTCGGTTGGTCGAGCCTTCTTCGAGGACCTGGTGAGCGTGTTTTCAACGTCGTCTCGGCCGAGAGCACGTACACCAGCGCGGCGGACACGGCGATCATCGAAGGGCTCGCCGTGAATGGGAAGTTGCCGTTCTACGACCACATGAAGGAGCTCGCCGGAGGCAGGGCGCCCGCATCGGAGACGCAGGCGGACGTTGGCGGCGGAACGGGCAACACGACGTACTACATCTCGGGCGACGTGAAGCGCGACAATGGGATCATCCACAACACCTTCGCCGAACGCCAGGCGCTGCGGCTGAATCTCGCGCAACATATCAACGACCGGCTGACGCTGTCGGTGACGAGCGCGTTCGCGCGCAGCAACAACGACCGCGGCTTCATCAACAACGACAACACCGGCGCGGGAGTGACGTACTCCCTCGCCTACATCCCGAGCTTCATCCCGCTCCTCGACGCCAACGGCGGATTCCGTGCTCCCGAGTTCACGTACCTCGGCTCGAACCCGCTGCAGACCGCCGCGTTAGGCAAGAATCGCGAGACGGTCAATCGCTTCACCGGCGGCGGCACGATGAACGTCGACGCGTGGTCGAACAACCAACAATCGCTCAAGCTCGTTGCGGCCGCCGGCGCGGACATCTTCGGCCAGCGCAACGCGATCTTCGCGCCGCCCGAGCTGTTCTTCCAGCAGGGACTTCAGAATCCCGGCGCGTCGACACTGAGCAACGGCGACGCGCGCTACGTCAACTGGAACGTCAACGCGATTCACAGCTATACGCCCGGCTCCCTCCTCCAGGCAACGACGTCCGGCGGAGTGCAGTACGAGGACCGGCAGCTCCAGATCGCGCGCGTCACGGCACGCGGACTGCTCCCCGGTCAGTCGAACATCACGCAAGGCTCCGTCTTTGGTGAGCAGCAGGAGAACATCTCGACCGAACGCACCGTCGCGCTCTACGCGCAGGAGCAGGTCATCGCCTTCGACGAGCGGCTGACGCTCGAGGCGGGCCTTCGCGCCGAGCGGAGCAGCGTCTTCGGCAACACGAGCAAGTTCTACATCTTCCCCAAGACGGGTGCGTCGTTCCGGCTCCCCGGCCTGCTGGGCGCGGGCAGCGACTTCAAGCTTCGCGCGGCATACGGTGAGACAGGCAACCAGCCACTCTTCGGGCAGAAGTTTACAACTCTTTCAACGACGGTGATCGGCGGTAACGTCGGCACGAACGTCACGGGCATCTCGGGGGCGCCGAGGATCGAGCCCGAGCGGGTGAAGGAGATCGAGGGCGGCCTCGATGCCGCGGCATTCGGTAGTCGCGCCACTCTCGAGTTGACGGGCTATAAGCGGCGCACGACCAACCTGCTGCTCAATCGCACGCCAGCGCCGTCGAGCGGCTTCTCACAGGTGATCCTCAACGGTGGGCAGCTGAGCAACGAAGGCATCGAGGCGTCGCTCGCGGTGCAGGTCGTTCAGCGCGGCAACTTCAACTGGCTCTACCGGACGACGTACAGCCACGATCACTCCAACGTCGACAACCTGCCTGTGCCTGGCTTTCGTCCGCCAACGGCCGGCTTCGGCCTCGCCTTCGGCGAGTTCTTCCTCCAGCCGGGCCGGCCGATCGACCAGATCATCGGTCAGACGGGGATCGACTCGAACGGCGACTTCATCGTCGGCTACATGGGACACGCGAGCCCGACGTATCAGATGTCGTTCGGCAATGATCTCACGTATGGCCTGGCGACCCTGTCGGTGCTCGTGGACATGCAGAAGGGCGGCGTCGCGCAGAATCAGACACTGTCGCTCTACGATTGCAATCAGCTGGCGCCGGATCAGGAGACGCCCGCCGGTCTCGCCCGCGCCGACGCGTGCCTCAACACGGGACTCGCAACGCCGTTCGTGCAGTCCACCGATTTCGTGCGGCTCCGCGAGATCAGGATCGGGGCGCGTATTCCGCAACGATACACGCGCTTCTTCGGCACGGACGAGGTGCAGGCGTTCATCAGCGGCCGCAATCTCTGGCTGCACACCAACTACTTCGGCTACGACCCGGAATCGAGCAACTACGGACAGCAGGCCATCACCCGCAACGTCGACCTGGGCCCCTATCCGCCCTCGCGCCAATACCTCTTCTCGCTGGCGGTGGGCTTCTAAACATGCTAAACAAAATCCAGAAGGCGGCCCTTGCCGCCGTGGCGGCCGCGGCGCTCGTCGCCTGCGGCAACTTCGACGTCACCAATCCGAACCAGCCGACGCTGGACGACCTGCTCTCGAATCCGACGCGCACGAAGCTGAGTGCGGCGGCGTCGGGCCTCTTTGCGCGGTCCCGCAGCGAGATCACGAGTTTCATCTGGCGGCTCGGCTCGATGGGCCGCGAGGGGATCAACCTCGCCGGCAACAACCAGCCCGATTACCAGGAGCCCTACTTCGGCCCGCTGTCACCGAGCGGCTTCGGTGGTGCGCTCTGGGGTAGCCGCTACGCTCTCATTCGCGATGCCAATACGTACATCGAGGCGCTCGCGAACAACCATGACCTCTCCGCCGGAGAGAAAGCGGTATCGCAGGCGATGGCGGAGACGCTCAAGGCGCTCTCGTTCATGTACATCGTCGAGACACGCGGCAAGCTCGGCGCGCCCGTCGACGTCGGCCGTGCCATCGATGCGCCGCCGGCGCCGTTCGTGCCACAGGACAGCGTGTACGGCTATGCGCTCGGTCTCCTCGCGGACGCGTACGCAAAGCTCCAGGCGAACCCCACCGCCACCTTCCCGTTTCCTCTCCCGCCGGGATACACCGGCTTCGACACGCCCCCTACGTTCGCGAAGTTCGTGATCGCACTGACCGCGAAGGCGAACGTCCTGCGTGCTACGGCCGGATGCGGTGCGGCGTGCTACACGAAGGCGCTCGCCGCGCTCAACAGCTCGTTCATCGATGCGAGCAGCCCGTCGACGCTGCAAAATGGCGTGTACTTCGATTTCTCGAACGCGCCGAGTGATCAGTCGAACGATCTCTCCGAGCCGCTGAACGGCGTCAGGTACTTCGCCGACAGTGCTATCCTCTATCAGAAGGTGCAGTTCAACGGTACAACGCCAGATCTGCGCCTGACGAGCAAGACCGCTTTGTCGACGTCGGACGCGCCGCAGTCGATCGCCGGTGTCGACATTGCGGGGACGCTCAAGTTCACGCGCTACTTCACCAATGGCGCGCCCGATCCCAATCATCCGATCCCGATCATCAAGAACGAGGAGCTGATTCTGCTCCGGTCGGAGGCGGAGTGGTTCACGTCGCAGAAGGCGCTCGCGCTGGCAGATCTGAACTACGTCCGAGTGAACTCGGGCGGTCTGACGCCGGACACGACGTTGACCGTGAACAGCAGCGACGCCGCGTTCGTCAGCGCGCTGCTGTACGAGCGGGAGTTCTCGCTCCTCTGGGAGCAGGGGACGACCTGGATCGACGCGCGCCGCTTCAATCTCTTGAACACGATCCCGTTAGGCGTCACCAATGGGAGTGTGCCGACGATCATGCCGATCCCGTCCGCGGAGTGCAACGCGCGGAGTCTCGGTGGGAACTGCAACCCGTTAGGCGGATAGCGAGGCGCGGGGCGCGCAAGGCTGTCGTCCCGACGAGCGAAGCGACTCCCATTGTCATCCCCGAGGAGCGGAGCGACGAGGGATC
>DATEPP010000497.1:0-3967 GCA_035273165.1 Gemmatimonadaceae bacterium
TGAGCGAGGACCTCGCTCGGCGCCCGGTGCGATTCGCGCCCTGATTCGCGTCATTCGCGTCCAATAAACTCTGGGCTCTCCAGTGGCGCCCACGACGCCCACTTGCTCCCGGAATTCCCGGAAGAGCCCAAATTTGGCATGGTACCGCCTAGCACCGCCGATCGACTGCTCTTCGGTCGAGATATCCACCCTTAAACGCCGTCGCACCCTGGACGGGACTACCGGGGAACAACGGCTAGGGTGCAGCGGGAGATGCACACCGGCCGCTCCTCCTCGTCCACGATGCGCACGTCCCAGACCTGCGTCGAGCGGCCGACATGAAACGGAGTCGCCGTTGCGCGCACCATCCCTTCGCGCTTGGCGCGAAGGTGGTTGGCGTTGATCTCGAGTCCGACCGCGCTCGCCTTCTCGAGGTCGACATTCATCACCGCGCCTAACGACGCCACCGTCTCGGCGAGGGCCACCGATGCGCCGCCATGGAGAATCCCGAATGGCTGTCGCGTCCGGTCGTCGACGGGCATCGTCGCGACGACGCGTTCAGGGGTCAATTCGATAATCTCGATTCCCAGACGATCGGCGAGGCCGCGCGTCGGCAGCGTTTCGAGGAGCGCGCGCGTATCCGCAGCAGGTTGATTGCTCATGGTCGCGGAAGTTACAGCCAGGCTGTCGTCTGGTGCGAGCCGCGAGTATCATCGAGCCTGCCCGCCTGCCCGCCCGTTCCTCAGTGCCCACTGGAGTGCCGTATGCGACGTCTCCTCTCGTGCGCGATCCTCGCCAGCACGCTCTTCGCTGCCGCGCCACTCTCTGCCCAACGAAACCCCGCCGATTCGGGCGGCGGCCGCGGACTTCGTGAGCTTCCGCTCCGGCCAACCCAGCCCCTCAAGTTCACGACGGACGAGGGAACCTGGCTCTCGCTCGACCTCTCGTCCGACGGCAAGACGATCGTCTTCGATCTCCTCGGCGACATCTATACCCTGCCCATCGGGGGCGGCAAGGCGACGCGCATAACGAGCGGCCAGGCCTTCGACGCCCAGCCGAAGTGGTCGCCGGACGGGAAGTCCATTGTCTTCGTCAGCGACAAGAATGGCTCCGACAACCTGTGGCTGATGAACGCCGACGGGAGCCACCCGCGCATGCTCACCCGCGACGAGCAGCGGCAGTTCGTCTCGCCCACGTGGACGCCGGACGGGAAGTACGTGGTCGTGTCGAAGAACAACGCGCTCTTCGGCTCGCAATACGATCTGTACATGTATCACCGAGACGGTGGCACGGGACTCCGGCTCACCGGCACGGACGCAGCCGCGGGGCGTGGGGCGCCGCCACCTCCCGCAGGCGGTCGTGGCGGCGCCGAACCGAACAACTTCGTCGGCGCGGCGTTCGGGAAGGATCCGCGCTACATCTACACCGCGCTCCGCAACGGCGCCGGCGGCTACAATCAGACTTCGTTAGGCTGGCAGATCGGCGTCTACGATCGCGAGACGGGGAAAAACTACACCCGCACCAACGCGCCGGGTGCCGGGATGCGTCCCGAGCTCAGCCCGGACGGCCGCTGGCTCGTATACGCGACGCGTCAGGACTCCAACACGGCGCTACGCATTCGCGACCTCGCGACAGGTGACGAACGTTGGCTCGCGTCGAGCGTGCAGCGTGACGACCAGGAGTCGCGGTTCACTCGCGACCTCGTGCCACCATTCGCCTTCACGCCGGACAGCAAGGCGATCGTCATCGCGCACCATGGAAAGATCTGGCGGATCGACGTCCCGGATGGCCGCCAGACGATGATCCCGTTCACCGCCGACATCGATCAGATGATCGCCGGCGCGATCAAGCGCGAATACCAGTACGACGACTCGCTGCTCACCATACGCCAGATCAGGAGCGCCCGTCCGTCCCCCGACGGCAAGCGCCTCGCCCTCGTCGCGCTCGACAAGCTCTGGCTGATGGACCTGCCTAACGGTAAGCCCCGTCGCGTCACGACTTCGACCGGCGCGGGCGAATTCGCCCCGGACTGGTCGCCCGACGGGCGGTACATCGCATACGTCACCTGGTCGGAGCAGGGCGGCGGCGACGTCTACCGCGTCCGCGGCGACGGGCAGGGGAAGCCCGAGCGCCTGACGACGGTGTCGGCGTTCTACGACAAGCTCGCCTATACGCCCGATGGGAAAAAGATCGTCGTCATTCGCGGCCCGCGCGAGCAGCGGCGCGACCGCGACGAGCTCGGTGGCAACAACGCCGAGGCGGCCGGACTCGAGCTCGTCTCACTCCCGGCCACCGGCGGCGCGAGCACGACGATCACGATGGTGACGCGGTATGGCCAGCCGCACTTCGGTCCCGACAGCGCACGGGTGTACATCTACGAGCCTAACGAGGGACTCGTGTCGATGCGCTTCGACGGCACCGACCGCCGAGCGCTGCTGCGGGCGTCGCTCGTCGAGGGCGGCGGGGGCCGCGGCGGCAACGCCGGCCAGACGAATGAAGTGCTGCTCTCTCCCGACGGTGAGCGCGCGCTCGTGCAGGCCGAGACGAACCTCTATCTGATCAACTCCGTGCCGATGACCGGCGGCGCCGCACCGTCGATCACGCTCCTCAACCCCGCGCAGTCGGCGGTACCGGTGCGCCGCCTCACGCGCATCGGCGGCGACTTCCCTGGTTGGTCCAAGGACGGCAAGCAGATCTACTACTCGATCGGCCACGCCTACTTCACCTACGACGTCGCGCGCGCTGACTCACTCGTGCGTGACTCCACGACACGCGCCGAAGCACGGGGCGAGGGACGAGGGACGCGCAGTGACTCGACGAGTCAGATCGCGATGCGGCCGGCCTACGAGCCGGCGCAGACCGACGTCGTTATCACGGTGCCGAAGGACAAGCCGACCGGCACCGTGGTGCTGCGCGGCGCGCGGATCATCACCATGAAGGGCGACGAAGTCATCGCGAACGGCGACGTCGTCGTCCGCGACAATCGCATCGCCGCCGTGGGACCCTCGGGAAGCGTTGCCGTGCCTAACGGTGCGCGCGTCATCGACGTCACCGGCAAGACGATCGTGCCGGGCTACGTGGACATCCACGCCCACATCTGGCCGGCGTGGGGCGTGCACCGTGTTCAGCCGTGGGAGTACCTGATCAACCTCGCCTACGGCGTGACGACGACCCGCGATCCCCAGACCTCGACGACGGACGTGATTACCTATGGCGACCTCGTGGAGACGGGCGACTTCATCGGCCCGCGCATTCTCTCGACCGGACCAGGCGTCTTCTCACGCGATAACATCCGCAACCTCGACGATGCCCGCGACGTCCTGAAGCGCTACTCCGAGTACTACCGCACCAACACCATCAAGCAGTACATGGTGGGCGAACGAAAGGTGCGTCAGTGGGTGATCATCGCCGCGCGCGAGCAGAATCTCATGCCGACGCTCGAAGGTGGGCTCGACTTCAAGAAGAATCTCACCGAGGCGATGGATGGCTACTCGGGGAGCGAGCATACGCTGCCGATCGCGCCGTTGTACAACGATGTCGTGCAGCTCTTCGCCCAGAGCGGCGATACCTACACGCCCACGCTCATCGTCCAGTACGGCGGCCCCTGGGCCGAGAACTACTGGTACGAGAACATGAACGTGATCGACGATCCGAAGATGAACCGCTTCACGCCTCGGCACGAGTTGGAGAAGAAGGCCTTGCGCCGGCCGGGTTGGTGGGCGCCCTCGGCGTGGAGCTTCCCGCTCTTTGCCGCGCAAGCCGCGAAGGTCGTCGCCGCCGGCGGCCGCGTCGGCTTCGGCAGCCACGGTCAGTTGCAGGGACTCGGCGCGCACTGGGAGATCTGGAACATCGCGAGCGGCGGAATGCCGCGTCACGACGTCCTCCGCGTCGCCACGATCTTCGGCGCCGAAGCGATCGGCCTCGGGAAGTACATCGGTTCGATCGAGCCGGGGAAATTTGCCGACCTCCAGGTGCTCGACAAGAATCC
>DATEPP010000498.1:0-1145 GCA_035273165.1 Gemmatimonadaceae bacterium
CCTCGGCTGACCATAATTGCGCGTGCCTTACCCGGGATTGGACCTGCGCGGCCGCACCGCTGTGGTGATCGGCGCGACGTCCGGCATCGGCCTCGCGATTGCGCGCGGCCTTGCCGAGGCGGGCGCGGACGTCGTTGCCACTGGCAGGCGACGAGAGCTCGTGGACGAGGCCGCGGACGTCATCGAGGCCGCGGGGCGTCGCACTCTTCGCGTCACGACCGACGTCACGGACGCCAGCTCGATCGAGGCGCTTCGCGAGGCGGTGCGCGATTCGTTAGGCGAGGCCGACATCCTCGTCAACGCCGCCGGCATCACGTCACGTCAGCCGACGCTCGACATGGACGAGACGCGCTGGGGCGAGATCCTCGATACCAATCTCACGGGAACGCTCCGCGCGTGCCGGACCTTCGGCGGGGACATGGTGGCTCGGGGTTACGGGCGGATCATCAACATCGGCTCGCTCACGTCGGTCGTGGCGCTCTACGAAGTCGCGGCATACGGGGCGAGCAAGGCCGCCGTCGCGTCGCTCACAAAGTCGCTCGCGATCGAATGGGCGCGCGCCGGCGTCTGCGTGAACGCGATTCTCCCCGGCGTCTTCCGGACGGCGCTGAACGCTGGCCTGCTCGATGGAACGGCACGCGGGCGCGAGCTGCTGATGCGGACACCAATGGGTCGCTTCGGCGACGTCGACGATCTCGTCGGTGCGGCGATCTTTCTCGCGTCGGAGTCGGCGCGATTCGTGACTGGCCAGCTCCTCGCTGTGGACGGGGGCTTTCTCGCGAGCGGTGTGAATCAGTGAAGCATGTTACGAAATGTCTGGCCGTCTCCGTGAGAGCACGAGCAGCCGCACGGCCCAGAAGCAAAGCGCCGCGGAAATGAGCGTGATGATCAGGAACCACGGGTCCTTCGCGAGAGTCCCTCGCTCCTCCATCATGCGCCAAACGTGCACGAGGGTGAGGAGCCCGAAAAGGACGGCAGTGAGTGTAAGATAGATCTTCATTGTGAGAGCTCCGCAGCGCTGGCTAGAGTACGAAGCCGGCGCTAGCCAATCGTTAGGTGCGGCCAGTCGCCGCCGCGCTCGAGTCCGGCCTCACGTGCTGCATGCGCGCCGAAGAGCGAAGCACCCCCATCGTCGCGATGTAGAA
>DATEPP010000499.1:0-1303 GCA_035273165.1 Gemmatimonadaceae bacterium
GAACAGATGGCAAAGCACCTTTGGCCTAACGAGTCCGCGGTCGGAAGACGCGTCAGCATCGAAGGCCCTACGGGACCGTGGGTCACCGTCGTTGGCATCGTTCGCAACACGCGATACAACTCGCTCGGCGAACGGACGCCGGATTTCATGTATCTTCCCTTCGCGCAGCACTATCGCTCTGAGATGATCCTGCAGGTGCGCACGGCTGGCGCGACGCCAGCAATGTCAGCCACGCTGCGCGACCTCGTGCATACGCTCGACCCGCGGCTCCCTCCTGCGCCAGTGACCTCTCTTGGCGACGACATGCGTATCGTGCTCCTTCCATCCGAGCTTGGCGCGGCGCTGTTGGGGGTGTTTGGGCTCCTCGCGCTTCTCCTCGCTAGCGTTGGCATCTACGGTGTGACGTCGTACTCCGTCGCGCAGCGGACTCGCGAGATGGGGATCCGCTCCGCCCTTGGCGCCACCGCCCGCGATCTCGTGCTGCTCCTCGCGCAACAGTCGATGCGTGTCGTGCTCATCGGCGCGGGGATCGGATTGGTGCTGGCGCTCGCTACGGCCCGCCTGCTGACGTCGCAGCTCTACGGTGTGACGGCAACTGATCCGCTCACCTTCGTCGTGATGCCGGCCCTTCTGTTAGCGATCGCTCTGCTCGCGACTCTCGTTCCGGCACGACGCGCGACACGAGTCGATCCGGCAAACGCACTTCGCACGGAGTAGAGAATTGTACCAACCGCAGCCGTTAGGCCGCCGACACTGAACCTGGACAACTGTTAGACAATTGATAACAGATAACCGATCCCAACAGCGACTGGCACTCATCCTGCCTTCTTCGACCGGAACGGCCGCCGCGCATTCGCGTGCCGGCGTATGCAGACCTCGTCGCGGAGAAGGCGGTGCAGATTCTGGTCACGGGTGGTACGGGTGTCGTTGGTGCGTCGACCGTTTCGGCGTTGGTCGAGCGGGGTCATCAAGTCCGTCTTCTTTCCCGGCATGCCGAGCGCGACTCGCTGGCGTGGCCGAAAGGTGTGTCGGCCATCGAAGGCGATGTCTCAGACGCGGTTTCGGTCGCTGGAGCGGCGGACGGCTGTGATGTCGTGGTGCACCTCGTCGCGATCGTCGACGAGGCACCGCCTGAGGCGACTTTTGAACGCGTCAATGTCGGCGGAACACGGAACGTCGTCGCCGAAGCCGAGCGTGCCGGCGTTCGCAAGATCGTCTACGTTTCCTCGTTAGGCTGCGAGCGAGGCGAGTCGCCCTATCACCGTTCCAAGCTCGCTGGTGAGGAGATTGTGCGCAGCTTTGG
>DATEPP010000500.1:0-2400 GCA_035273165.1 Gemmatimonadaceae bacterium
GGATTCCAATGTGACGGTCACGGCGTTCCGCGTTGCTCACGGGAGCTGGCCGACGTCGTTAGGCTATCGCTTCGATGCCCGCGGCCGCAGCATCGTGGTGTCGGGCGACACCGCTCCGACCGATGCCATCGTCGACGCCTGCCACGGTTGTGACGTGCTCGTGCACGAGGTCTACTCGAAGAAAGGCTTCGATCGTCTCCCCGCCGGCGATCAGAAGTATCACTCGAGTTTCCATACCTCGGCTCTGGAGCTCGGCGATCTCGCCACCCGCGCCAAGCCGAAGCTGCTGTTGCTCACCCATATCCTCTTCTTCGGCGAGACAGGGGACGAGATCCTCGCGGAAGCACGCTCGCGATTCACGGGGTCAGTGATGCTCGGGACGGATCTGAGTGTGTATTGACTATTTCCTCATCCGCAGGGTGGCGAGTCACTCAGACGTCCGACGACGCCCATTCATCCAATCATCAACTGGATAGAAAATCGAAAGTGCCGGAAACGGCCTGAAAAAGCAGGAATCAAAGGGACGTCACCGACTTCCTTCAAAGGAACTTCCGCTCTTTTTGTGTACCTGATGTTTCCGGCAGTTTCCGGCTCTTTCGTCATTCATCCAGTTGATGGTTGCTGCAATGCGGCTCCGATGAGGGTCTGAGCGATTCAAGTGCAGATCCCTCGTCGCTTCGCTCCTCGGGATGACAACCTTACCTCGGCCAGACGTTGTTGCTTCGATCGATATCCGGCATTGCCTGGCGCGGATCGAGCTCGACGCGCTGCACACGCTTCGAGCCCGGGACACGATAGTCGAATCGCTGGCCGAGGTTCCACATCTCTACGGGAAGGGTTACCGTCGAGCGCGTGCCGTCGGTGAACGTGAGCGCGAGCTCGGCGGGCATCACCATCGTGCCGCGATTCTCGAGATGGATCACCGAGCTGCCATTCGTTGCCGTGCTCACCGAATCGACCGCCTGATCGAGACGCGACGTCGTGAAGATCCAGTCGCGCCAGAACCAGTCGAGCTCCATCCCCGACTCGTCGCGCATGAGCCGGAAAAAGTCTGCCGGCGTCGGATGCTTGAACGCCCACGTCCGGATGTATTCGCGGAACGCGCGATCGAATCGCTCCTTCCCCAGCACCTCGTAGCGCAGCAGCTGCATCATGAGCGCCGGTTTCTGGTAGCCGCCCCAGAACAGATCGCGCACCTCCACCGGCTTCTCGATGAGCGGTTGCTCATTGCCCGGCTTCGCATGCTCGGCGTAGAGGTGGAGCGGGTGCGCCTCGATCGAATCGCCATAGGGCGTCGCGGCGAAGTACTTCGCGGCGCCCGCGAGATCGATGAACGTGTTGAAGCCTTCGTCCATCCAGGGATAGAGCCGTTCGTTGGAGCCAACGATCATCGGGAACCACTCGTGCCCGAACTCGTGCGACAGCGCCCATTGCTGATCCTCGCGCGTCGGACTGTTCGGCACGAACGTCAGCATCGGGTACTCCATCCCCTCGATCGGCCCTTCTACCGTCGTCGCGTGCGAGTAGGGGTAGCGATACCATTGCTCGCTGAAGTATTGAATGGCCGAGCGCGCCATCCTGATCGCCTCTTCCCACTTGTCGGCGCTCGGTCGATAGAACGTCTCGATGAGGATATTGTCATAGCTCGTCGCGTCCCAGCGGAAGTTCGGCCCGGCGGCGAAGGCGAAGTCGCGCACGCTGTCGGCGGTGAAGTGCCAGGTGAGCGTCCCTTGCCTTTTGGGACGCGTCCGCTCGGGCTGTCCGACCTCCGATTTGGAGACGATCGCCACCGCCGTGTCGGTGACACGCGCCGCCCGCAGCCGCGCAATCTGGGTGGGCGTGAGCACCTCGGCAGCGTTTTTCAGCTGCCCCGTGGCCGCGACGATGTATGTCGCCGGCACCGTGAGCTGGACGTCGAAGCTGCCGTACTCGAGGTAGAACTCCCCCGCACCGATATACGGCTCGTGATTCCAGCCCCGGACGTCGTCGTAGACCGCGACGCGCGGATACCACTGTGCGATCTCGTAGAGCGGCCCGTCGTGGCCCATGCGCCCGGCGCCCTGCGGTGGGACGGCGAAGTGCCAGGCGAACGTCAGCTCTGTCGACGTCCCCTTTCGCAACGGAATCGCGAGATCGATCCGCATGGTCGTGCCGAAGACCTCACCGTGCGTCTCCTTCCCACCGACGCGCACGTCGTCGAGCGTCACGCCGCCACTGAAGCCCTGACACGAGAAATCAAACGATGTGCCGAGGAAAGCTAGCGGCGGCTGGTTGAGCAGGTTGGTAACACTGGCCGGTGCGCAGATGTTCTGCTCCAGGTACAACCACAGATAGGGGAGCACGTCGGGCGAGTTGTTGGTGTAGTGGATCGTCTCGCGACCGCGGATCTCGTTGCGCTCC
>DATEPP010000501.1:0-1067 GCA_035273165.1 Gemmatimonadaceae bacterium
GCTGTGCGCGAAGCGTCCTCGCGATGCGCTCGATTTCCTGCTCGACACCGGCAGGCGTGAGGGTGAGCGGAGATGTGACCGGCGGGTGGAGGGTCGCGCTCATGGCGTCGGCGTCAGGGTGAGATTGCGCCGCCGTGAACGCAAGGCAAGCGCCTCGACGCTGCGTGAGCGCTTGCGCGACCTAAACCCTTTGCTGCCAGACTTTACGGCCGGTCGCGCCAGGCCCGCGCGATGGCCGTTGTGGCGACCAGACCACAGGACGAGCGATCGGTTGCAACAACCCGGGGATCAGCTGCGCCGGGCGTGGTGGACCGCTCGTTTCGCGCGTCGCGACGATCAGATGGGGGTTGCTTCGTCGACGAGCATGATCGGAATCCCATCGCGCACCGGGTAGCTCAGGCGACACGAGCGGCAGACGAGCGTCGATTCTGCCTCACGGTAATCGAGGGCGCCCTTGCACTTGGGGCAGACGAGAATCTGGAGCAGCTTGGCGGGGACGGTCATTGGCGAATTCGTCGAGGGGTTGAGCGGAGTGCCGGCGGCATGGCGAGCTGCCGGCGCGAGTCGGGCGAGCGGGAGACATACTTTCGCCGGTCGTCATCGCGCGTCAAGAGCGAATCGCATCGTCGAGTGCCTGACGGTCGACATATGTGCGCCAGGTCGCTGCGCGGGCGCTCGCCAGAGTGTTGCAGCGCTGCGGCACCAATGCGTACACCCGTGCGCGACGTGTGCGCGCAAGTGTAATGCGGCAAACATGATCCGCGATTGCCTGACGGTGGTGTCTCCCTTGCGTTGCGCGTGCTCCGCTTCGTAATCGATGCCTGTCGGTCGGTGCAGCTTTCGCGAGAGCGGCGAGGTCCGCAAGCGACGAGCTGCCATACGTGTGGGTCGGTCATCCGCATCCCGGCCCTGGCCGCGCTGGCGAGACCGCTCCACTCCACGGCCGCTGCTGAGCGGCCATCTATTCCACCTTGCTGGAGGGTCCCGGATGACAGAGCTGAAACGACGATGGGTTACACCGGATGTGAAAAGCTTCGGTACGTTCGAAGCGGCGACGAAGGCGTGCG
>DATEPP010000502.1:0-2201 GCA_035273165.1 Gemmatimonadaceae bacterium
TTTATTGGACGCGAATGACGCGAACCAGGGCGCGAATCGCACCGGCGCTGCGATAGGTCCTCGCTCAACGAGCCCGGACGACCCGTCTTTGGAAAGACCTCGGGAGAGCCTCGGGACGCCTGAGTCGTGATCGGTGTGCAGTTCACAAAGACGTCTCGGCTCGTTGCGCATGGACCTGTCACGGCCGAGGAGCGATTCGCAAATATTCGCGTCATTCGCGTCCAAAGAGCTCTGGCCTCTCCATGCGAGACCATGTCCCCGCGCTCCCGAAATTCCCGAAGAACCCAAACTTGGCATGAAGCCGCCGTCGCACCCCCGATCGCGTGGCTTTGGTCGAGCTCTCCACCCTTAAACCACGTCATGCCCCAGGAGCGACCGTGTCTCCTCGCTGAGGGATCGGAGCGATCGCGAGATTTGTTCGCTGTGCTCTCGCGCCTCGAACAGCTCGCCGGCGATCTGCAACGCGGCCAGGATCGCGGCCTTATTCGATTCGACGACCATTCCCGAGCTCATCACCTGCCGGATCGCGCGATCGACGTACTGCGCCACCGCGCGGGTGTGCTCGGTGGAGGTGTCGCTTCGAATGTTGTAATCCTCGTTGAGGATCGTGACACGCACTGAATTGCGCTTGGCGCTCATCGGTCCTCGAGCTGCGCTTGTTGTCTGAGAAAGTGCACGCGCTCGAGCACCGACCGCGTTCGCGTCGTGGCGGCCTCGAGCCTTCCGCGGAGAGACGCATTCTCCTGCTCGAGGGCGCGGATGCGCTCCCTCACTCGGGGCGGATCGGGCTGGTCGTCGTGGGTATCGAGATGCCGCAGCCGCTCTTCGGCTGACAGTGCGCGCCGGCGAAAGCTGGCGAGCTGTTCGGCCATCTGGCGAACGAGCGTCTCGAGCTCGCGCACCGCTTCGACGTCAGGTCGAGCGTGGTCTGACATTCAGCGTCTTCTCTAGATGGCGAAGCACGTTCGTGCGTCTTCCTTCCATTTCCTTCGCACTCAGTGTGCGCTCCGGATGGCGGAAGGTCAAACGCCAGGCCAGGCTGCGGCTTCCCGCCTCGATCTTGCCACCTGTGTGCTCGTCGAAGAGGAGGATGGATTCGAGGAGGTCGCCAGCAACGTCGCGGATCGCCCGCTCCACCGAACCGGCTTCGACGGACTGCGGGACCAGGAGCGCGAGGTCCATCGTAGACGCCGGCTGCGATGGAATCGCGCGGAACGCTTTCGCCCGAATGGGAGCAGAGTCTGGGGCGCGGTACGCATGCTGCCCCGGCGGTGCCACGGCAGTGGAATCGACGACACCAAGCGACAGCTCGACGCCGAACGCAGGCTTGGCCCAGATCGGCGCGTCGAGCGCGAGGGCACGAACGCCACCGATCCTGTTCTCGCCTTGACGAAGCTCCCAGAGCTCCTCGCCGCTTCCCGCGACGAACGAGACCGCGTCGGCGCCGAACGCTTCCGCGCACACGAGCTGCGCGAGCGCCTTCGCGTCCCACGCGTCGAAGGTCATGGCCCTGTCGAACTCTTCTGACTTCGGATCGGTGAAGTGCGCTGGCTGCCTCCGACCCATGATGAGCGCGCCCACGTGCAGCTCTTCGCGGGGCAGGCCATTGCGGGGTAGGAAGATCGCGCCGATCTCGAAGAGTCGGAGATCGCCATGCATCCGAGCGAGGTTGTACTCCGCGCGGCGACTCAACGTGTCGAGGATGTCACGCCGGAGAAACGCCTCGTTCTCGGCAATCGGATTGGCGACGCGAACGTAGCCGCTCTCAGCGCCCCGAACGAATGGCATCGGGCGCGTCTCGAGCAGGCCGGCGCCGACGAGCGCGTTGCGAACACGGCGCGCCAGCAACCACTGCGGATCGTCCGGGACGTTGCCAGCGCGGAAGGGCCGGATCTCGTCGGGAAAGCTGTCGTAGCCGCGGAGTCTGGCTACCTCCTCGATCAGATCGATCTCGCGCTTGACGTCGGCGCGCCAGCTGGGTGTCATCACGCGGACGACATCGCTCGATTCGACACGCGCGTCGAAGCCCACGCCGCGGAGCAGCGACGCCACTTCATCCGCCGGGACCACGTCGCCGAGGATGGTTCGCACCCGGGGAACGCGCAGCGCCAGCGGCGCGGGCAGCACGTCACCCGCATAGATGTCGATCGGTGCATCATCGACTCGCCCGCCCGCGACGGCGATGATGAGACGGACCGTCC
>DATEPP010000503.1:0-18435 GCA_035273165.1 Gemmatimonadaceae bacterium
GACGTCTGATTGGTGCTGAGGATTCGGAGCTCGAGCCGGCGCGGACCACGCGGATTGAGCGGGAGCGCAATGTCGAGCCGCCAGAGCCGCGCCGAGCGCGGGGGCACGCTCCCGAGAATGCTGAAGCCTAACGACGCGCGCACCGGCGACGATTCGCCGAAGGGCACGTCGCCCTTCCACAATCGGCCAGCGTCGGCAAAGACGGCGAAGCCGGCGTCGCCCAGCCCGAGAGGACGACCGAGCAGGAAGCGATCCTCGACGCGGACGATGCCGCGCTGCCCACCGGGCACGAGGTCGTTCGAGTAGCCGCGGACGCCACCACGGTCCTGGCCTAACGTCAACGCGAATGGAATCCGCATCCGCCAACCAGCGCTCCATTCCAGCGAAGTGATCAGCGTCTGCTCATCGTCGACCTTCAGGTAATGAGCAGCGCGACCGCTCGTCACCACACCGTCCCAGCGATTGAAGTCATTGCTGTGCCGCCCTTCGCCCTGTAGCTGCACTCGCACGGCCGTCTTCTCGTTCGCCACGCCGCCGTACAGGTCGCCTGACACGAACACGTCGTTGTCCCGCGCGCCGAATGCCGGCATGCTCCGGCCGACCTGCGTCCCGAGCTGAAAGCCGACGGGAATGTCCTGTGTTGCTGTGAGCGCATCGAAGCCGCGCACGCGCACGAACTCGATGCTGCGTATCCCCCACAGGGCGTTTAGCCGCGCGATCTGATGTGACGTGTAGAGGCCCGCGAACGCCGTCGTGGTGTCGACGAGCTTTCCGACGGGCGTGATGAGAACGGGCGCCTCACTCGGTGTCTCGCGTTCCCCCGAGACTGACGCGCCAAGGAGATTCAATCGTCCCGGTGGGCCGAGGCGGAGAAGGCCACCGACGTCGAAGTACTGGCGCCGGAAGCCCAGCGCGTGCTGGCGATCGAGGTCGGCCGCGAAGAAGACGTAGTCGTCGTTCGCGCCGGCGCTCGCGCTCCACGCCTGGCGCTGCAGGTCGGTAAGGAAAGGATGTGCCGAGCCGACCTGCCAGTGATCGCCGAGGGGGTTCTGTTGCCCCTCGACGTTCAGGATGTAGGGGAGTGCCCCGAACTGATAGTCGGTGAAGCGAATGCCGTATCCATCGCGAAAGCGCGGATCGTGGCGCCAGTTGCCGACGAGATACATCGCAGCGCCGCCAAGGTTGGAGCTCCCGATGCGCGTCGACCGTAGAAATGGGCTCGAGGACGTGACGTTCGCACCGATCACGGCGGATGTTTCGTCGATCGTCCGGACCTCGAGCTCGACAGCTCCGCTGTCACTCTCGAAGGCCTGAACGGACGCGTCGGCGAGGAATGGCTGCGCGCGCAGAATGCGCTCCGATTCCGCCCGGCGCAGCTCCGTGCAGGCGTCCCCTCGTGTCATGAGGAGGTAGCGGCGCACGATGTCGGGGCGCGTCGTCGCGTGAATCGAGCGCACGAGCTCCGCGAGCACGGGAACATCGCGCAGTGCTGCCATCGTCGGCGCGGAGGAATGGATGACGATGCCGTCGACTCGCTGGCCGTTACAGGCAACTGGCTTCCGGTCCACCGGGGGCGGTGGTGGGGGAGCCGCTTTCGTCGAATCCTGCGCCCGCGCGTTCCACGGGAGCGCCGCAAGCAGCAGGAATTCGACGCCCGTGAGGAGCACGAGGCGCGCGCGCATGGGCGCCCGTGGCGCTACTTGCCCATCCGGCGCTTCAGCTCCTCGAGCTTTCGCGCCGCATCTGCCTCGTGATCCGCGCGCGTACGCGCGCGTGAGAGTCCGTCGATCTCGTCGCGGAGCGACTCGTTCTTGCCCGCGCCCATCTCCGACTCGATCTCGTCCATCGCCGCGCTCACCGCCGCGTTGCTTCGCTCACCAGCAGACGGAATACCGCTCGCAGCCTGTCGCAGCTCGCTCATCATCTGCGCGACCTCACGCTCGGCCAAGGCTAGCTCGCTCTCCTGGGCTTCCACCTTGCGCTGGAGGACAGCGAAGCGCTCCGCGTGCAGCTGCTCGTACTGGGTGGCGAGCCGCACCGTCTCCTCATCCTTGATCTGCTCGGCGAGGCCCTTCCGTCGCTGGACGGTGTCCAGCTCTCGCCGCTCCTGTTCGAGACGGCGCTTGGACTGCGCGACGCCGTCACGCAAATCCTGCAGCCCGACCTTCGCCTGAACGAGCGTGTCGCGCATGCGCGAGACGATTTGACGCCGCTCTTCGGGCGGCGTCGATCGTGATAGCAGATCGTCGAGCGACTTTCGCAAACTCTCGAACACGGGTCGGTGGCCTCGGTCACAAAGCGGGCTTAGGATAGTGTCTGGCGCGGCACCAACGCAACGCTCTCGCGATCATCAAACACCGGTCATCATTTGACGATCCACGCCGCCTCACCGCTCGTCGCCGTCACCGCCACGACCGAGATCATCCGGGGTGCGCCACGCGTTCGCGTCAACGCCGCGTACACGAACGCCCTGGTGGCCGCTGGCCTCGTGCCGGTCGTCGTACCACCACTTTCCGCCGACAGCGCCACGGCCATACTCGGCAGCGTTGCCGGTCTCGTCGTCACGGGTGGCGAGGACGTGGCGCCGGCGCGGTACGGCGAGGAGGCCCATCCGACGGTCGAGCCGCACGAGGGACGTGACGAGAGCGAGATTGCCCTGATCCTCGAGGCGTATCGTCGCCGGCTGCCGACGCTGGCGATCTGCCGCGGCATTCAGGTCGCGAACGTCGCGTTTGGCGGAACGCTGGTGCAGGACATTCCCAGCCAGCTCGCCAATGCGATCCCCCACGATCCGGACGATCGTCGCGACGCCCGCGTCCATGATGTTCGCGTCGACCAGGGCTCTCGTTTAGCGAACGCGCTCGGGACGGACCGTCTCCGGACGAATTCCTTCCACCACCAAGCGCTCGCACGCGTACCCGCGGAGCTGTGCGTGACGGCGCGGGCTGTCGACGACGGCGTCATCGAAGGCGCCGAATCAGCGGATCCGTCCTGGTGGATGCTCGGCGTGCAGTGGCATCCCGAGGAGCTCACCGGGACACCCGAGCCGTGGGACCGCAACCTCTTCGCGGCGTTCGCCCGGGCTGTCAGTAAACGCTAATTACGAGACGATCGGTGCCGAGCTCAGGACGCTAATTTCCACCGCGTCTCGTCGGCGACCTGCCGCATCAGCCGCTCGGGCGTGTGGACATTCGGGAAGAAGAGCCAGTCGCTCAGCGAGTTGAGCGCAAGGCGCAGCAGACCGAAACGATCGGCCGCCGCCGCGTACAACGGCGCCAGTCCGTTCTCCTCCGCGAGCCGATGCTCGGCCGCGAGCTGAAAGCCGCGCCTCCCCATCTCCTCGTAGTACTCGAGCTGTGGGCCGCCGCGATTCCATCGGCGCTGCTCCACGAAATCCGGGAAGATGCCGCTGAGCCAGAGCGCGTAGTTACCGAGATGCGCCCGCACGAGAAAGCTGCGCCGCGCATCCGGGTCGTTGACGTCCTGCAGCAGGTCGGCCAGTGCCGAGTAGATCTGATCGTCGCTCTCGCCCACCCGTGCGGCGCGATCACGCATGCCGAAATGCACCACGATCGCCGACAGATAATCCGCGAGCGACCGATCACCCTCTCCGAGACGGCGCAGCGCGTGCCGCACCATCACGTATGTGAAGAGCGGAAGCGACGCATGCGCTGCGGACGACGACCGCACGAGCGCGATGGGCAGCGCGGGATCGTCGAGAATGGCGTCGATGCCGTCATTCGCGAGCCGGGTCTCGAGCTCACTCAGCTCGGCGTCCGAGCCACGTGCGAGGACGCGCATGGCTAGCTGCGCATCGTTTCGCGTGAGATGCTGTCTCGTATTCGCGAGAATCATCAGACACTTCCTCCGTCTTTCTGTCTGCTACCCCGAAGCGTGCATCGGGTGACAAGGCAGACGCTATACCGCGGACGAAGCGAAAGACGGAAAAGCAATAACTCTGGCACTCACGGTTGACGACTGCTAATCGACTCGGTGAGCGCTTCGCTCGTTGGGCGCGTCGATCGGTTGCTCACCACCAGCCCCGCCTCGAGCATCAGCTGCGCGACGCGCGCCATCTTGTCGTAGTCGATCTTCGACGCCTCATCGCTCACGCGATGGTAGTCGTCGTGCTCACCGCTCGTGAAGAAGATGATCGGAATCCCCTTCTTCGCGTAGCTGTAATGATCGCTGCGCTTGTAGATGTGCTGCGGATCATCGGGATCGTCCCACTTGCGCTCGATGCGCAGCGGCGACGGCGACGCGCGATTCACCGAGTCCACGATCATGCCGAGCCGCCAACTCTGGTAGTTCGGCGCCGCGCGTGGCCCAACGAGGCCGAGCATGTTCGGATCGTTGCGTCCGATCATGTCGGCATTGAACTGCGCCACGATCGAATCGATCGGCATCGGTGGGTGCTTCGTGAAATACTCGGAGCCGAGCATTCCCTGCTCCTCACCCACGTGCCAGACGAAGACCACCGACCGGCGCGGCCTGGAAATGGCCATCTGTCGAGCAATCGCTAACAGCGCGACCGTCCCCGAGCCGTCGTCGTCGGCGCCATTCGCGATCGAGTCCAGGCTCGCCCGGCGCCCTTCGCGCGCTTCCGGCGGCAGGATGCCGATATGGTCGTAGTGGGCGCCGTACGCAAGGAACGTCCTGTTCAGCTTCGGGTCGTGCCCGCGCACGACGGCAACGACGTTATACGCGGTGAATGGCGTGCGGTTGATCTCGAGATGCGCGGACAACTGTCGATCGAGCAACTGCGGTGTCATGTCGTTAGGCCAGCGCGCCGGCAGGAGCGGCGAGCCGCGCCGAGCCGAGCCGAAGATCATCATCGGCATCCGCTTTCCGGAGTCCGCCGGCTCTGGGCCATCGAGCGAGATGTCTCGCAGCATCGAGCGCAATTGTCGCCGATAGGTTGCCTCCGGCTCACCTGTCAGCAGTACCACGACCGCCGCCGGATGGAGCGCGATCAGACGCGCCACACGCATGATCATCAGCGAGTCGCGGAGTGCGCGCGCGGCAGGATCGGTCACCGGCTTGTCTGGCGCCATCGCGGACATCACCAGAACCCGCCCCTGCGGATTCAACGGCAGCAGCGCCATCATCTGCTTCTCGTCCTCCGGACCCGAGCCGGCGAAGAGCACGTCGCCGTCGACGCTCTGGCTCAGCTGCGGACCGTCCGATCCGATCGAGATGATCGGTGTGATGTCGGTGCCGAGTCGGAGACTCTGCCGCTGACCGTTGTTGAAGGTCACGGCGAGCTGTGTCGAGCTCGCGAACGTCTCACGCACCATCGGGACACGCTGCAGATAGAGACTGTCGCCCGCGGGCTCGAGCCCCATCAGCTGCACGCGCCGCGCGATGAATGCTGCCGCGCGTCGTGCTTCGGGCGTTCCGGTCTCTCGTCCGCGAAAGGAGTCGTCGGCGATGATGTACAGGTCGCGCCGCAACTCGGCGGCGTTGATCGATCCGGTCGGATCGTAGCGCATCGGCTTCGACGTCGGCGCGCCCTGCTGTGCGACGGTCGCCGTCTGCGGCGGCGCGTGGGCGCATGCCGCGCCGGCGATCGATGCGATGAGTAGCGGAACGATACGGCGAGACATAGGCTCGGGGTCGAGTGAGTCGCGCCACGCTGCGATCGCGGACGCGCACAACGCTCAGCGTTAGTTCGACGATCGAGCTGGAGTATCTGAAACGGCTGGCGCGCACACTTCCGAAGGCTCTAGTTTTCACGCGGACAAAAGCGCCCACCTCACGTTTTTCGAGGAAGCTCGTTGCTGTACATCTGCGTTCCCGCGTTCGACGAAGCGCCCACGGTCGGTCTCCTGCTCTGGCGGATCCGCAAGGTTTTCCAGGAGTATCCGCGCGAGTACGAGATCCTCGTCTTCAACGACGGGAGCACGGACGCGACCGCCGATACGCTGCAGTCGTACACCGACGTTCTTCCCCTAACGATCATGGGCGCCGACGAACATGTCGGCTATGCCCGCGCGATCGACGCGCTCATTCGTGAGGTCGCGCGACGCACCCGCTATCCCCGTCGCGACGCCATGATCGTCATGCAGGCTGACTTCACGGATCAGCCGGAACATTTGCCCGAGCTCATCAAGCGCTTCGAGGGGGGAGCGGATCTTGTCGTCGCCGAGCGGCCCACTGCCGCCGCCGAGGCGACCGCCGCGCCAAAGCCGGTGCGATGGATGCGACGCGTCGCGCCGTGGGTTTCGCGCCCGCTCCTCTCGGTGCCTGGCGTGAGCGACCCATTCGGTACTTTCCGGCTCTACCGCATCACGGTTCTCCGTGATCTCCTTCGTCACGCCAGCGACGAGCCAATCGTCCAGGGGGCGGTGTGGGTGGCCAACGCAGACCTGCTCGCGCGTACCGCGCCTCTGGCGCGGCGTATCGAGACGGTCCAGCTGCAGCCTCGCTACGACCTCCGCCCACGCGAGAGTCGCATTCATCCCTGGTCCGATGCCGTCGATCTGTTCCGCTTCGCCCGTGCGCACCGCGGTCGCGTCCTCACCTCGCGGAGGACGCCCGATGCCGCGCGCTGAATGGCTGGGAGTACTCATGGCCCTCTTCGCGCCGGCACTCGTCTCCGCGCAGAGCATCAAGCAGGCGGGCGGCGTCCCTGCGGCTCCGCCAGCCGTGGCTCCGATGGCCGTCCCATTCGCCGCCGGTGAGCATCTCGAGTACGATGTGAAGTTCGGCTTCCTGCACGTTGGTGGCGGCACGATGGACGTCGCCGGCATCGACTCCGTGCGCGGTCGGGCCGCCTGGCACACGGTCTTCCACGTGCATGGCGGCACGCTCTTCTACAAGGTGAACGATCGTCTCGAGAGCTGGATGGATGTCAGCAATCTCGTATCACTTCGCCACTGGCAGGAGCTGAGCGAAGGCCGGCGCGAGCGACAGCGCAAGTTCGAGATCCTTCCAGAGCGCGGCGTCGTCATCGAGGAAGGAAAGGCTGAGATGCCAACCGTCGCCGAGCCGCTCGACGACGGCGCCTTCCTCTACTTCGTGCGCACGATTCCCCTCGAGGTCGGGCACACGTACCAGTTCGATCGCTACTTTCGCCCCGATCGCAATCCGGTCACGATTCGCGTATTGAGGCGCGAGCACATTTCGGTTCCGGCCGGCGAGTTCGACGCGATCGTTCTCCAGCCCATCATCAAGACGAAGGGCATCTTTTCCGAGGGTGGTCGCGCCGAGGTGTGGCTCTCCGATGATTCGAACCGCATCATGCTCCAGATGAAATCGAAGCTGCCGTTCGGATCACTGAATCTGTATCTGAAGTCGTATTCGCGGAGCGCGGCGCCAGCGGCTCCTTCCTCGGAGCGCAGCGCCGCCCTGGCGTCGCCGTGACCGTCGGTCCGGAGCGCGACGAGCCGTACGGTGAGGCTGATCTCGACGCCATCCGCACCATCCCCGTTGCGCGACGTCCGAACAAGGTTCGCGCGGAAGAGTTCGCGCACCCACCCGACGGCGACCGGAGCTTTGCCGCCTTTCTAAAGTCGCTCCCCGACGTCCTCGTCGCCCGCGACTTTCGTCGCGTCGTCGACGCGATCGTCTCGGCGGCCCGACGCGAGCGAGGCGTCATCCTCATGCTCGGCGGCCATATCGTGAAGACCGGGCTCGCGCCTCTCCTCGTCGATCTCATGCGACGCCGCGTTGTCACACACGTTGCCATGAACGGGTCGGCCTCGATTCACGACTTTGAAATCGCGCGATTCGGTGGCACGTCGGAGGACGTCGCCGCTGGCCTCCGCGACGGCAGCTTCGGCATGGCCGAGGAGACGGGTCGCGAGATGAACGAGGCGTTCGTGCGCGGAATGCGAGAGTCGCGCGGAATGGGTGAAGCCCTCGGCCGTACTCTCGACGACGCCGATCGCGCCGGCCAGCTCGTGCACCCGGAGCTCTCAGTGATCCTCGGCGCGCATCGCCTCGGCGTTCCGGTGACGATCCACGCCGCGTTAGGCGCGGAGATCATCCATCAGCACCCCGCCGCCGACGGCGCGGCACTCGGCGACACGAGCCACCGCGACTTCCGTCGCCTGGCGCATTCCATCGGCTCGCTCGACGACGGTGGAGTCGCGCTCAATCTCGGGAGCGCCGTGATCATGCCCGAGGTCTTCCTCAAGGCGCTGACGATTGCCCGCAACCTGAACGAGGGCCGTCCGCGCAACTTCGTCACCTGCGACCTCGACATGCAGCGCCACTATCGTCCGCGCATGAACGTCGTCCAGCGCCCGACCCTCGACAGCGGCAAAGGCTACGAGATCACCGGCCACCACGAGCTGATGGTTCCGCTGCTCGCGTGGGCAATCGTCGACCAGCTATCAGTCCATAGTCGATAGCTCCTTGTCATCCCGAGCGAAGCTTCCTTGTCATCCCGAGCGAAGCGAGGGATCTGCACTTTGCTGCTCGTGGCCTTGAAGCATCCCTGCCGAGAGAGTAGGGAACGCAGATTTCGCAGAGCGCGCAGATTTCGCAGAAACAACAAAAGAGCGTGAACGTTCTTTTGGAAAAGGCGTTCCCGCTCTTTCGTCAGCGTCATCTGCGACGTGTCAGCGTCATCAGCGTTCCGTCAGTGGCTGCGCCGCAGGGATATCACGCAATGCGAGAGCAGTAGGAGCGCGGGCGAACAGCGCGCGCGACTCATAATAGACTAGGACTTGCTTCTTGCGACCGTAGCAGCCAGAAGCAGATCCCTCGTCGCTTCGCTCCTCGGGATGACAGAGGGAGCGTTGAGCTCCTCGGGATGACAGATGGGGTGAGAGAGCCGTAAGCTCCCCCACCCCATCGAACGCTTCGTTCCGAACTCCCTGATAGCTATGGACTATTAGCTAAGCACTGCCTTTAGCTATTGACCGCAGTTGAGTCAGACGGCCGGTCCGGACCACTTCTCACGAAGTCGGCGCGCCGTATCCGGACTCAGCACGCGAATCACGAGGTAGATCAAGAACCCGATGGCCGCGATCTTCAATGCAAACATCGCAAGGCCGATGAACAGGCCGATGAGTCCAGGCAGAATACCAAAAACGAATCGCAGAGCGATCAAGCCGAGCACGGCGAACAGCCCGATCATGAAAATTGTGCGGAGCATCGGCGAATCTCCCGAGCGTTGAAAAGACCAACTATCACCGAGCGGTCGTACGCCGTCCCGCTGGTAAGAGTTTCACCTTCGATTCTCGCGTGCGCTGGCTTCGGGCGCTAGTGCCCGCGACCTTCATCCTCGATGCCCCGCATCTCGTCCTCACGAGCCAAGAGCAGCGCTGACGTTCTCGTCGTCGGCGACGGTGTGATCGGCCTCGCGACCGCGATCGCCATCGCGCGGGCGGGAGGCACGTGTCGCGTCCTTGGCCGAGGCACTCCGGGGGCCGCGTCGAGCGCGTCCGCCGGGCTCCTCGCACCATCGATCGGCGACGCGGACCCACAATTCCGCTCCTTGATGTCGGCGTCGCGGGATCGCTATCCCGCATGGCTGCATTGGCTCGCACAACGCACCGGCATCGAGGTAACGCTCGATCGTTCGGGCATCATCGAGGTCGGCGCCGAGACGATCGCGTCCTCTGGCGCGGGAATCGAGCGCCTCGACGCCTCGGCACTGGAGAAGCTCGAGCCGGCGCTGGCGAACTACTCCAGCGCTCTGCTCTATCACGACGACGGCTACGTGGACAACGTGAGTTTACTCGGGGCGCTTCGCGAGGCAGCGCGTTGTGAGTGGTCGATCGACGTGGTCGAGGGAAGGGTCGCCGCGATTCAACCGGGGATGGATTCGTGCACGGCAACGATGGAGGATGGCCGCGCGCAGCGCGGCCGCGCAGTCGTTCTCGCTGCCGGCGCCTGGATCGCACTGCTCGTCGGCGCGCCGCGTCCTGTGCCTGTCGAGCCGGTCCGCGGGCAAATGTTGCGACTCCAAGGCGCGCCGTTGTCCCACGCGGTGTCCGCCGGCGACGCGTATCTGGTTCCGCGTGGTGAGTCGACGCTCGTCGGCAGCACCCTCGAACGCGTCGGCTTCGACTGCACAACGACAGCTGCAGCCCTCGAGCGGCTCCGGCGCGCTGCCGTCGCCGCGGTGCCGAGCCTTCGCGACGCTCCGGTGCACAGCTCCTGGGCGGGCTTGCGTCCGATGACTCCTGATGCGCGACCGATCATCGGGCGCGATCCTGATCTCCCGAGCGTCTTCTACGCCTGCGGACACGGCAAGAACGGAATTCTGCTCGCTCCCATCACTGCGGAGTGCGTCGCATCCTTGGTCGCCGGGCAGGCGCCGCCGGTGGATATCACTCCGTATGACATCCAGCGCTTCGGATAGGGCGCTAACCTCGCCAATCAATGGTGAGCGGTTACGGCGGTCGACGCGTTCTACCCCGCCGCTCCCGGTGGGGATAGATTTCGGCTGCTCAACGATTTCCGATTCCGATCGCGACATCTTTGCGCCCACATTCATCACCGTAATGCGATGGGCGAGACCCTTTATCAGATCATTGGCCGGCACCGCGTCGAGCCCCTGCCGGAGCGCAAGCCTGGCTGGCTGAAGGTTCGGGCGCCTGGTGGACCGAACTATCTCCGGCTGAAGCACTTGATGCGCGAGCTCGACCTCCACACGGTGTGTGAGGAAGCGCACTGTCCGAATGTCGGCGAGTGCTGGGAGCATGGCACCGCCACGTTCATGATCCTCGGCGACGTCTGCACCCGGAATTGCGCGTACTGCGCCGTCGCCCACGGGCGTCCGCCGAAGTTCGACGCCGCGGAGCCGGAGCGGGTGGCTCGCGCCGTCGCCGAAATGAATCTTCAGCACGCGGTGATCACATCCGTCGATCGGGACGACCTTCCCGATTTCGGCGCGTGGGCATTCGCGGAAACGATCCGGCAGATCAAGCAGCACGTACCGACCTGCTCGGTCGAAGTCCTGGTGCCGGATTTCCAGGGTGACGAGGATGCCATTCGTGCGGTGCTCGAGGCATCGCCGGACATTTACAACCACAATACCGAGACGGTTCCGCGACTTTATAAGCGATGCCGTCCTGGCGGGCGCTACGAGCGGGTGATGAGCATCTTCACCACCGCGAAGCGCATCGCACCACACATCCCGACCAAGAGCGGGATCATCCTCGGTATGGGAGAAACCAACGAGGAGGTTCTCGCCGTGCTGCGCGACCTTCGGGCGGTGGACGTGGACATCATCACGTTAGGCCAGTACCTGCGGCCCTCGTCGTCGCACATCAAGCTGGACCGCTACGTGACTCCCGAGGAGTTCCGCATGTTCCGCGAAGAGGGAATGGCGATGGGCTTCCGCCACGTCGAATCGGGTCCTCTCGTCCGCTCGAGCTATCACGCCTGGGAGCAGGTCCAGGCTGCAGGCGTCTGATTTTGTCATCCCGAGGAGCGATGCGACGAGGGATCTGCTTTTAGCCACGACCAACGACATGGCGACCAAGAAGAAGGAAGAAGGAGCAACCGCCGCCACGACGCAGACGGCGACACCATCCACCAACGGGAAATCCAATCCCGACCTCGACCGCGAGCTACTGCGATCGATGCTTCTCCAGCGGCGCTTCGAGGAGCGCTGCGCCGAAGCCTACGCGTTAGGCAAGATCGGTGGTTTCTGCCACCTGTACATCGGCCAGGAGGCGGTGAGCACGGGCACGCTCTCCATTCTCCGACCCGACGACTACGTCATCACCACCTACCGCGATCACGGGCAGGCGTTGGCGCGGGGGATGTCTCCGCGGAGTGTGATGGCGGAGCTCTTCGGTCGAGCAGATGGCGTCGTTCGCGGCAAGGGCGGCTCGATGCACCTCTTCGACCGCAACGTGAACTTCCTCGGCGGACATGGCATCGTCGGCGCGCACGTACCGCTCGCGACCGGTGTCGGCTTCGCGATCAAGTACCGCGGCGGTGATCAGGTGTGCATCTGCTTCATGGGCGAGTCCGTGGTGAACACCGGCGCCTTTCATGAAGCGCTCAACATGGCGGGCCTCTGGAAGCTCCCCGTCGTGTACGTCATCGAGAACAATCGCTACGGGATGGGCACGGCGCTCGAGCGCGCCTCGGCCATTCACGACATCTACGAGCGCGGCGCCTCGTACAACATGCCGCGCGCACAGTGCGACGGGCAGGACGTCTTTGCGGTGCGCGAAGCGACTCAGGAGGCGGTCGATCGCGCGCGGCGCGACCAGACCCCCACGCTCCTCGAGGTGCGCACCTATCGCTTCATGGGGCACTCGATGTCCGACGCCGTGAGTGGCACCTATCGCACGAAGGCGGAGCTCGACGAGTACATGAAGCGCGACCCGATCATGCTCCTCCGCGTGCACATGCAGGAGCACGGCGAGCTCACCGACGAGGAGCTCCAGCGCCTCGACGCGGAGCTCAAAGCCACGGTCCAAGACGCCTGGGACTTCGCCGACAAGAGCCCGGAGCCGCCGCTCGAGTCGCTCTACGAGGATGTCTACGTGGACACCACAAGCGACTCGACGAATCAGGCAATCGCCGCAGACTAGTCCGCAGCACTCGCCACTAGCCACCAACCACTCGTCACCAGCAGTCATGGCTGTCATCACGTATCGCGACGCCCTCAACCAGGCTCTCCGTGAGGAGATGCAGCGCGACGACCGCGTGTTCCTCATGGGCGAGGAAGTGGGCGTCTATCAGGGCGCCTACAAGGTGTCCAAGGGCCTGCTCCAGGAGTTCGGCGAGATGCGCGTCGTCGATACGCCAATCACGGAGCTTGGCTTCGCCGGCGTCGGCGTCGGGGCCGCGATGGTCGGCCTGCGCCCGATCATCGAGTTCATGACCTGGAACTTCGCCGTCCTCGCTCTTGATCAAGTTCTAAACTCGGCGTCGAAGATGCTGTACATGAGCGGCGGCCAGTACAATGTCCCGATCGTCTTTCGCGGGCCGAATGGCGCGGCGCTCCAGCTCTCGGCGCAGCACTCGCAGGCATTCGAGTCGTGGCTCGCCCACGTTCCGGGTCTCAAGGTCGTGACGCGAGGCACGCCGTACGACGCCAAGGGCCTCCTCAAGAGCGCGATCCGGGATGACAACCCGGTTTGCTTCCTCGAAGGCGAGATGTTGTACAACACCAAGGGCGAAGTGCCTGACGAGGACTATCTGGTGCCGATCGGTGTCGCCGACCTCAAGCGGGAAGGCGATCACTGCTCCATCATCACGAACGGCAAGATGGCACTCGTCGCGATGCAGGCCGCTGACCAGCTCGCGAAGGAGGGTATTCGCGTCGACGTCGTCGATCTGCGCACGGTTCGGCCCATGGATTACGAGGCGATCCGCGCTTCGGTGCAGAAGACCAATCGCGCCGTCGTGCTGGAGGAAGGATGGGAGCTGGCCGGCATTGGTGCGCAGGTCGTCGACTTCATTCAGCGCGAGTGCTTCGACTATCTCGACGCACCGGTGATTCGGGTGCACCAGGCCGACGTCCCGATGCCGTACGCGAAGAACCTCGAGCGCGCCGCAAAGCCCGACGCGCCGAAGACGATCGCCGCCGTGAAAAAGGTGATGTACGTGGAGTGAGGTGTTAGGTGCTAGGTGCTAGAGCTGCACACCGGCCGACGCCTGACACCCTTACCCTAGCACCTAGCACCTAGCACCTAGCACCTAGCCCCCAGCCCCAGCCCCAGCAACGATGGCTACGAAAGTCTTCATGGAAGCGCTCTCTCCCACGATGGAAGAGGGCCGGCTCGTCAAATGGCTCAAGAACGAAGGCGACGTCGTCAAAAGCGGCGAACCTCTCGCTGAAGTCGAGACCGATAAGGCGATCATGGAGCTCGTCGCGCGCGGCGACGGCGTCCTGCGGAAGCGCTTCGTTGGCGAAGGCGATGCCCGTCCCGTGGGACAGCTCGTCGGTGTGATCGCCGCGCCTGACGAGAACATCGACGCTCTCATCGCCGAGGCTGGCGGCACGGCGAGCGCTGGAGCAGCAGCCGCTCCGGCGGCGCAACCCGCGCAGGTCGTGGCACAGACCCGCGAGATGGCGGGCGCATCGCCGGTTCCCCGCACGCCTAACGAGTCGCAGGGCGAGGCGTCGACGCCGCCGCAGCAGAAGACGCCTTCGACCGGTGGCGGAGCGCCTCCCGCTCCTCGCGCCGCACCGGTAGCGCCTGCCCAGCCCGCGCCTCAGGCAGAAGGCAATGGTGGCGTTCGGTCGTCGCCACTCGCGCGCCGACTGGCCCGCGAACAGGGCCTCGACCTCGGTCAACTTCGAGGATCCGGCCCGGGCGGTCGCATCATCCGACGTGACATCGAGGCCGCGGCTTCGGCGAGCGCCACGTCAGCTACGGCGCCACGACCTGCGGCCCCCGCGCGGGAAGGCGACTTTCAGGACGTTGCGCTCACCCAGATTCGCAAGACGATCGCACGTCGTCTCTCCGAATCGATCGGGCCGATCCCAACCTTTTACCTGACCGCCGAGTATGATCTGGGCCGCGTCGAGGAGATGCGTAAGGCGATGGCCGCTCTCGGCGACGAGTTCAAGGTTTCGGTGAATGACGTGCTCCTCAAAGCTGTCGCGACCGCGCTGACGCAACATCCCGAGGTGAACGCGCACTGGCTGGGCGACCGCATTCGCATGTTCAATCGCGTCCACCTCGGCGTCGCCGTCGCGACGGACGACGGGTTGATCGTGCCCGTTATTTTCGACGCCGATCGCAAGTCGATGCGCCAGATCTCGGCGGAGGTGAAGGAGCTCGCCCGCCTGGCACGTGAGCGCCGGTTGAAGCCCGAGCAGTACACCGGATCCACGTTCTCGGTCTCCAACCTCGGCATGTACGGCATCGATCAGTTCACGGCGATCATCAATCCGCCCGAGACTGGAATCCTTGCCGTCGGTCGCGCCGAAGACAAAGTGCTCTCGGTCGACGGCGAGTTCGTCGTCCGAAAGCGTCTCCGGCTCACGATGAGCTGCGACCACCGCGCCGTCGACGGCGCTGTCGGAGCGCGCTTCCTCCAGACGCTCGGCCGGATGATCGAGAATCCGATGATGATGGTGGCGTAAGGGCGGCTGTCATCCCGAGGAGCGCAGCGACGAGGGATCTGCACTTTCGGAAGCAAGCTCGGGATGGCAGTCTGGCGCCCTAAGAGCCTCTACCCTTCGGGGGCGGCTCGCGCGTCCAGATGACGATTGCCGCGCAGATCGGCCGACCCATCGTGACGAGGTCCGGCGGGATCTCGGAGATCCCGACATAAACCTCGAGCGCCTCGATGTCGTCGGGGGTGAAGTCGTCGAAGTTGCCGCTGTATGGCGTCTGATGCACGTAGAGCTGTGGCGTGCAGCGCCGCGCCCCGAAGCCGCGCATCATCTGCACCGCCGTGCCGGATCGCGTCGGCACAACCTGCACGCCTGGCACGCGCCGGAGAATGTCAGTCGCGATCCGCAGATTGTCGCGCTCGAAGTCGCGTCGCGTGATGAAGGTGCCCCGATGCATCGACCGACGCTCCTCGAACACGGACAACCAGCTCGATATCGTATCCTGAACCTTCACCTCGGCCAGTGACTGCACCGAAGGTGCAAGCGGAAACGTCGCTCGGTGTGTCTTGCCCGGCTTGAGCACGGCCGTGAATGTCGCGGACTCGTAGCCGAGGCGACGCACGCCAAGCGTAATCGACCCGGCGGGCAGTCCGGGCAGCTCGAACTTTCCCGAGTCGTTCGAGATGGTTCGCAGCGCGTTACCCGGGATCAACCAGATCTCCGCGCGTGACAGCGGAAGCCCGGACGTGTCGGTGATCGTTCCGACGAGCTTCGACGTTGGCGTGGCGGGAGCCTGCGCGAATGCCCGCGACGTCATGCTCGCGGCGAGAAGCGCCGCGCCACCGGCGAGCAATGCCACGCTCCGGCCGCGCGCTCGTAAGGTCCGCATCAGTGACACGCTACGGTCTCGCAAGGCACCGAGCAAGATGAGCGTGGCGAGACGTCCAATAGTCCGCGCCGCACCGTCCGGATATGTTTCGGAGCCGCCGCGACTTCGCTCGTCCGAAGCGACGGCATTGGACTCTTTGAGGAACATCGGAACCATGGCCTCGTTCGACGTGATCTTTATCGGCGGTGGCCCCGCCGGCTATGTAGGTGCCATCCGCTGTGCGCAGCTCGGGTTGTCGACCGCGGTGGTTGAGCGTGAAGGTTTGGGTGGGACGTGCGTGCTCTGGGGATGCATCCCCGCGAAGGCGCTACTCGAATCGGCGGCGATGGCCAATCGCCTCCAGCACGCGAAGGAGTTCGGCGTCACGGTTGGGGACGTCAAGCTCGAATACGGCGTCGCGATGAAGCGTTCCCGCGGCGTGAGCCAACAGAACTCGAAGGGGGTCGAGTTCCTCTTCAAGAAGAACAAGATCACCTGGCTCAAGGGCGCCGCGAAGCTCGCGGGCAAGAGCGCCATCTCGCTGAAGTCTGGCGACGGCAAAGAGGAGCGACACGAGGCGAAGAAGGGCATCGTCATCGCTACCGGCTCCCGCGTGAAGGGACTTCCGCAGATCGGCCTCGAGCTCAACAAGTCGACGGTGATCTCTTCGGACGAGGCGCTCACGCTCGAGAGCGCGCCGAAGACATTGGCGATCGTCGGGGCCGGCGCCGTCGGCTGTGAGTTTGCGGACGTGTTCAACGCGTTCGGAACGCAGGTCACGCTGATCGAGGTGCTCCCCGGCATTCTGCCGCTCGAGGATGCCGACTGCTCGAAGGAGCTCGAGCGCGCGTTCAAGAAGCGGAAGATCGACGTCCTCACCGGTGCGCGCATCAGCAACGTGAAGGTCGGCAAGAGCTCGGTGACGATGACCCTCGAGGTCGGCGGTGAGAAGAAGAATCTCGAAGTTGAGAAAGTGCTCATCGCGGCCGGCCGGGCCCCGAACGTCGAGGACATCGGCCTCAAGGAGCAGGGGGTGCAGCTCACTGAGCGTGGCTTCATCAAGATCGACGCAAAGATGGCGACGAGTGCCCCGGGGATCTACGCGATCGGTGACGTCGCCGGACCGCCGATGCTCGCCCACAAGGGCTCGCGCGAAGGCGTCACTATCGCCGAAATCCTGGCCGGCAAGCACACCCACGGCGTGAATTACGGAAACATCCCGAGCGCGACGTACTGCCACCCCGAGGTCGCGTCGATCGGGCTGACCGAACAGCAGTGCAAGGAGAAGAAGCTCGATTACAAGATTGGCCGCTTCCCCTTCTCCGCGAACGGTCGCGCGCGCACCTCGGGTGAGACGGAAGGCTTCGTCAAGATCATTCGCGACGCGAAGTACGGTGAGATCCTCGGCGCGCACATCATCGGCGCGCATGCGACGGAGATCATTCACGAGTTGGCCGTCGCGCGTGAGAACGAGTTCACCGTCGAGGAAGTCGATCTCGCGATTCATGCGCATCCCACCCTCTCCGAGGCGATCGCCGAGGCGGCACTCGACTCGATGGGGATGATGATTCACGCCTAGTGCGCCAGCTCCTCGTCGCCGACCTCGGCTCGCAACCGTATGCGGAAGCTCTCGCGTTCCAGCGCGAGGTCGCGCGCGCCCGCATCGCCGGCGACGTCGAGGACGACGTCCTGCTGCTCGTCGAGCACCCGCCGGTCGTGACGCTCGGGCGTTCAGCGAAGAGCGCCCACCTGCTCGCGTCGCCCGACTATCTGCGGCAGCAGGGAGTGGAGGTCTTCGAGGTCGAGCGGGGTGGCGACGTGACCTTTCATGGCCCTGGCCAGCTCGTCGGCTACCCGATCGTCGATCTCAAGCAACATCGTCGGGATCTGCACTGGTACCTGCGCCAGGTTGAGCAGGTACTCATCGACGCGTTGGCGACATACGGGTTGCGCTGCGAGCGGAATCCGCCATACACGGGCGTCTGGATCGACAATCGCAAGATCGCGTCGATCGGCGTCCACGCGCGCGACTGGGTCACCTGGCACGGCTTCGCCCTGAACGTCGCGACCGATCTCCGCTTCTTTGATCTCATCGTTCCCTGCGGCATTCAGTCGGTCCGCATGACCTCGTTGCATGCCGAGCTGCCTGACGAGCGGCCGTCGTTAGACCAGGTTGGCCAGCGCGTCGCAACTGTCGCGGCTCAGCTCTTCGATCTTGCGCCCCGATCTATCACCGGCGCCGAGCTCGCGTCGGCAGTCCACGCCTCCACGACCGCCTCCGCGCGCGCCAGCCGTTAGCATGGCGGATGGAGGAGGGCCGCGGATCTATCGGCCACGCGAGCACCAGGCGCCGGCAGTAGATGAGGAGCATTCACTCGACGAGCTCACCGCCCAGCTCAACCCGGAACAGGCCGCGGCCGCGCTCTACGGTGACGGGCCGCTGCTCATTGTGGCGGGGGCTGGCACCGGCAAGACACGCACGCTGATCTATCGCGTTGCCCACCTGTTGCAACGCGGTGTGAAGCCGGAGCGGATCCTTCTCCTCACGTTCACGCGGCGCGCCGCTCAGGAAATGCTC
>DATEPP010000504.1:0-36892 GCA_035273165.1 Gemmatimonadaceae bacterium
CCGCCGTCTGTGGTTTTCCAGAGGCCACCGCCGGTGGCGCCGAAGTAGTACTCGAGCGGCCGGCTGGCGCTTCCCGCCGCAGTGATCGAACGACCGCCGCGGTTTGGACCGATCGTGCGCCACTCCATGCCGCGAAAGAGCTGCGAATCGACGGGTGTCGGCGCTTGACCGGAAGCGCTGAGCGAGACGGCAAAAGCAAGAGGGATGATCAGGAATCGAGACATGGTGTGGTCTGGTGTGGCGGGTGGGGCCGGATTGTATGCCGCGCCAAGGATGGATGCAAACCGCTGCCAACGAGGTCGCGGCGAGGGGTGTCAAATGTCCGTGCTGCGATGTAACCTCTGCGTCGCTTCCGTCACCCGAGGTCGCGCTGTGGCGAGCTGGAGATCAATTGCTGGAAAACCGCTGATGCGAGCACTGACTACCAGCCTACTCTGCACCGTGATGCTGTTGGTCGCGGCCCGTGGCCCCGCAGCGCAAACGCCGCGGTCGGGTGCCGACTACCTCATCCACAATTTCAGATTCTCTGATGGCGAGTCGCTACCAGAGTTGCGTATTCACTACATCGCCCTCGGGAGGCCGCAGAAGGACGCGGCCGGGATCGTCCGCAATGCGGTGATCGTGCTGCACGGCACCACTGGATCGGGAACGGGGTTTCTGTCACGCAACTTTGCCGGAGAGCTTTTCGGTCCAGGCCAACTGCTGGACACGGCGAAATACTTTGTCGTGCTCCCGGACGGCATCGGCCACGGCGGATCGAGCAAGCCGAGTGATGGGATGCACGCGCGCTTTCCGCGCTACACGTACGACGACATGGTCGAGGCGCAGCATCGGCTCCTCACCGAAGGCCTGGGTGTGAATCACCTGAGGCTGATCATGGGCACGTCGATGGGCTGCATGCACGCGTGGGTCTGGGGAGAGCGATTTCCCGACTTCGCCGACGGCCTCGTTCCGCTTGCCTGCGCGCCGACGCAGATCGCCGGCCGCAACCGGATGATGCGGAAGATGGTCATCGACGCGATTCGCTCCGATCCGGAGTGGCGTGGCGGCGACTATACGGCACCGCCAAAGCAGGGCCTACGTACGGCGCTGGCGGTGCTCTTCCTGATGACTTCGAGTCCGATGCAGCAGCAGAAGACGGCGCCAACGCGCGACGCCGCGGACGCGTTCATCACGAAATTCATCGACGATCGCCTCGGCACGACGGACGCGAACGACATGCTCTACGCATTCGACGCGTCGCGCGACTATGATCCGTCGCCCAGACTCGAGTCGGTGCATGCGGCCGTGCTGGCGATCAACTCCGCGGATGACGTCGTGAATCCACCGGAGCTCGGGCTGATGGAGCAGTTGATGCCGCGCGTGCGGCGCGGGCGGTACGTGTTGATTCCAACGAGCGAGCGGACGCGCGGGCACGGCACGCACTCCTTGCCCGCGGTCTGGAAGAGCTACCTCGGCGATTTCCTGAAACAACTTCCCTGACGATCGTGATCCGCGTACGCCTGCTGGTTCCAGCACTCATCGCGCTCACCACTGGGCGCGCCTTCGCGCAATGCCTCCCGCTGCGCTTGCCGATTGGCGCGAGCACTCGCGGTATCGCGATGGGAGACGCGAACACCGCAGGCCGTGACGACGACGTGATCTTCTATGGTCCGGCGCAGCTCGCGGTCGCGCGCGGCACGAGCGCGTCCGTCGAGCGCTACTCGGATCGACTCGTCGGCGGCGCCATGTCGACGGTGTCGCGGATTGCGGCGGGCGGCGTGGGCATTGGCGCGCAGATCGTCGCGGGGCGAAACGAGCCGCAGTGCAATCTCGTCGGCTACGTGCCAGGCGTGGGTTACGTGTTTTCGCCGGCGCCGCGCAACGTAACCCGCACGACGGCCGTCCTCGGCGGCGCGCAGACGTTCAAGAAGTTCCGTTTCGGTGCGGCGGCAAAGTATGCGGCGGTGCAGGCAGGAGACGAGCGCACCGAGCGCGTGATGTTGGACGCGGGCGTCTCACGCGATCTGTCGCTTTTCGGTGACTTCGCTCCGCTCACTGTGGCGCTCGCGGTGCAGAACATCGGCACGAGCGCCGCGGACACGGTGCAGCTCAACACACCGCTCCGCGCCGCGCTCGGTCTCGCGAGTGGCGGCCCAGTGGGCCCGTTGGACCTCGGACTGGCCGCCCAGATTGCAGTCGAGCGCAACGATACGCTGCAGCTCTTCAAGCACGGGCGCATGGTCGCGGGCCTGGGCGCCGAGCTTGGCTACACGTGGCTCGACGGGTACACCATCGCCGTGCGATTCGGCGAGCGCGTACCGCCGACGCGCACCGACATCGGGCATTTCACCTTCGGCGCCGGACTGACGCTCGATCGCGTCTCGATCGATTACGCGGGCGAGGGCGAGGTCGGCTCCCGGATCGCGCATCGCATCGGCGTTCGACTTCGTTGATATGGTCATTCATTGAGCATTTCTTTTTCACCGCAGAGGACAAAACCGATGGTGAACTGATGAGGATTCATTCATCTTTGTTGGCACTGAGCCTCGCTGCCTGCGCGCAGCCGCTCAAGCTCACCCCGGACGATTCGCGGATCGTCCTCGCGCATCAGCTGCTCGACGCCTCGAATCCCGCCGACCGCGGGCCCTTCGGCGTGAAGACGCTCTATTACGGCAGCGGCACGGACAAGCAGCGGCGCTACTACCGCGACTCGGTCGCGATCAAGACCAAATCGGTGGACGCGTCCGCGTTCGTCTCGATGCAGCCAGAGCAGGCGAAGGACCGGAAGGACTACTGGGGGTTCGACGCGAAACAATTCCCGATCAACGGGCGCGTCTGGTACCCGGACGGCGCCGGCCCCTTCCCGCTCGTGCTCGTCGTGCACGGGAATCACAACATGAAGGACTTCTCCGATCCTGGATACCAGTATCTTGGAGAACACCTCGCGTCGCGCGGTTTCATCCTCGCGTCGGTCGATGAGAATTTCCTCAACGGCGCGATGCGGAACGAGAACGACGGACGCGCCTGGATGCTGCTCAAGCACCTGCAGGCGTGGCGTGGCTTCAACGACAGCGCGTCGAGCCCGCTCCGTGGCAAGGTGGACATGCACAACATTGCGATCATGGGCCACTCGCGCGGCGGCGAGGCCGTTGGCCACGCGGCGGCATTCAATCGGCTCTCCCGCTATCCCGACGACGCGAAGGTAAAATTCGACTTCAACTTCGACATCAAGTCCGTCGTCGCGATCGCGCCTGTCGACGCCCAGTACAAGCCCGCGGGCCAGTTCACGCCAGTGGAGAACGTGAACTATCTCGTCATCCACGGCTCGCACGACGGCGACGTGTCATCGTTCACCGGACTGCGACAGTGGCAGCGCGTCAAGTTCACGGACGGCAAGCCGTGGTTCAAATCCGCGTGGTACGTCTACCGCGCCAACCACGGTCAGTGGAACACCGTCTGGGGAAGCACCGACGCGGGACCGCGCAGCGCTCGGTTCCTCGATCTCCGCGGGCTCATCTCGACCGAGGAGCAGCGACAGTTCGGCAAGGTCGTGATCGGTGCCTTCCTCGAAGCGACGCTGCACGACAAGCGCGAGTATCTCCCGCTCTTCCGCGATCACCGCGTCGCCGGGGCGTGGCTACCCAAGACGATGTACATCACCCGCTTCCAGGAGAGCGGCTACAAGGCACTCGCCAATTACGAGGAGGATGTCGACGTCACGACCGGCAGCGTCGCTGGCGTGAGCCTCGCCGGAGACAGCTTGTCGACGTGGAAGGAGGACGCGCTGAATCTCCGTTGGCAGAACACGCCGATGAACGACAACGCGGTCTGGTTAGGCTGGAATCGCCACATCGCCGGCGACGATACGATCAAGCTTGGACAGCCGGCGACGTACACGATCGCGCTGACGGATTCCCTCTCGCGCGCACTCCACGTCGACCGGCAATCGTCGGTGTATCTCTCGATCGCGCCGACGGACGCCAAGCCCGGCCCGCGCCAGCCGGCGCGCGACTCGACCAAGAAGGATTCGTCGAAGGCGAAATCCCGCGCGCCGAAGAAGCCCGATGCGAAGAAGGACGAGAAAGACACGACCACGATCGATCTGACGGTGGAGGTCGTCGACGCCAACAATGTCACCGCGCGCTTGCCATTGACGCGCTACGGCATGCCGCGACGGCCGCTCGAGACGCACGTGCTCCGTCGCGCCGACCGGGAGAAAACCCAGTTCGCGAACACGTACGAGCTCGTGCTGCAGACATATGTGCTGCCGCTGGCCGATTTCGTCACCGCGTCGCCGCAATTCGCGCCCGACAAGCTGAAAGCGATCCGGCTCGTCTTCGACCGTTCACCCGCCGGCACGATCATCCTCGACGACGTCGGCGTCTCGGCGATCGATCCGGCCTTTCTCGCGCAGGCACGGCCGTGATGCGGGATGCGGGACGCGGGAGAGCACGCCTCTTCTCAGTCGCCTCTTCTCAGTCGCCTCTTCTCAGTCGCCCCTTCTCAGTCGCCCCTTCTCAGTCGCCCCTTCTCAGTCGCCTCTTCGAGCTTCTACGCTGACAGCCATCGCGGTCGACTGCGATAGCTGTCAGTTCAAAAGTGGCGAGTGGCAAGTTTGAAGTGGTTTGCCCCGCGTCCCACGTCCCACTCCCCGCGTCCCGCCTGCCGCGCTACAGCCGCTCTGCCGCGGCGACGATCCTGGCGGCGTACGCGGACGCGCCTTCGTCATCGCGACGCGACGGAATGACCAGCTGGGCATCGTCCGGCTGCGACGACTCGGGCGTATTCACGAAGCTGTCCTCGCCTAACTGCGCGAGACGGCCCTCGAACGTCTCGACCGCGTTCAGGATGAGCAGCACGTCCTCATCCGACTCGTCGCCGGTGAGTGCGATGCGCCGCTCGCGGAGCCGCGCCTCGAGCTCGTCGCGTGTGTGCCGGCGCTCTTCGGCCCGATGTGGATTGCGCTCTTCTTCTGCGGGGTCGTTCCATCCTGAAGTGCCCATGTGACGCTTCCCTTTCGTGGTCGGGTTCGCCCTTCGTAACGCCATACACCAAGGTCGCGATCTGGAATCTGGCACACGCCGTGCCGCTCGCGTTAGTGTAGCTCCAGTCGCGCTCCGTAGGCGCATACTCGCTCGCATGCTCAATTGCCTGCTCGCCGTCAGCTTCGCGGCACTCGTACAGGCTGCGCCGACTCAGGTCGTCGCGGCCTCTCGCACCGATGCGTCGCTCGCGTCCTCGTCGCGAGTGGACTCCGTGCGCGCGCTCCGCGCGGCCCGGCGCGCGCAGGAGAGCTTCGAGACAACCCGGCGCTTCAACCTGCCCCGCGAGTACGGCATCGGCAGCCATCACTGCGATGTGCGCGTCGGTCGCTGGTGCGTGTGGAACGACGACAGCAACGATCGTAAGGCACCGCCGGAGGCGCCGCGCACCATCGAGGCGCGGGCACAGCTCCTCGCCCGTCTCGACACGCTCAGCGCCCGCATCCCGGGCGACGAATGGATCGCGGCGCAGCGGGTTCGGTATCTCATCGAGGCGAAGCGGTTCGGCGACGCCGTGCACGCGGCCGAGCGGTGCACCGACGCCGGATCCGAGTATCGCTGCCGTGCCTATGCGGCGGTGGCGCTCCACGACTCCGGCGCCGTCACCGCCGCCGATTCCGCCTTCACCGCGGCGCTCGCTGCGATGCCGGACTCCGTCCGCTGCAAATGGGCGGACATATCTCTCCTCATCGACGACGCGATCGCCGACCGCTACCACCACGCCGACTGCGCGGCCCGACGCGAGATCGAGACGGAGTTCTGGCGCCTAACGACTCCGCTCTACCTTCGCGACAACGACTTCCGGAACGAGTTCCTCGCGCGCGTCACCCGCACCGACATGGCGCGCGACTCTCGCACGCCGATGGGCTCACCGAACGAGCCTGCCTTTCGCGAGACCGCGCTGCGCTACGGCTACGACACCTGGTTCGTCCGTGACGATCCGCCGGCCGGCTCCATGGCCGAGGCGCCGATCGCCGGGTATCGCGAGGGAGGATCGGGATTCAACTTCGTTCCCGACTATGCCGTCTTCATGTCCCCGTCCACGCTCGCGGCCGACGACTGGGAGCTGAAGCTGCGTTCCGCGCGCACGATCTACGCGCCCTCCTACGCGCGACGTTTTCTGACGCTCACCCGCCAACAGATCTCGCTCTTTCGACGAGGCGACT
This sequence comes from Gemmatimonadaceae bacterium, assembly GCA_035273165.1. GTDB lineage: Bacteria > Gemmatimonadota > Gemmatimonadetes > Gemmatimonadales > Gemmatimonadaceae > AG2. The sequence continues at coordinate 6,191 of DATEPP010000504.1, forward strand.
CCGCCCTCATCGTCGCCGCGTACGACGTGAGTGACGACACTCTGTTCACGCGTCAACCGCTCGAGGCCGGGCTCTTCGTGGTGCCGGTACGTGATTCAATGGTGCTCGGCGCGGTGCACGGTAACACTACGCCTAACGCGGAGGCGCGTGGGGTGCTCACCGCAATGGCGCCGTGGGCGCCAGTAGTGGTGAGCCTCGAACTGCTGAATGTGGGCACGAGGAGCGCCGCCCGCGCGCGTATCGGGCTCCGCCCGGACGGAAGGAGTGACGGTGCCGGTATTTCCGACCTCGTGATCTTCGGCCCGCGGTCTTCGGACTCCTTGCCTCGCCGGCTGGAGGACGCCCTCACGCGATCCATCAGCTCGGATCATGTGAATCGCAATGACCTCGTTGGCTTGTTCTGGGAGACGTACGGTGTGGGCCTGACGCCCGAACCCTTGGCGGTTGCGATCTCGATCGAGCCAATCAAGGCTGGCTTCATGCGCCGCGCCGCCGAGCGATTGCATCTCGCGACGACATTGTCACCGACGAAGATGCAGTGGACGGAGTTGTCAAATCGAGAGAAGGGCATCGTGTCGCGAGCGGTGACGCTGAATCTGTCGCAGCTCGAACCAGGCCGGTACCAGATCGTACTCACCGTTAGTTCTCCCCACGGCCTGCCACTCGTGGCCAAACGCGAGATCACCCTCGATCGTTAGGCGCGAGCCGCGCCCATCAGGGCAGGTGCGCCGTGCCCGTTCCGGGGTCGAAGGTGCTACCCGAAGGCAGCACGTGCATGCGGACGTCGCTTGCACCGAGGATCGGCGCGCCGGGCGCTGTCACCGTCGCATGCCGCGCGTCGTACACCACCGCCGCGCTCTCACCCAGAATCGTCCAGGGCTTGCCCGGCTCGACGATGAGCGCCGTCGACTCGTCGATGCCGATCGCCAGCAGATTCGGGTGCTCGAGCACGACGCTGATCAGACGATTGTGCCGCTTGCGTCGTAGAAAATGCTGATCGATGACTGCGCCGCTCACGAGTCCGAGCCCGTTCGTGACCACGACATCCTCGCGCGCAATCGTAATGAAGCTCTGCGTCGTGTCGCGGCGCGCGCCGCCGGGTGCACGCTCATCACCGGTCAGCATCGGCGTCGACATCACCGCCGCCCCCGCGGAGGTGCCTCCGACGACGGCCCCCGCTGCATAACGAGCCCGGATCGCGGCCGCGGTCGGCGTGCCCTCCAGCACTGCCATGATCCGAACCTGATCGCCGCCGGGAAACCAGATGCCCGTCGCGCTGTCCAGGCCGCGCACCGTCTCGGGCCGCATGGCCTCCTCCCGCGTCAGATTCTCACTCCACGCTGCTGCTCCGTGTTTCCGCCACTCCGCCACACTTTCGGCGCCTGTTTCGGGAAGCGAGGACGCCATCGGGAGCACGAGGATCCGCGCCTTCCCGGCTCCGCCGGCGAGGGCGATGAATCGCTCCGTGATCGCGTCGCCGCGCGGGCCGCCGCCGACGATAACGAGGCTGCCCCGCGGCTGTGCGCTAACCGGTAAAGCAGCGGCTGCGACGTCGCGCGAGCCGGGCGCCGAGGCACAGCCGAGAGAGAGGAGGACCGCGAGGGCGAGAGCAGTTGGACGCATCAGGTACGGTAGGCCGAGGTCGCTGGATAAGCCGAAAGGAGAAGCCACGAAGAATGCTTTCTCGCACGGCATCTGCACAGTACGTCTCGCAACCAACTCGAGCTCTTCGCATGCAAGAATCGAAATCGACCTCGGTCGCTCGCGCCGTTGGGCGCGGTGCGCTCGCTGGACTGATTGGCGGCGCGGCGATGACGGCCGCCGAACGCGTCGTGCTGCCCCGCCTGCCAGGACGACACGCGCCGCGGGTGGTGCCGTGGGACAAGCGCGTGTCGGGCGCCGCGGACCTCGTCGGCTGGGATATGTCCTCTCGATCGCGCACCGCCGCGGGCATTACGACGCAGCTCCTCTACGCCGCACTGCTCGGCGCTGCGTACGCGGCAATCGTCAGTCGCAAGCCATCCCGTGCCGGACGTGATCTTGCCGACGCGGCTCTCGTCTTTGCCGCATCGCTCATTGCGCCCGAGCTGCCGCGCTCGCGGAGCCGCCGCCGGCGAGGGCGCCTGGCGAAGGTGCGACAGAAAGCGATCGAGCCCATAACGGTATCGAAGGTTTTCGGTCGCGCCACGACGCTTGCGCTCAAGGCGCTGGAGCGGTGAGGCGCTCACGCTCCTCGCGCCGGGTAGATATCGTGACGGCGCTTGTCAGCATCAGGGAGCTACCTGAGCCATCAGCTTTCGGCCGGCGTCCGCTTCGAACTGGCGCTCATGGATCGCACCCGGGACGGCGAGGCCAGAGGCGAGACGCAAGCTGACGGCTAACGGAATCAAGAGAACTACTTCAGCTGTCAGCGGCTGACGCCTGACGCCTGACTGATAGCTCAGGCAGTTCTCTTGATGCTGTGAGCTCTCAGCTTGCCGCTCGCCTCTGCGCTCGCCGTAGGGGGAGCGATGCCTGTCTCACGCGCCGATGCCTCCCGTCAGCTCTAGTCTCAAAGCAGATCGCTCGTCGGCTGACTCCTCGGGATGACAACAGCCGCCACTCTTCCGACCCACGCCATTTGCATTCACATTTCGACCCGCGGACTCCCTATTCCATCCGGCGGTGATCGATGCGCGTTGATGCGTTTCTTCCTTCGCGCCTGCTCGTCGCGGGCGCCTCGCTTTGTCTCGCGACAATTGTGTCGGCGCAGCCCGCGCCGGCGGCGCAGCGGCCGGTTGCCGCGGCAAGCGACTCGCTCTTCACGGCGGAAGATGGCCTCGACATCGTTTCCTACAACGCGCTCGACCTCACGAGTGACGGCCGCTGGCTCGCCGCCACGTCACAGAGTCGGCGTGACGGACTCGGCGTCGATTATCGCCGCGACGGCGACCCGACGTACATCCGGCCCGCGGCGTCGCGCGTCTGGGTAATCGACACACACTCTGGCGCCGCGCGCGCGGTTTTTCCGGACAAGCGCAATGTCCGCGCGGCACGCTGGTCGCCGGACGGATCGCGCCTCGCGCTGCTCATGCTCGATGCCAAGTCGGGAGCGTTTCAGCCCGTGATCTGGGAGCGGGCGAGCGGCCGCCTAACGACCATCGCGGTGCCCGCCGGAAAGTATGTCGCCGAGAACAGCGAGCTGCGATGGAGCCGAAATGGCGCCCGGCTATTGTACTCCCTGCACACCCTCGCCTGGCGAAAAGCGGCGCAGGACTCTTTCGCGGTCATGACGGCTGGTCCCGTCTTCGTTCAATCGAGCGAGAATCCCTTCCTTGCCTGGGACGCGCTCCGTCGCATGGCCAACGTGCGGAACGTCGTCGCATATGACTTCGCAAGCGGCAAGACCATCGAGCTCCTGCCCGAGACCATGGTCGCGAGCTGGGAAACCAGCGACGATGGCGCGACGCTCGCGTACAGCGAGGACATCACGAAGAAGACCGACTACGACGTCATCTTCGGAAGCGAGAACAAGCTCGTGGCGCGAGCACTGAACTGTGCAGCCGCTGCCGAGCAGTGCACGAAACCGCGCCTGCTCCTACCTACCCTCAAGGGCACGAACATCGTCTGGTCCGAGGACGGCGCGCACTACGCCTACGCCAAGGATGGCCGCGTATACGTTGCATCGGTGGCCGACACCGCCGCGCGTCAGGTAGCCGGGCCGGCGGCCGACACCAAACGCGACGCGGCAGCAGCTGACACGTCGCGCGAGGCCCGTGAGCGGCGGGATCGCGAGCGGTTCCGCGTCGTCCGCTACAGTCCCGCCAACGACGCGCTCGTCATCGCCAACTCCCAGGGGTACTGGGTGCTCGATCTTCCCGGCGCGTCGAAGCAGCTCATCATCGAGAGCTCCGACTCGGCATCGAGCCCGCTCCCGCGCGCGACGCTCGCCGCATGGAGCAACGACGGCAAGAAGCTCTACTTCACGACGGCGTCGCGCACGAAATGGGAGCGCGGCATCGTCCGCTACGACCGCGGCACCGGCAATAAGCAAACGCTCATCAGCGACGGACGGACGTACTCGAATCTCCGGCTGTCGAAGGATGGCCAGGTGGCGACGTTGAACGTCGCTGACGGTAATCGGCCACCCGCGCTCTATGTCGCCGATGCCGATCTCGAGTCGCTTCGTCCGCTCGTCGACGCCAACCCGCAGCTCAAGGCGAAGCGCTTCGGACCGACGGGCCTCGTCAGCTATCTCGATGCCGACGGCCACTCGAAGTACGCGGTCGTGTACTATCCGGTCGGATACGACCGTGCCAAAGTCTACCCGACGGTCTTCATCGTCTACGAGGACTTCTTCGACGACAGCTTCGACGCGGTCGCCAACGTTCTCACGGCGAACGGTTATGTCGTCGTGAAGCCGTCGGTCGACTTCGACATCGGCTACCCCGGCGAAGCCTGGATCAAGGGCGTCACCGCTGCCGCCAACAAACTCATCGACATGGGCGTCGCCGATTCGGCGCGGCTCGGCGTGCACGGCACGAGCTACGGAGGCTACGCGACGAATCTGCTCATCACGCAGACGAATCGCTTCAAGGCGGCGATCAACATCTCGGGCAAGGTCGACGTCATCAGCTTCTACACCGACAGCCCGCGGCTCGGCGTGCGGAACGTCCATGCCGCCGAGAAGAGCCAGGATCGCCTCGGCGCCACGCTCTGGCAGCAGCCGCAGAAGTACGTCCAGCATTCGGCGATCATGTTTGCCGATCGGATTCAGACTCCGCTCATGCTCATCACCGGCGCGCAGGACTCGAACGTGCCGGCGGACAACACGCGCGAGATGTACTACGCCCTTCGCCGGCTCGGGAAGGAAGTGGTGTGGGTGAACTACATGAACGGTGGCCACGGCGGCGGCAACGCCACCGCCGAAGACGTGCTCGACATGCAACGCCGCATGTTGGCATGGTACGATGCGAAGCTGAAGCGAGCGCCGTCGAAGGTTGCCTCCGTGGCGCCGTGAGACGCTTCGCGGCCTTGCCCCGGGCTCGGCCGTACCGCTAAGTTCGATACATTGGTGACCAATACAAACGCCGTGACTTCCTCGGACGAGACCGCACGCGCGATGAACGCTGTTCGCAGCATCGTGCGGGCGCTGCGACTCAATACGCGCAGCATCGAGGGCAAGCTCGGTATCAGCCTCGCCCAGCTTTTCGTGCTTCAACAGCTGATGGACAAGCCAGCGGAATCCTTGAACGAGCTCGCCGAGCGCACCGCGACGCACCAGAGCTCGGTCTCGGTCGTCGTCAGGCGGCTCGTCGATCGAGGCCTGGTCACGCGAATTGCCTCGGCTGCGGATCGGCGGCGCGTTCAGATCGCGCTCACGCCGGCGGGCGAGGCGATGCTGCGCGGTGCGCCCCCCACGGTGCAGAGTGATTTGATCCATGGGATGTCGCGCATGACGACGCAGCAGCGGGCCACGCTCTCGGAGCTGCTCGAGACATGGATCCTGGCGAGCGGCATCGATCTGGCCGCGCCCCCGATGATGTTCGAGGACGAGCCGCACGCTCGCGCTGGGAGTGGCTGACGAGCCCCAGACCCCGCTGAACGCCGCGAGTGGTCTACCGGTTTCTCCTTCGCTCGCGCCGGCTCTGGCGAGCGTCGAAGCGCCGCCCGAATACTCTCCCGTCGATCAACGGGTCGTCGTCATCGCGGCAATCGCGGTACTCGTCGGCATCGCCGCGGCGTTGCTGGCGAACGTCCTCACGCGACTCATCGGCCTGATCACCAACGTCGCGTACTACGGCCGGGTCTCGACGGCGTTCGTCGCGCCGAGCATCGACAGGCTGGGCGCCTGGTCGATTCTTGTTCCGCTCATCGGCGCCTTCGTCGTCGGCATCATGGCGCGGTACGGAGCGGCGGCTATCCGTGGCCATGGCATTCCCGAGGTGATGGAGCGGGTGCTCTACGCGCGCAGCCGCATCGCGCCTCGAATCATGTTCCTCAAGCCACTCTCCGCCGCGATCGCGATCGGCACCGGCGGTCCGTTCGGCGCCGAGGGACCGATCATCGCCACCGGCGGCGCACTCGGCTCCATCGTTGGCCAGTTCGTCCGAGTCACCGCGGACGAGCGAAAGACCCTCCTCGCCGCCGGCGCGGCCGCGGGTATGGCCGCGACGTTCGGAAGTCCCGTGTCCGCGGTATTGCTGGCCGTCGAGCTGCTGCTCTTCGAGTATCGTCCCCGCTCTGTGATACCGGTTGCGCTCGCGTCGGCAGCGGCGACGGGGGTGCGCGCCGCACTCGTCGGCTCGGCGCCGGTCTTCACCGTGCCGACGCTGCTGCAACCGGATCTCGAGGCGCTGCTCGTGTACACGATCATCGGCGCGCTCGTCGGAGTCGCGGCGGTGGGCGTCACGCGGTTCGTTTACTGGATCGAGGATCTCTACGAAGAGTTGCCAATCCACTGGATGTGGTGGCCGCTCGTCGGCGCCGTCTTCGTCGGCGTCATCGGCTACGTCGAGCCACGGACACTCGGCGTCGGCTACACGAACATCGACGCCGTGCTGTCGGGCACGATCGTGGGCAAGGCGCTCCTCGTGCTCATCGTACTGAAGTTCCTCTCCTGGGCTATCTATCTCGGAAGCGGCACCTCGGGTGGAACACTCGCCCCTCTCTTCACCATCGGCGGCGGGCTCGGCGCGGTGCTCGGCTCGTTAGGCGTGGCGATGAGTCCGACGCTCGGCGTCGATGTGCACGTCGCGGCGCTGGTCGGGATGGCCGCGATCTTCGCCGGCGCGTCGCACGCACTCCTCGCATCGGTGGTGTTCGCGTTCGAGACAACGCGTCAGCCGTTGGGGCTGCTGCCGTTGCTCGCCGGCTGCAGCGGCGCGTACCTGGTCTCGCTGCTCATGATGCGCAGCTCGATCATGACGGAGAAACTGGCGCGGCGCGGAGCGCGCATTCGCACCGAGTACGCCGTCGACCATCTCAGCCACGTGCTGGTGCGCGACGCGTCTTCGCGGGAGGTCGTGTCGCTGAAAGGCGCCGACCGACTCGGGGACGTGCGGCGATGGCTCACGAGCAGCGCGCCCGGCGCATCGCACCAGGGCTTCCCGGTCCTCGACGACAAGGGCGAGCTGTGCGGAGTCGTGACGCGCCGCGATCTTCTCGACGCGTCACACCCCGAGGACGTCATCGTCGCTTCACTCGTCAGGCGCGGCGCCGTCGTCGTCTACGAGGACAACACCCTGCGCGAGGCAGCGGACCACATGGTCCGAGCCGGCGTCGGGCGTCTCCCCGTCGTTTCTCGTGAGGCGCCTCGCGTTGTCACCGGCATCGTCTCGAGGAGCGATCTGCTCTCGGCACACGAGGATCGTCTCGACGCCGCGCACGTGACCGAGGAGAGCCTGCCCCTCTCCGCGCCGTGGTCGCGCCGACAGCGCGCCACGGCCCGCCGCCGCGCCCGCGCCCGCGAGCGGAAACCCTGATCGCGGGCTCCGCTCGGTATGCTCGACATCCTCAACCTCGACAGCCTCGAGTCGCTGGCCCAGCAGCGGCTCGACCCGATGCTCTTCGACTACATCGCCGGCGGCGCCGGTGACGAGTGGACGCTGCGGGAGAATCGTCAGGCGTTCACGCGCATCCAGCTCCTCCCCAGGATGTTGCGGGGAGTCGGGCGTCGGGATCAGCGCACGACCGTGCTCGGAACGCCGGTGTCCTTTCCCGTGCTCGTTCCCCCGATGGGCTTTCATGGCCTCTGCCACACCGACGCCGAGCTTGCAACGGCGCGTGGCGCGGCCAGCGCGGGAACGGTCTTCGTCGCGAGCACCGTCTCCAATCGGAGCCTCGAGGCGATCGCCGAGGCGTCGAGCGGGCCGCGCTGGTTCCAGCTCTATGTTTACCGAGATCGCGCGATCACACGCGATCTCGTCGATCGGGCCGCGGCCGCGGGGTACGGCGCCCTCTGCCTAACGGTCGACACCCCGTTGGCGGGACAGCGTGAGCGCGACCGTCGTAACCGGCTGCGGATGCCTGCGCATCTCGGTCTCGAGAACTTTCCGGCGGCGCACGCCGAGCGGCACAAGTCCGGCGCGGAGAACGAATCGTCGCTGGCGCGGTACATCGCCGACATGTGGGACGCGAACCTCACGTGGGACGACGTCGACTGGCTAAGGTCGGTGTCGCCGCTGCCCGTCGTCATCAAGGGGGTGCTCGCGCCCGAGGACGCGGCCCTCGCCGTCGATCACGGTGCCGCGGCCGTGATCGCATCGAATCATGGCGGGCGCCAGCTCGACGGCGTCCCCGCGCCGATCACGGTTCTTCCCCACATCGTGGACGCGGTGGAAGGGCGCGTCGAGGTGCTGCTGGACGGAGGGGTACGACGAGGCACCGATGTGCTCAAGGCGCTCGGCCTCGGCGCCCGCGCCGTGCTCGTGGGACGACCCGTGCTCTGGGGCCTGACGCTCGATGGCGAGGACGGGGTGGTGGCTGTCCTCGAGCATCTGCGAGGCGAGATCGATCTCGCGATGGCGCTCGCCGGATGCCGCACCCTCAACGAGATCGACGCGTCTCTCGTAATCCCTTGGTGATCGCCTAACTACGCACCGCTAACGTGGAGGGGACTGTGGCCAATCGTCGCGCGCGAGCCAAATCGCGCAACGCATCCCCCGCCCTATCAACATCCGCTTCATCCCCCTCCGGCAATGGCGCGGCATCGACCAGCGCCAGCACCGGGCGCGGCACCCGCAGCGAGACACACCGCAAGGAGGTCACCGCGGTCGTGAACGGCCTGCGCCGGATCGTGCGGGCGCTCCACCGATCGCATCGGCTGGCCGAGCAGAAGTTCGAGTTGAGCGCGGCGCAGCTGCTGGTGCTGCAGCGGCTCGCCGAGGTGCCGAGTCTCTCCGTGAACGAGCTCGCGAATCGCACGTTCACCCATCAGAGCACGGTCTCGGTCGTCGTGACGCGGCTGGTCGGCCGCGGTCTCGTTAGGCGCACCCGCGCTGACGACGACGCGCGCCGCGCCGAGCTCGCGCTCACGGCGTCGGGCCGCACTCTCCTCCAGCGAGCAATGTCGTCCGCGCTGGCGCAGCTCATCGACGCTCTCGACGCGATGCCGACGAGCCGTCTCCGGCTCATCGGCGGCTGTCTCGAGGGCGTCGTCGACGCGCTGGGCGTGAGCGCCGAGCCGCCGGGAATGTTCTTCGAGGAAGCGAGTGTGTTCGACGGTGCCTCGCGATCCTCGAGGCGACGACGGACGTAGCGCGGGACGCGGGCAGGAATGTCATCCCGAGGAGTCGAGCGCAAGCGAGACGACCGAGGGATCTGCACTTGTCGCCAGAGGAACATCCCTGCGGCGCGGGCCCTGAGGGGAACGCTGATGACGCTGACACAGCGCTGACACCGCTGATAGAAGGAGCGGCAACGACTTTTTGAAAAAGGCGTTGCCGCTCTTTTGTTGTTCTCTGCGAAATCTGCGACATCTGCGGAATCTGCGTTCATTCGACTCTCTCGTCAGGGATGTTTCCTCCGCGCGAAGAGTCCAAAAGCTGATCCCTCGCTACGCTCGGGATGACAGGGAGGGCGCATCCCGCGTCCCGCATCAGTCTCCAGGACTCTCCACTGGCACCGGATGATGTGCAACCGCGGATCCGCGGAATCGCGCGAATAGCCCTTCCCGCCACTCATCGAGGATCTCGTACACGGTCGGGATGACGACGAGCGTGAGGATGGTGGAAGTGATGACGCCACCGATCACCGCTCTGCCTAACGGCGCGCGGAAGTCCGCCCCTTCCCCGAGCCCGAGCGCGACCGGGATCATACCCGCGATCAGTGCCAGCGTCGTCATCATGATCGGTCGCAGCCGGATCCGGCCAGCCTCGATGAGCGCCGAGCGCCGATCGACGCCGCGGTCCTTGTGCGCCCACTTCGCGAAGTCGATCAGCAGGATCGCGTTCTTCGCGACGATCCCCATGAGCAGAATCACGCCGATGAGACTCATCAGATTCAGGCTGTCGCGCGTGATGAGGAGCGCCAGCACCACGCCGATGAGCGAGAGCGGAAGCGAGATCAGAATTGCCAGCGGATCGAGGAACGATCCGAACTGGACGACGAGAATCAGGTACATGAGCATCACCGCGATGCCGAGCGCGGTGAAGATGCTGCCGAAGACCTGACTCTGACTCTCCGCCTGGCCGCCGGCCGATACGCGGTAGCCCGTCGGCATCTGCAATCGGCCGACCTTGCGCATCACTTCCTGTGAAACGTTCCCGAACGACGCCCCCTCGACGTTCGCGCCGATGGTGATCACGCGCTGCCGCTGATAGTGGTCGATCTGGGCGGGGCCGAAGCTCGGCGTGATCGTCGCGACCTGATTCAGTGGGACCACCGGCGGCGTCGTGGAGACTCCGGCACTCGTGATCGTCGTGCCGGTTTGCAGACTCGGCGTCACCACCACCGGCAGCTGACCGAGGTCGCTCGCGTTCTCGCGCGCCTGAGGCACGAGACGCACGTGCACGTAGCGCGAGATCCCCGTGGGATCGACCCACGTTCCCGCGTCCACGCCGGCGAAGGCGAAGCGAAGCGACTGCGCGAGCTGGCCGAGGTTGACGCCTAACGTGCCGGCGAGTCCGCGATTGACACGCACGTTCAGCTCCGGCTTCTGGCCGCGCGTCGAGAGCCCGACGTCGACCGCGCCCGGTGTCTCGCGGACGAGCGTCGCGATCCGGTCCGCGAGCTGACCGAGCACCGTCGGATCCGGCCCTTGCAACTGGAGCAGGAGGGGCTTCTGCGCGCCACCGAACCCCGCGGCGTAGATGTACGCGGTCGCGCCGCCTAACAAGTGCATGCGGGTCCGCAGCTGCTCGCCGATCGCCTCCTGGCTCAGCGCGCGCTGGTTCTTCGGCTTGAGCTTGACGTAGATACTCGCATTGTCGACCTCGCCCGAACCGCTGCTGCTGCCGACCGTCGTGTAGGTATACAACACCTCCGGACGCGTCCGGATCATTCGCGCCACCTCCTCGGCCTTGAGCGTCGTGTAATCGAGACTCGAGCCCGGTGGCGTCTCGATCGCGATGTTCAGCTCACTCTGGTCGCTGACTGGAACGAAGGCGAAGTGGCCGATGACGACCTGCAGCGCGATGGCGCCGAAGAACGAGAGCGCGGCAAGTGCCACCATCGTCCAGCGATGATCCAGCGCCCACGCGATGAGGCCCTTGTAGCGGTCAGCCTGGTGGTCGAACCAGACGTTGAACCGATCGAGCGCGCGCGCGATCGGATTGCGCCGCTCGTGCGCCTCGAGCTGTGGATCCGGCCAGTACGCCGAGAGCATCGGGTCGAGCGAGAACGACACGAACAGCGAGACGAGCACCGCGCACGCGATGGTGAGCGCGAACGGTTTGAACCACTGGCCGGCAACGCCCGGCATGAAGCCGACTGGCGCGAACACAGACACGATCGAGAAGGTTGTCGCGGCAACGGCGAGGCCGATCTCGTCGGTGCCTTCGTGTGCGGCCGTCATGTGATCGCGTCCAAGCTCGACATGCCTGACGATGTTTTCTCGCACGACGATCGCGTCGTCGATCAGAATGCCGATCGCGAGCGAAAGGCCGAGCAGCGACATCGTGTTGAGCGTGAAGCCGAAGACCGCGAGCGGCACGAACGACGTCAATACCGACACTGGCAGCGCGAGACCAGTGATGACCGTCGAGCGCCACGAGTTGAGGAAGAGGAAGACCACGAGCACGGTGAGCACCGCGCCTTCGACTAGTGCCTCGACGACGTTGCGCACGGAATTGCGGACGCGCACGCCGGCGTCGCGGACGACCTCGAGCCGTGTCCCACTCGGTAGCCCCTGCTGCAATTGGTCGATGCGTGCCTTGACGAGATCGGCCACCGCCGTCGTGCTGTACTCGCGCGACTTCACGATGTCCAACCCGATCGCCTGCGTTCCGTTGAAGAGCGCCGCCGAGTTGGGCTCCGCCGCCCCGGCCTCGACAGACGCCACCTGTCCCAGCGTGATCAGCGATCCACCGCGCTGGGCAATGACGAGCTGATTGAACTCTTCAGGATGTTCGAAACGTCCCTCGAGCCGGATCGAGCGCTGCTCCATCGCGCTGTTCACCTGTCCGACCGGCGCCGCCAGGTTCTGCGCACGGACTGCATTCACGACCTGGTCGATGCCGACGCCGAATGCCGTCAGATCCCGCGGTCGAACGTTGATGTTGAGTTGCGCGCTGTCACCGCCAACCACGTTCACCTGCGCCACGCCCGCGATCGCGCGCAGATCGCCCGCGATCCCCTGGTCGGCGAGCTGCGTCAATTGCGGGGGCGACAGCACCGTCGAGGTCAGCGCCAGCGAGACGATGGGCAGCTGATTCGGATCGAAGCGCTGAATGATCGGCTCGAGAATCTCCGCCGGCAGCTGCGACCGCACCGCCGAGATGGCGTCCCGGATATCCTGGGTGGCCTGCTCGACCGGTCTGCTGAAGACGAACTGCACGATGATCTGGGCGAAGCCGTCGCGCGACGTGGAGTTGATCTTATCGACGCCGCTGATCCCGGAGATCTTGTCCTCGAGCCGCGTCACGACCTCGCGCTCGACGACATCGGGCGAAGCGCCCGGGTAGGCGATACCGATGAACACAATTGGGGCGTCGATCGCGGGGAATTCGTCGGTGTCGAGCCGCGCAAGAGACGCCAGGCCAAAGACAACCAGCGCGATCATCGTCACCACGGTGATGATCGGCCGCTTGATCGCGAAGTCAGAGATGAACATGGGGCAGCGTTACTGGTTGCACTTCAGCTCGTCAGTTTGCAAGAAACTGCGTGTGTTTGCCTCTACCGTTCCCCTTTCCACAACAGAGAAATCAACATGAAATACGGACGACTCGGAATGATCGCTCTGGCCGCGCTGACTTTTGGCGCGATGCCGGCGAAAGCGCAATTCCCGCACTTGAGCATCATGGGCGGCATCAGCCACCCAACCGGTGACGCCGGTCAGGCGCAGGACATGGGTTACAACGGCGGCGTGGCGCTCGGCTTCAGCGCGCCGATGATCCCGATCGGCATTCGCATCGACGCGGCGATCAACCACTTCCCGGGCAAGGATGGCAACGCGGGCGCAGGCTTCACGGCCTCGACCAACGTCTGGAGCGGCACGGTGAACGCGACCTACAGCCTGCCCCTCCCGATGCCCGTCAAGCCCTACGCGATCGCTGGCCTCGGCTACTACGGCGCGGTCGTGACGGTGGACGGCATCCCCGGCAGCGCGAGCGACAAGAAGGTCGGCTACAACGCGGGTGTCGGCGTCTCGTTCTCCCGCTTCTTCGCCGAAGCGCGCTATCACCACATGAACACCGAGGGCAGCGCTCTCACGTACATGCCGCTGACGCTCGGCATCACGTTCTAACGAATTGCGGCGCGCTTGCGCCGCAATTCATTAGAACGCGACGCGAGGGACCCAGGCGCTAACGCGCCTGGGTCCTTTGTTTCATATGGAGTCGCGCGCGCTGTTCGCGCGCGCTCCCGCTCCTCTTGGCAGGGGCTCAGCGCTCTGTCATTCATTGGGAGTAAACACGAACGAGGCATTCCAAGACCATTGGAGCGACGGGTCACAGATTTCACAGAAGGCACAGATTCCACAGATGAAAAAACGGCAACGACTCTTTTCTCGTGTGGGTAGACCGCCTTTTGTAGTTTTCCGTGTAATCCGTGTCATCTGTGCAATCTGTGATCATTCCACTCAATGTCCTGGGATGCTCGGCATGACGCGCATCATTCCATGATCGCGTGATCGCCACCGCCCGCGCCTCGTGTTTGCCGGACGAGGACGAGCAACGGGATCAGCGCCAGGATCAGGAGCGCGCTCAGCATGTAGATGCGTGAGTACGCGATCACGCTCGCCTGTGCAGTCAGCTGACGGTCGAGAATGGTCAACGCTTCCCGGCGTGCGGCCCACATATCAGCGCCACGGGCCATCATGCCCCGCGTGAGCGCGTCGATGCGCGAACGGCTCAGGACATCCGTTGCCGTCACGTGCTCGGTGAGCGTGGCGCGGATCTGCGCCGTGTAGCGCGCGAGCAGCGTCGCGATCGCTGCGATACCGAACGAGCCGCCGAGCTGGCGGAAGAAATTGTACAGGCCCGTGCCCTGCGGCAGCTCCCGTGGTGAGAGCTCGGCAAGTGTGATCGTCGTCAACGGCACGAACATGAGGCCGAGGCCAACCCCGCGCAGAATCAGCGGCCAGAAGAAGTCGCTTCCTCCGCTTTCGCCCGTCATGCGTGACAGCTGCCAGGCGGCAGTCGCGAAGATCAATGCGCCCGCGGTGATGAGCAGTCGTGGATCGAAGCGGCGTGACAATCGGCCGACGACGAACATGGACAGCGCCGTCGCGATCGCGCCCGGCAGCATCACGATTCCCGTCTGTTCGGCCGTCATGCGGAGATTGCTCTGCAGAAAGACGGGAAGCGTGAACGACATCGCGTACAGCCCGACCCCCATCATCACGCCGAGGAGGGTGCCGACGGACATCTGGCGGTGACGAAGCACGCGGAAGTCGATCACGGGGTGTTCCGTCGTCAGCTCGCGCCAGACGAGGGCGACGCCTCCCACCACGCCCGTGACCGTCAGCCCGAGAATGAACGAGGAATCGAACCAGTCGTCTCGCTGGCCATGCTCGAGGACGTACTGCAGCGCGCCGACGCTGATGGCGAGCAAGGCGATGCCGATGTAATCGATCGACGGCGGTTTCTGCTGGTGAATCGAATCGTGGACGTACGTCCCGATCATCACCGCCGCGAGGATACCAACGGGCAGGTTGATGTAGAAGATCCAGGGCCAGCCGTAATTGTCCGTGATCCAGCCACCAAGCGTGGGGCCGATCGTCGGCCCGACCATCACACCCAGACCGAAGAGCGCCATGGCCATTCCCGCCTCCTCACGCGGGAATGCCTCGAAGAGCACCGCCTGCGACACGGTCATCAAAGCGCCGCCGCCGATCCCCTGGATAATCCGCCAGAAGATGAGCGTGCCTAACGAGTGCGACGCCCCGCAGAAGAAGCTCGAGAGCGTGAAGAGGATGATGGAGCCGACGAAGTACCGCTTCCGGCCGAACATCGAGCCGAGCCATCCGGTCAGCGGAATGACAATGACGCTGGCGAGGATGTAGCCAGTCGAGACCCAGGCAATCTCGTCGAGGCTCGCGCCGAGGTTGCCCATCATGTCGGGCAAGGCCACGTTCACGATCGAGCTGTCGATCACCTGCATGAGAGCAGCGAGCACCACCGCGAAGGCGATGAGGTACTTGTGGGGCTCGCCGCGGTCGGCGATCGCGGCCGGCGGGGCTGTATCGCCGACGGCGCGAAGCGGTTCAGCTGGACTCGCGGCTGCGACAGCGCTGTCGCGAAGCGGGCTAGCCAAGGCGCTCCCGGGTTGCATTCCGGCTCGGCTTTCGCGCACTCCGCTGGCGCGCGCCTCGAGCGCGATCCTTGATGCCGCTGGATACGCGCCCGCGTTCGCTCCATTCGGCGAGTGCCTCCTCGACGCGCGAGAGCACGAAGTCGTGCACGTCCTCGATATAGGCGAATCGGTCACGCACGACGCGCGGTTCGCCCGCGCTCTCGGCCTCCATGTCCCGGATGAGACGATGGAGTCCCGACCACCGATTGAGGCGGAAACGGACGATTTGCGCGAAGAAATCGGGGGTGAGGGCGTAGTAGTCGCGGCGGTCTCCCGTCTTGCCGATCCGCTCCGCGACCCCGCGCTCGACGAGCCGGCGCGCCTCGGTGCTGACGCTGGCCTTACTGACGTCGAGCTGTTCGGCGAGGGCGTCGAGTGAGCGGGGCTCGTCGGCGAGGAGGAGGGCGCCGAAGAGGCGACCGGCGATGCGGGAGAGGCCGTCGCTTTCGGCGGTCAGCCCCATGCGTTCGATGAAGTCGTTGGGGTCTGTCACGGCAGACAAGTGTTTGGAACGTTCAATATAAACTGAACGTAGCGACGCGGCCAGCGTTTTGCTTGTCTGGTCCGTATATTCTGGCAGTGGGACAGGCGACGACGCCCCGCGGTAACGCTCTTCCGTGCACCGCCATGACGTCAGAGATAGGTTTTGCCATTATGTCCGACGCGATCCGTCCCGCGCTCGAGCCCGGAGAATGGAAGGTCCGTCGCTCGGGTCCCATCTCGCTCGATGTCGTCGATCGCATCGACTACATCGTCATCGAGGGGCCTGGCGGCGAGACCGTCAAAGTCACCGGCGCTGATGAGATCTTCGCCCTCATCAGTCTCGCGAACGACGCGCTCCCTCCCGACGATCCGCGCAAGATCACGCACGGGTGGCTCGCGCGCATCGAGACCGTGCGTGACATGATCCACGACCTCGCCGCGTCCGGCGATCCAAAGCTCGCATCGCTCCGTCACGAGCTCGCCGCGGGCTGGGACCAGATGGCGCAAGTGCTGACCGCCATTCTCCCCCCAGTCAGCGCGGACGATACAGTTGACGGTTGACCGTTGACCGTTGACCGTTGACGGTTAACCGACAACCGTCGACGGTCCACTGTTAACCGTTAGGCAGCGCGGCAATGATTCGCGCCGTCGTGTCGACCTGACCGAGGCGCGGAAAGATGCGTGTGAGACTATTCTCATGCGCCTCGCGCACCATGTCCGTCACCGCGTCGCTCGCGATCGCGATCTGATAGTCGAGCTCCCGTCCGTGGCGAGCAGTCGACTCGACACCGATGCTCGTCGAGATTCCCGCGAGCACGATGCCGGTCATCTTGCGCCGGCGAAGCTGCAGATCCAGCTCGGTGCCGAAGAACGCGTCCCACTGCCGCTTCGTGATCAGAATGTCCGTCGGACCGCTCCCGATCTCCTCGCGCAGCTCGGCCCAGTCCGCGGCGCGCGCGGCAGCCGGTGGCGGCGCGTCCACACGCGCGCGCAACACATCACCGCCATCGGGCGAGAACGCGACCCGCACTCGCACGACGGGCAGACTCCGCTGCCGAAATGCTCTCGCCAGCTGCGCCGCGCGCTCCACGATCACGTCGGCAGGTGTCTCGGTTGGCAATGCGGTGATGCCCTTCTGAAGGTCGATGAGAACGAGCGCGGTGCGCGGATCGAGTTGCTGGACGGGCATGGGCTGGTGGTTGTGAGTGGCGCGTGACGAGTGACGAGCTTCATCCTGAGCGTAGCGAAGGATCTGCTTTTTCGGTTAACGTGGCTTGGAAGCATCCCTGACGTGAGAGTGAACGGAACGCAGATTTCGCAGATACAACAAAGAGCGGGCAACGAACTTTTGGAAAAGTCGTTGCCGCTCCTTCTTCAGCGTCATCTGCGAGTCCTCGGCTTCATCTGCATCCATCGAGGATCTACGCCGCCAGGACCTTTACTGGCCAGAGAGTGACCCACTCGTCACCAGTCACCAGTCACCAGTCACCAGTCACCAGTCACCAGTCACCAGTACTCAATGCAATCACCGGATCGACACGCGTTGCTCGGCGCGCGGGGAGGTACGAGGCAAGCAGAGCGACGGCGCCCAGCGCGCCGACGATCGCGACGTAGGTGATCGGGTCGCTCGCCGTCACCGAAAAAAGCAGCGAGCGCATGAGCCGAGTGAGCAGCAGCGCACCAACGACGCCGATCGCGATGCCGGCGAGAGTGAGCGTCGCGCCTTGCCGAACCACCATCGCGCGAACGTCGGCGGGGCGCGCGCCAAGCGCCATGCGGAGGCCGAACTCGCGCGTCCGTTGCACGACGCCGTAGGACATCACCCCGTAGATCCCGACCGATGCGAGGACGAGGCCCACGACCCCGAACAGACCGAACAGCATCGTGCTCAACCGGCTCGTACCAAGCGAGCTTCCGACGAGAGCGGACATTGGCTCGAGTCGGCCGACCGGTTGATCAGGATCGATCGAGCGCACGACGTCGCGCACCGATCGCGCGAGCGGGGAGGGGTCGCCCGCCGTCCGCACCACGACCGTCATCGTCGAGTACGCGAACTGCGGCAGCGGACGATAGATCTCCATGAAGGGCTGCTTGTCAACGCCCTCATGGTGCACGTCGCCCGCGACGCCGACGATCTGCACGTGCTCCATCTTGTACCACTCGTAGTCGATGAACTTCCCGACCGCGCTCTCGTTAGGCCAGATCGTGCGCGCCAGCGTCTCGCTCACCACCGCGACCCCTGGTGAGCTCGCCCCATCGTCTGCAGTGAGCGGCCGCCCCGCGACGATTGGAATGCCCATCGCCTGGAAGTAGCCGGGCGTCACCGCTCGCATGTCTCCCACCGGTTCGTCGCCCTTGGCGGGCGCCGGACGACCGGGAACGATGAATCCGCTCGCCGACCGATCTCCGCTGAGTGGGAGAAAGCTGATCGCGCCAACCGCTTGCACGCCCGGCAAGGCACGCATGCGCCGCTCGACTTCGTTGAAGAATGCCACCTGCGCCGTATCGCTCCGATACTTCCTCGTCGGAAGCGAGATCTCGGCGGTGAGCGCGTGAGCAGGTTCGAAACCGAGCCTCACGTGCTGCAATGCCGAGAACGAGCGAATCATCAGACCAGCTCCGGCGAGGAGCACAATCGCGAGCGACAGTTCGGCGACGACCAGCGCGCCGCGGAGGCGGTTCGTGGCGCGCGTCGCCGCGCCCCCACTTCGCCCACCCTCCTTGAGGCTGTCGTGCAAGGCGCCGCGCGACAGAGACAGCGCCGGTACGAGACCGAACGCCAGGCCCGTGAGCAGTGCGACGACGACAGTGAACGCCAGCACGCGCCCGTCGATGGCGACCTCCGTGATCTCCTGCGCGGGAAAGCTCGCTGGAATAAGTGCCACCAGCGCGCGCGTGCCGACCACGGCGAGACCGAGACCGATCGCGGACGCGACGAGCGAGAGCATGAAGCTCTCGGTGAGCATCTGCCTGACGAGTCGCGCTCGCGTCGCGCCGAGCGAAGCACGGATGGCGATCTCCTTGTGCCGCGCGCTGGCCCGCGCCAGCATCAGGTTCGCAACGTTGGCGCAGGCGATGACGAGAAGAAACCCCACCGCGCCGAGCAGGATGAGGAGGCCGGTCCGCACATCCCCTGTGAGATTCTCGCGCAGTGGCTGGGCGTTCGCCGTCCAGTTGGCGGCGAATTGCGGAAACTCGGCCGCGCGGCGTCGAGCGATGAGACGCATCTCGGCGTCGGCGCGCTCCATCGTCACTCCGGGCGCGAGCCGCGCGATGACACGCAGGAAACGCCCCGGCGAGCTCCTGTCTCGCGCGTCGAAGCGGATCGGCGCCCAGACCGGCACCGGCGCGTAGAAGCGGAAATCGTTAGGCAGCACGCCGATGAGGGTGTAGGGCGTGCCGCCGAGGCTGATGAGCTGTCCGATGGCGCTCGCGCGCCCGCCGTACCGCCCCTCCCACAGCTGGTGGCTGATGACCGCGACGCGTGGCGCGCCGGGATTGTCATCGACGGGCGTGAAGAGTCGGCCGATGGCCGGCTTCACGCCGAGGATCGAGAAGATATCCCCGGATGCGTAGCGCACCGAAACGGATTGAGGCTCCTCCGCCCCACCTGTGAGCGACGCGTGGGTGTCGACCCAGGCCGCCATCGATTCGAAGGAGCGCGCCACGTCGCGCCAGGCGAGATAGTTCGCCGGGCTCACCACATTGTGGAGCTTCTCGCTGCTGAGATTGTGCTCCCACAGTAACGCGAGCCGCTCCGGGCTACGGTACGGCAGCTCTCGCAACAAGACCGTGTTCACGACCGAAAACATGGCCGTGTTCGCGCCGACGCCCAACGCGATCGCGATTACTGCCGCGAGCGTGAACGCCGGGCTGCGCCACAACGCGCGAGCCGCGTAGCGAAGATCCTGAAGGACGAGGTCCATGAGGCGCTCATGAGGAGGGGATGTGCTGAAATATCAGCATTACTCGTCGCGCCGCAAGGCCCTGTCACCAGCCGGTGGCCGATGGAGACGGGCGCAATCGCCCGCCCCATCGACTTGGGACCCGGCCGCTATTGCCGCCGCCGGCGCTCCTGCACGAACAGCATCGCTGCTCCGATGACGAACAGCATGCCGGCAATCGTTGCGAGATGCGCGACCAGTTCCCGCGGCAGCGCCAGCGCCGCCAGCATTGGAACGATCGCGATGAGCATCACCACGAGCCACGGCTCGAGGCGAGGAACGTCAGCGCCGAGGTGCTCCTCCGGACGCGTTTCATCTATGGACATGTGCAGTCTCCCGCACGCGCCCACTCACGGGCGCGCGCCAATCGTTAGGTTGGAAAATCGAGTGCGGCCGGGAGAAGCCCGGCACGCTCGAGCGCTACGATTGGCGAGGAGGAGCGGTGGCGTCGTACGGAATCGTCAGGCGCTTCGCGCGAATGCGCGGGCCACGACGATCCTGCGCCTCGTCGGCGATGCCTCGCGACGCGACGAAGACCGGGCGCCAGGCAACTTCGGCGAAGGACGCGCCGTCGCCCGCCGGTAATCGCGGTGGGCGCCGCGGCGGGAGCGTACGCTCGCTGAAGCTGCCCGCGCTGCCGACGCGCGATGGCGAGTCCGCCGCCAGGTCGAGCGCGGAGGTGACGGCAAGCGCCGGCTCATGCGGATTGCCTCGCAGCACGCGGCTCTGCGCATGACCCACGGGGAGCCATGCCAGAAGCGCGAGGAGTCCAGTGCAGAGCGAGCGCATGAGCATGCGCGAAAGATAATGCGTCCGGCAGCTCCGAGACACCGTGGATTTGTGCTCGACGCCATTCGAGCGCATACTTGCGCCGTTCGCGCATCACGAGTCAGCGTCTCAGCCCACCGGTCATGCCAATGCGCCTTCGATTCGTCGCCGCCGCGGTTCTCTTCACGCTCTCCTTCCCCGCTCTGGCGCGCGCCCAAGCGCCCGCCGACAGCGCGCCGCCGCGGGCCAATCCCGCCGACGTCGCATCGGTCGACGCGATCATCGCGGCGCTCTACGACGTGATCTCGGGCCCCGCGGGCCAGGCGCGCGACTGGACGCGCTTTCGCTCGCTCTTTGTGCCCGGAGCTCGGCTCATTCCAACGATGCATCCGCCTGGCGCAACGCCGCGCACTGGCGTCATGTCGCCCGAGCAATACGCCGAGCGCGCCGCAGCCGGATTCACCCGCAACGGCTTCTTCGAGCATGAGATCAGTCGCACGACGGACCAATTCGGCGCGGTGACGCAGCTGTTCAGCACATATGAATCGCGTCGCGCCGCCACGGATGTCAAGCCGTTCGCACGCGGCATCAACAGCATCCAGCTCTTCAATGACGGCACGCGGTGGTACGTGGTGACGATCTTCTGGGACAGCGAGCGTGCCGACAATCCCATTCCCGACAAATATCTCAAGCGTTAGGCGTCATTCGGCGCGGAGCGCGAGAATGGGATCGACTCGCGTCGCGCGGCGCGCCGGCAGATAGCTCGCGAGCAGCGCCGCCCCCACGAGGATCGCGGCGACCGCGGCGTAGGTGATGGGATCGGTTGCGCCGACACCGAAAAGGAGCGACCCCATGAACCGGGTCAGGACCATCGCGCCAACGATTCCGGCCGCGACGCCGGTGAGCACGAGTACGACGCCGCGGCCTACCACGAGCCGCCGCACCTGAGCCGGCGCCGCGCCTAACGCGATCCGAATTCCGAGCTCACGCGTGCGCTGCGTCACGACGAACGACAGCACGCCGAAGACGCCGAGCACGGCGATGACGAGCGCGACGCCCGCAAAGACGCCAAGAAGAGTCGTCGACCAGCGTGCCGGCGCGACCGCCGTCGACAACACGTCGTCCATCGACGCCACGTCGCGGACCGGCAGCGTGGGATCGAGCTCACGGATCGTGCGCCTCGCCGACGCGATGATCGCGCCAGGCTCCTGCTGCGTACGGAGCACGTACGAAAACGCCGGCCATCCCGGCATCACCGCGAACGGGATGTACACCGTCGGCAGCGGATCTCGTCCGAGCCCCGCGTCACGCGTATCCGACACCACCCCCACGATCGAACCCTCGTGGAAGAGGCGATTGTCCGGCGCGCCGAGGTAGATGCGTTTCCCGAGTGGATCCTCGCCGCGGTAGTACTTCCGCACGAGCGCCTCGTTCACCACGACCACGGGGGCGTCGCGCGTATCGGTCGTCGCGATCGCGCGGCCACGGCGGAGCGAGATGCCCATCGTCTCGAAGTAGCCTGGTGTCACGACGCGGTATGCCTCGCCCGTCGGGTTCGTTCCGGCTGGCAATGGACGATCGATCCGGTTGAACCACGCCCCGATTCCGCGGCCTGACACCGGCAACTGACTCACGAGCGCGGCAGAACGGACACCGGGAAGAGCGCGCATCCGCTCGATAGATCGCGGAAAGAAGGTCTCGTCGCTGCGCGGAAGCCGCACGGTGAAGGTCAGCAGATGATCTGCCCTGACGCCAGGATCGACACGCTGCAGTAACGCGAAGCTCCGCAGGAGCAGCCCCGCGCCCGTCAGCAGGACCATCGCAAGCGCGATCTCCGTCACGACGAGGACGCTCCGCGCCCACTGCTGGTTGTCACTCCCTTTCGTGCCTTCGCGGAGCGCCGAGGTCGATGGCGCGCGCGCAAGCTGCCACGCGGGAACGCTGCCGAAGACGACGCCAGCAATCAGCGACACGCCGAACGTGAACGCGAGCACACGACCGTCGAGCGCGATCTCGTCGCTCCGCGGCAGGTTCGTGATCGTTTGCGCCGCGAGCAGCAGATCGAGAAAGAGCTTGCCAACGACGACGCCCAACCCACCGCCAACGAATGCCAACAAGAGGCTCTCGGTAAGGAGCTGCCGCGCGACGCGTCCCTGACCAGCACCCAATGCCTGGCGCACCGCGATCTCACGCCGCCGTCCGCTCGCACGCGCGAGAAGCAGGTTCCCGAGATTCGCGCAGGTGATGAGCAGGACGAACGCGACCGCGCCCATGAGCACCATCAGTTGCGTGCGCGATCCGCCGACGATCGTCTCCTGCAGCGGCAGGACGAGAATCTTGAGATTGGTGTTGAAGGTCGGCCAATCCCGCCGCAGCCGCGCGGCCACCGTCTCGAGCTCGGCCCGCGCCTGTTCGATCGACGATCCAGACTGGAGGCGGCCGACGACCTCGATGAAGTACTGATCGCGATTCTCGCGAAACTTTGCGTCGAATCGCGCCGGCACATAAAACGCCGATCGCCCGCCGAGGAAGGAGAAGGCAGGCGGCATCACACCGACCACCGTGCGCGGCGTGCCGTTCATCGTGATCGACTTGCCGATCGCCCCGCGATCGCTGCCGAAGATGTCGCGCCAGCTCTCGTAGCTCAGCACGACCGTGCCAGGCGCGGCAGCATCTTCGTCCGCGTCGGTGATGAGCCGGCCCAGCACCGGCGGGACGCCTAACAACGGCAGGACGCCACCGATGCTCTGCGTGCCGAGAAGCAGCTGGGGCTCGCCGCGTACCATGACCGTACCGGACACGGACGCGAATCCGGCGATCCGCACCGAGCGTGTGCTGCGCTGCCAATCGTAGAGATTTGCCGGCGAGGTGACTGACACGTCGCCCGGACCCGCGCTCGCGGACTGCTCGCCGACGGCCACCAACCGCGCTGGATCGCGGACCGGGAGTGGTCGCAGCAGCACTCCGTCGACGAGGCTGAAGATGGCGGTGTTGGCTCCGATGCCTAACGCGAGCGTCAGCGTCGCGACGAGCGTGAAGCCGGGGCTGCGCCGCAACGACCGCGCCGCGAAGCGGATGTCCTGCGAGAGCGAATCGAGCACGGTTCCCTTCCTCAGTGCGGCGTTAGGCATGTGCGACCGTTCCGCGCGTTCGGCACGACGTTCCCGAGCGGCGAGGCGGACGAGTCCTGGCAGCTCCGAGAGAAGCGCCGCGGCCACGCCCCGCCTTCCGGCGCGTTGGCGCGCCTCGGCCTCGAGCTCCGCGAAGACGGCGAGCATCTGGTGACTGAATCGTTCCCGGAAGCGGCGCGGCAAGAGCAGCGCGAGGACTCGTCGATAGACGCGGAGCGCTGGCGTGAGGACGTAGTCCGTCACGCGCGCGAGCCTTTCGGCGCGGCGACGCCGAGTGGCGGCAAGAGGCGCTTCGCGCGGGCCATCGCCGCCAGCTGCTCGAGTCGACGGGCCTCGGCGCGCGCGACTTCCCGACCAAGCTTCGTCAGCCGGTAGTAGCGGCGTCTGGGGTCGTCCGCCGCGCCAGCTGGACGCGTCGATCGTTCCTCGATCCAGCCGCTCTCGAGCAGCCGCTTCATCGCCGCATAGAGGGTACTCGCCGTAAGCCGTAGCTCTCCAGCCGTGCGCGCTTCGACGTGCTGGATGATCGCATAGCCATGCAGATCGTCGTCGACGAGCGACAGCAGGATGTGAAAGACCTGCGGAGAGATCGTGGGGGCGTTACGGGACTCGCTCTCGGACATCGAACTCCCGGGCGGACGAAATTCTATCGTCGGATGATATACCGTGTCGCGGTATATCGCACCGCGGTCGAGCCGCTGTCAAGAGTGAGCTTCTCGTCTACAGTGTCCCGCAGTGAAAGCGCACGGTACCGTACTCGTGGGCTACAAAGGATTTGCAGCAGTGGCGGATACGCTGCCGAGGGGCGATTTTAGGATCGCTCTTGGCCCCTCGATGGCGGCTACGTTCACGGAGTGTCTCGAGACTGTCGGATTCCCTGTCTTCCCCGCCTCCTCCTCCCGAGTCGTCGATGACGAACCCGGGAGGGCCGCCCGCCGCCCCTCCGGCGACGGCTCCGCCGCCGCGTCGCCACTCGCCTAACGAGTCACGTCTGCCGACCGCCGCCCACGCCGTCGTCGTTCGCGAGCCGCGGTCGATGCATCCGCTTACCCGATATCTGGTCGCCGTTCTCGCCGTCGGCATCGCCTTCGGTCTCACGGTGTTGCTCGAGCCGTTCGTGGCGCGCGTCATTTTCGTCTTCTTCTGGCCCGCCATCATAATCACGGCGGCGACGGCCGGGCTTGGGCCGGCGATTCTCGCCTCGGTCCTCGCCGTGGTGTTGGTAGACTACTGGATCCTAACGCCACGGATGGCGATTGGTGTCCAGCCGACGGATGCCGCGACCCTTCTCATCTTCCTCGTCATGGCGTTTGTCGTCAGCGCGCTCGCCGACCAGCGGCGCCTGGCCGAGACCCGCGCCGCGGCAGCCGCGCGCGATAACGCCGAGCTCGCGAAGCGCATCGAGGAACAGGCGATCGAGCTCGAGACTCAGCTCGAGGAGTCGCAATCCATGGCTGAAGAGCTCGAGCACACGACAGTCGAATTGGAGGAGCGACGCGAAGAAGCGGATGCGGCGACCCAGTTCTCTCGCGGCATTCTGGACAGCATCGTCGATCCCTTCGTCGTTCAGGACGCGGAGTGGCGCTTTCGGTTCATCAACGACGCCGCGGCCGAGATCCTCTCCTCCCATGGCAACCGCGAGGAGCTCCTCGGACGCGTGCTCTGGGACGTGTATCCCGACATCGTCGGGACGCCGTTCGAACGGGAGATGCGTCGCGCCGCCCGGGACCGCACTCCAGTTACCTTCGAGGCGTTCTACCCTGAACGCGGTAGCTGGGCCGAGCTGCACTGCTACCCTCTTGCCGACGGCGGGCTCGCGACGCAGTGGAGGAACGTCACCGCGAAGAAGAAGGCGGAGGAGGCTCGGAGGTATCTCGATGGCGTGACCGAGTTGCTGACGTCGCCCCTCGACCCAGAGGAGCGCCTCGCTGATCTCGCGCGGCTGATAGTACCGCAGCTCGCGGATTGGTGCGGCGTCGAGATCGTCGATGACGCCGGTGTCTCCCGGCAGGTGACGATCGTGCACGTCAACCCCGACAAGGTGGAGTTCGCGCGGGAGCTGAATCGCCGCTACCCCGCGAAAGCTGACGCACCCTCCGGCGCGCCGCACGTGTTACGGACAGGCGCTCCCGAGCTGCTCGCGGAGATCACGGACGAGATGCTCGTTGCCGGCGCGGTCGACGCGGAACATCTGCGACTCCTCCGCGAGCTCGGCCTGCGCTCGGCGATGGTCGTCCCGCTGACGGTGCGTGGACGCACCTTCGGCGCGATGACGCTCGTCAGCGCGGAGTCACGCCGCCGCTACGGGCCGGATGATCTTGCGCTCGCGATGGAGCTCGCCCGTCGCGCCGCATTCGCCATCGACAGTGCACGGCAGCACCAGCAGGCGCTCGCGGCGCGGCGTGCCGCCGAGGAAGCGAATCAGGCGAAGAGCCAGTTCCTTGCCGCGATGAGTCACGAGC
Source organism: Gemmatimonadaceae bacterium (assembly GCA_035273165.1). Taxonomy (GTDB): domain Bacteria; phylum Gemmatimonadota; class Gemmatimonadetes; order Gemmatimonadales; family Gemmatimonadaceae; genus AG2. The sequence continues at coordinate 32,411 of DATEPP010000504.1, forward strand.
TCCGCACGCCGCTCAACGCCATTGCGGGGTATGCGCAGCTCCTCTCGATGGGAATTCGCGGTCCCATCAGCAAGGAGCAGCTGGCCGACCTCGCGCGTATCGAGCAGAGTCAGCGCCATCTCCTCGGCCTCATCAACGACGTCCTCGAGTTCGCGCGCATCGAGGCAGGGCGAGTCGAGTATCATGTCGCGACACTTCCCGTCGCCGCGCTCCTCGCCGAGCTGGAGGACTTCGTGCGTCCGCAGCTCCGCGAGCGGGATCTCGAGTTTCATTGCGACCAGCCGCAGGACGAGGTCATCGTGCGCGCCGACCCCGACAAGGCACGTCAGATTTTGCTCAACCTGCTCTCGAATGCGGTGAAGTTCACGGCGCCGAGAGGACAGATCGACGTACGCTGTGAGCAGGTGAACGGTCGGGTGTTCATCCGCGTCCATGATACGGGAATCGGGATCGCCGCCGATCGGCTCGACTCCGTCTTCGAGCCGTTCGTGCAGGTGCATCGCACCCTCACCGAGCCAACGGGCGGCGTCGGACTCGGACTCGCCATCAGCCGTGATCTCGCGCGGGCCATGGGCGGCGACCTCCGTGCCGAGAGCACGGTCGGCGCGGGCTCGACATTCACCCTCGATCTTCCCGCGGCCCCCCGAGTTCAGCAAACATGAAAGGCCTGGTCTACCGGCGGTGTCTCGCCGGCGCGGTGATCCTGCTCGCTGCCTGGGAGTGCCGCAAGAAGGCCGCGCCGGTCGAGGAGCTCTTCTCGACGCGCATGCTCGGCCTCAGCTACCTGCAGCGCAATCAGCTGCCCGAAGCCGAGACGCAGTTCAAGAAGCTCGTCGATCTCGCGCCCGACGATCCACTCGGCTACGCCGATCTCGGCCTCACGTATCTGCAATCGGGCCGATACCAGGATGCCGAGCGACAGCTCCGTCGTGCCCACGAGCTCGATCCCCGCAACGCGGACATCGATCTCGCGCTCGCGAAGCTCTACTCCCTCACCAGCCGTCCGAACGACGCGCGCACGATCCTCGAGCAGGCCCGCCGCGAGGCGCCGTCCAACGCGCACGTCGCGTACGCGCTCGCGGAGCTCGAGACCGGCACCGACAGCACATCGCTGGCTCGTCGTGAGCGGCGGTTGCGAGACGTGCTCGCCATTGCGCCGGCGAATGTCGCGGTTCGTCTGGCCCTGCTCGACGTGCAGCTCCGCCGCGCTCAGGCTGACAGCGCCGTTAGGCAGCTTGAGGAGATTCGCCGCACGCCGCCCGAGCCGCCGGCGGCGGCCCGCGCCTATCTCGACAGCGCCATCCGGCAGCTGCAGGCGGGCAAGGTCGCGGCTGCCGCCGAGCCAGTAGACCGGCTCACGCACCTCATGCAATTGACCAAGCCCTACCAGGCGGCGCTCGACGAGGTGAGGTGGACGGATGGTCCGGTGCCGGGTCGTCCGGTGCTAACCTTCAATCCCAAGTATCTCATCGGCCTGCGCGGCGTACGCGCCGAAGCCGCGGTGGACTCGGTGCGCTTCATCGATGCGACGGACAACTCCGGCCTCCTCGACGTCGCGCGCGCTGGTACCCAGAGCGCGGCGACAACACCGGCCGGCGTGCCGCTGGCGCTGGCGAGCGGCGACGTGGACGGCGACGGCACCGACGACATCTTCGTCTCCGTCTGGTCGGCCAGTCGGGCCAGCGCCGAGGCGCACCTGCTCACGCTCCGCGGCGGATTCCTCCGTGACGTCACGGCGTCGTCCGGGCTCGCTCTGCCTAACGGCGCAGCGTTCGCAACGTTCGGCGATTTCGACAACGACGGCTGGCTCGATCTCTTCGTCATCGACGGCCGGGGCAGCGGTCATCTCTTCCGGAATCGCGGCAACGGCTCCTTCGAGGAGGTGACAGCGAAGGCGGCTGTCGCCGACGTCCACGGAGCGCGCACCGGAGCCTTCGTCGACGTGGACCACGATGGCGATCTCGATCTCGTTCTCGTGGGGAACGGCCAACGAACGGTCTATCGCAACAATCTCGACGGCACCTTCACCGATGCCACGGCGAGCTATGGACTGGCCGGCAGCGGTGACGCGCGCGCGGTGGTCTTCGGCGACTTCGACGGCGATGGCCGCATCGATCTCTTCGTCGCCGCGGCGAGCGGCAATGCGCTTCTGCACAATGGTGGCGCGCAGCGATTCAGAGACGTGACGAGCGCGAGTGGTCTCGCCGGGAATTCGATCGCGGCGGCAGTTGGCGACTACAACAACGACGGCTTTCTCGACCTCTTCCTCATCGGCGCGAGCGGCGACGCGACGCTCTGGCTCAACCGGGGTGACGGCACCTTCACGCGTGACACGCGCTCTGCAGAGACGCTTGCGGCAGTGCGGGGCGCGACGGGCGCCGCGGCGCGATTCGTCGATTACGACAACGACGGATGGCTCGATCTGCTCGTGGCGTCGGGGAGCGCGCGCGGCGGCGTCGTCCTTCTCCGAAACGACCGCACTAGCCGATTCGTCGATCGCTCGACGCTCCTTCCCGCCGCGCTGCGCTCGGCGGGCGCCACGGCAATCGCTGTCATCGACGCGGATGACGACGGGGATGAGGACTTTTTCATCACCGACGCATCGGGCGCGCCGCATTTCATCAGGAATGACGGCGGCAACAGCAATCTCGCGGTGAACGTCGAGCTCAAGGCGCTGCGTACGGGGAGCGGCAAGAACAACGACTTCGGCATTGGCGCGAAGCTCGAGTTGCGCGCAGGCGACATCTACCAGACACGCGTGGCGACTGGACGCGTGACGCACTTCGGTCTCGGCCCGCATCTCAAGGCGGACGTGCTCCGCGTCGAATGGCCTAACGGCGTTCCGCAGACGATCTACTTCCCGGGCTCCGATCAGGATGTCGTCGAGAGCGAGATGCTGAAGGGCTCCTGCGCGCTCGCCTACACGTGGGACGGCACGCGCTTCCGTTTCGTGACGGACGCGATGTGGCGGAGCGCGTTGGGAATGCCGCTCGGTCTCATGGGCAGCACGAGCGCGTTCGCGCCGGCGGGAGCGAGTCGCGAGTACGTGCGAATTCCCGGCGATGCGCTGCGTCCGCGCGACGGCAAGTACGTCATGCAACTCACCGAGGAGCTCTGGGAGACGGCATACGCAGATGAGGTCCGTCTCCTCGCCGTGGATCATCCCGATTCGGTGAGCATCTTCGTCGACGAGCGCTTCGTGCCGCCAGGCCCGGTATCATTGCGGCTCTACAATGTCGTCAGCCAGGCGCGGCACTACCCGGAATCCGCTGTCGACGAGCGTGGGAGCGATGTCCTCCCGGCCCTCCGGGCGAGCGATGATATCTACGTGTCGAATCTCACGCCGACGCGCTACCAGGGCGTCGTCGAGTCGCACGATCTGATCATGGATCTTGGCGCCAGCGCGGGCCGCCCGGGAACGTATCTCTTCCTCCGCGGCTGGATCTATCCTACCGACGCGAGTATCAACGTCGCGCTGTCGCAGCAGCAGGCCGTCAAACTTGCCTCCCCGTCGCTCGAGGTTCGCGACGCGTCAGGGAAATGGCGCTCGGTTATCGCGGACATCGGCTTCCCGTCCGGTAAGGACAAGACCGTCATCGTCGGTCTCGCCGGGCGTTTCCCGACCGCCGATCACCACGTGCGCATCCGCACGAACATGCAGATCTACTGGGACGAGGCGTTCGTCGCCGAAGACATCGCGGGAAGCCCGGTCAAGACCACCACCCTTGCACCCATTTCGGCTGATCTGCATTACCGCGGCTTCTCGCGAATGTACCGCAAAGGCGGCCGCTACGGCCCCTACTGGTTTGCCTACGACGATGTGACCAAGGACTCGCCGTGGCGCCCGATCGAAGGGCGGTTCACGCGGTTCGGCGACATCCTGCCGCTGCTGCGGTCCCCCGACGACATGTACGTCATCATGGGCCCGGGCGACGAGGCGACACTCCAGTTCGACGCCAGCTCGGCCGCCTCGCTGCCGAGAGGGTGGACGCGCGACTTCCTGCTCTACACCGATGGCTGGATCAAGGACTCCGACCTCAACACTGCATTCGGCACCACGGTCGAGCCGCTCCCGTTTCACGCCATCCAGGCGTATCCAGGCGCGGCCGGCGACGCGTATCCCAGCGACGCCGCCCATCAGCGCTATCTGAGGGAGTACGACACACGCGTCGTCAAGCGATGAATTTGTCATTCCAAGCGTAGCGAGGAATCTGCACTTGAATCACTCAGACCATCGTAGGCTCCCCATCGCGACAACCATCAACTGTGGCAAAACCGAAACGGCCGGAAACGGCCAGGAAGGAGCAAGAAACAACTAGAGAGCGGTTGCGATTTTTTAGAAGCCGCCCTTTCCAGTTTCCGTGCTTCTTCCTGGCCTTTTCCGGCCCTTTCGGTCTTGAACAGTTGATGCTTGACACAACGGGGAGTCAACGATGGTCCGAGTGATTCAAGTGCAGATTCCTCGCTACGCTCGGAATGACA
>DATEPP010000505.1:0-9316 GCA_035273165.1 Gemmatimonadaceae bacterium
CTGCAGTCCAAACCGCACGTCCCACCTCATTTCCAGGAGAGAATCTTCGATGACACGACACCATCATGCGGCGGGTCGCTCGATCTCGATTGGCTTGCTCGCCACCGTGATCGTTCTCGGCGCATGCAAGAAGAAGCCGGAAACCGCGCCTGAGCCTGTTGCCACTCCGGCGGCCGCGCCGGCGGTAGACAGCGCCGCGATCCGCGATTCGATCGCCCGCGCCCAGGCTGCGCGCGACGCGGCGCTGGCGCGGCAGCGCGCCTACGACGACAGCGTGCGTCGTGCAAACGAAGCCGCTGCCGCGGCCGGTGAGCAGACCGGCCTTCGTAATACGGTGACGGCTGTCATTCACTTCGACTTCGACCGGTCCGAGCTCCGCGACGATGCTCGTGCGACGCTCGATGCGAAGATTCCCGTTCTCATGGCGAACCCCGATCTCACGATACGCGTTGCGGGACATACCGATGAGCGCGGTTCAGTCGAGTACAACATCGCGCTGGGACAGCGTCGCGCGGCCAGCGCGAAGCGCTATCTGACAGAGCGAGGCGTCACGGCGAACCGGATCGAGACGGTGAGCTTCGGCGAGGGCCGGCCGGTGTCCGATGGTCACGACGAGAATGCCTGGGCGCAGAATCGCCGCGACGAGTTCGAGATCACTGCAGGCGGCTCGCGTCTGAACAAACCGCGTACATGATGGCGGCGCGGCTCCGGGATTTCCGGACGCGGCTGACGCGAGCGATTGGGCTCGCGTCAGCTTCCGTCGTGCTCGCCTCGAGCGCGACGGCGTGCATGGCGAGCAAGGGAGATGTGCGCGTGCTGCAGGACGAGCTGCGCGCCCTTCGCAGCTCCATCGCGCAGACCGACACGACACGTCGCGCGCAGACGGACACCGCGATGCTGTTGATCTCGCGCGCCAACGATTCGCTTCGCGCGTTGAGCACGCGCCTCTCGGCGTTTCAGGCAAACGTCACGGGCGGCATGTACGACATGAACCGGCAGCTTCTGCAGATTCAGGAGTTGAGCGGTCAGAGCCAGCGCCGACTACAGGAGTTGCGAGCGTCGATGGAGTCGCGCGCGGAATCGATGTCGGCTCCGGTGCCCACCACGGCGGCACCAGATACGACCAAGCCGGTGAGCGGGCCCGGGCCGGCGCAGCTCTTCCAGATTGCGTTCGACCAGATGCAGCGTGGTAGCTTTGGAGTCGCCCGATCCGGTTTCCAGGAGCTGGTGGACAAGTATCCGACATTCGACGCGGTTCCCTCCGCGCAGTTGTACATCGGGCAGTCCTTCGCCGAGGAAAAGAACGTTACGGCCGCCGATTCCGTGTATCAGCTCGTTGCCGCGAAGTATCCGCAGTCGAAGGCGGCTCCCACGGCACTCTACAAGTTTGCGCTGTCGCTGATCGCCCAGAAAAAGACGGCGCCCGCCAAGGCGGCGTTGACTCGAATCGTGAAGGACTATCCGAACAGTGATGAAGCAAGCCTGGCGCGTGACCTGCTGCGCACCACGAAGTAGACTTCGATCGTCACGGCTCTTTCGAGCCATAGTCGTGTAGTAGCAGGGACCCATGCCGTCCATCCCCAGGTCGCCCACGGGTGAGATGCCATTCCTCGACCATCTCGAGGAACTGCGCTGGCGCATCATCTATTCGCTGGGCGCGCTGGTCGTGGGGATCGGCATCGGCTTCTTCCTCACATTCAAGCTCGACCTGATCGCCTGGCTGCAGGCGCCCGTCCTCCCGTACCTGCGCGGCCAGCACCTGGTGTACACCCATCCCGGTGACACCTTCTCGACAATTCTGCAGATGTCGTTCGTGGTCGGGATCACTGTCGCTCTCCCGGTGATCGGCTACAACGTCTGGGCGTTCCTGTCACCCGCACTGTACCGGCACGAGCGCCGGGTCGTGATCCCGGTTCTCCTGGCCGCGACGCTCCTGTTCATCGCCGGTGTCGCCCTCGCGTATTTTCTCGTTCTGCCGCTCACGCTGAAGTTCCTCTTCGGGCTCGAGGCGCAGTCGCTGACGCCGATGATCACGGTGTCCGAGTACTTCGGATTCGTGACGAGCATGTGCCTCGCCTTCGGCGGCGTCTTCGAGGTTCCAATCGTCATCGTCGGGCTCTCGGCGCTTGGGATCGTATCGCCGCAGACGTTAGGCAAGTTCCGCCGCTACGCCGTCATCATCAGCTATGGCGCAGCGGCCATTATCACTCCAGGCGACCTCCTGACGACCACCATCGCGCTGGCCATTCCGCTGTACCTGCTCTATGAGCTCAGTGTGGCCGTGTCATATGTCATCTTCCGGCGAAAGGCTCGGCGACGCGCGGAGCTAGCGGCGGAGGAGGGCGTTCCGGCGTGATGCGCTGCTGGCGGTACGCGGCATTGCTGGCTATTGGAGCGACGCCGTTCGCGACCGCGGCAGCGCAGATCCGCCCCCGTCCGCAGATCCAGCAGCCTCGCCGCAATCCGCAGCCGGATACGACGCGTCGTGACACGACTGCCGCCGACAGCGCGATGCGCGCCCGGCTCACACTCTCCAAGCCCGATTCGATCATGGAAGCCCTCGCGCGAAAGCCGGGCTACACCGTGACGCGCTACGAGGGCGATCGCGTCACCTTCGACGCGCAGAACGACCTCTTTCAGATCCTCGGCATCGAGAGCAAGCGCGCGATAGTGCAGCGGGGAGACTCGCAGACCGTCTATGCGGACACCGGGGTCTTCTTCAATCAGCGCACGAAGGTCGCGACCGCGATCGGCAAGGACATCATCATGCACGATCCGACGAGCGGTCAGGCCGACGTTATCGGTCGTGGGCGACTCGAGTATTCACTCAACGAGCGATCGGCGACGATTACGCATCCGCAGTTCACTGCGAACACCGGCGACCAGTGGGTGATCAGCGCGCTCAAAGGAAAGGCAATCCTCGGCGACTCGGCGGCGGGGAGGACCTCGGCATTCTATGGTCTAGGCGGGGAGCTCACGAGCTGCACGGACTCGGTGCCGGACTATCACTTCAAGTTCAACGAGGTGAAGCGGTCCGGAGCCAACACCCTCGTCGCACGACCGGCTGTTCTCTACATCCGCGACATCCCCGTGATGTGGCTGCCCTTCCTCTTCTCGGACATGAGGCCGGGCAGGCACAGCGGCATCCTCACACCGCGCTTCGGCGTCTCCGACATCATTCGCACGAACTCCGCGTATCGGCGCAACGTCGAGAACCTTGGCTACTTCTGGTCGATCAATGACTACATGGACGCCTCGGCGTGGCTCGACTGGCGGAGCAGCGCGGGGATGACCGAAGGCGATCCAGGTTGGACGAAGTTCAGCGGCGAGTGGCGCTACAACTGGGCCGACCGTTTCCTGAATGGAAGCCTCGCCTCGTCGTACCTCACACAGCGCGACGGCCGCACCAATCTGGCCATCACGTGGGGGCATAATCAGGCATTCACGAAAGATCGGCGCTTCAGGTCGGACATCAATTACGTGACGAGTACAGCGCTGCAGCGGCAGAACACCTTCAATCCCTACCAGGCGCTCGCGACGATCCGATCGTCGATGAACTACTCGGACAAGATCGGCCCGGCGACGCTGCAACTGGGCGGATCACGCACACAGAACCCAGGCCGGCCGGAGATCGACCAGAACGTTCCACAGGTCTCGATCAACACGGGGCCGCTGGACCTGACTTCGTGGCTGCAGTGGACCCCGAACTTCAGTTACAACGGACAGCAGCAGCTGAACATCGATCTGCCCGGCGAGTTCGCCTACCGCTATCAGACGGGACCCAACGGCGAGCTCGATAGCGTGCGGACGAAGCGAAATCAGTACACGGCGTCGACGACTCTTGCCACGCCGTTCAAGATCTTCGGCTATGTACTGGACAACACCTTCAACATCAACCAGCTCGCATACAATTATCCGCAGCGCATCACCTTGACGGACGTTCGCACGGGACAGGCGTTAGGCGACCGTATCGTCCCGAACTTCTACAAGACCGAAGTTGACTGGAATCCCAACTTTCAGTTGCCAGCGCTGGCGCGGAGCCTGTTCAACATCACGCCCTCCGTCAGCCTCTCCAACGTGACCTCGGGACCGTTCTGGGTGCGCACGAACCTCAGCAATGGTGAGTTTGTCCATCAATCCAAGCGGCCGCAATTCTCCCTTTCGGCGTCGCCCGTCATTTACGGGCTCTTGCCCGGGTTCGGGCCGTTCTCGCGCCTGCGGCACACCTTGCAGCCGACCTTTGGCTACAGCTATGCACCTCGCGCTGACGTCAGCGATGACTACCTGCAGGCGCTTGGCAGGTCGAAGGCGCATGAGTTCACCGGACTGCAGACGAATCAGCTGTCGTTCGGGTTGAATCAGAACATCGAGGCGAAAGTCCGATCGGCCAAGGATACAACTCCCGACGGGGCCGAGAAGATCAAGCTCCTATCCCTCACGTTTTCGGGGATCGCGTACGACATCGACCGGGCGCACGCTGCTCACCAGGCAATCCGTGGCCTAACGACGCCCAACTTTACCTACAGCCTTTCTTCCGACTTGTTGCCCGGCTTCCAGTTCTCGTCGGGCTTCTCCCTGTTCCAGGGCAGTCCCCTCAGCGACACGGCCAAGTTCGCCCCGTACATGGAGTCGATGTCGGCGTCGCTGAACCTCTCGCGCGGCAATAATCCCTTTACCGTTCTGTCGCGCTTGTTTGGTCGCGCGGTCGCAAACGATCAGCGACCTACTGCGACGCCAACACCCGATCAGACCGGACAGCGGGACGATCCCTATGTGCGGCAGCTCTCCAACCAACCGGTAGCCGGGAGCGGCGCACGCGGCACCCAGTTCATACTCCCTCCGTCCGAGGGATGGAGTGCGTCGCTGACGTTCTCGTCGAATCACGCGAGGCCGATAAGCGGCGGCAACGTCGTCCAGATCGACCCGCAAGTCCGTTGCAAGGCAGTGGCAGCCGCGGTGAACAATGATCCGTTCGTCTATCAGAACTGCCTCATTCAGGCTCAGAGCCAGCAGGCTGCGAACAACGTGAATCAGCCGGACATCGGCATCTCCGGAGCGACAATTTACCGCAACCCGCCCGTCACGAGCCTCGGCGGTGACTTTCGCTTCGCGCTCACGGAGAAGTGGTCGGCCAGCTGGAATACGCAGTACGACTTCGTGAAGCACGAGTTCGCCCAGCATATCGTGACGCTCCAGCGAGATCTCCACGACTGGCGTGCGGTCTTTGCTTTCACGCAGTCCACGAACGGCAACTTCGCCTTCAATTTCTTCGTCGCGCTCAAGGCGGAGCCGGACCTCAAGTTCGATTATAACAAGGCTACCGTCAGGTCGGGCTCAAGCTTCTGATCTGCCTTACGACTGGCGTCGTCCGGGAGCGGCAGTGGCGTGTCCTCCGCCTGAGACGGATGTTCCGGCCGCCCCGACATAAGTGAAGTAATAACTTGCGCTTCGGCGAAGTCCTCGTGAGGCGTGTCGCGTGCATGGCTGTCGCTTCGGATACCACCGGAGCGTCCCATGCGCCTCGATCGTTCGCTGCTCATCGCCCTCACAGTAGTCATTCCCCTCACCGCCTGTGACCTCACGGACGCGACGGGAATCGACCCGAATGTACCAACGAATCTCAGTTACCAGCTCATCCCGAGCGGCGACCCCAATGTGCCGCTTGGCGTTCTCCTGAGCTGGGACCCGCCCTCGAGCGGTCAGGCCGTCGCTTTCGACGTCTACGGCCGCGTCTCGTCGAATGGCGACTGGCAGCTCCGCGCGACGACCACGTCCCCGTCGTTTCACGATCTCTATACTGAGCTTCAGTACTACGTCGTTGCAAACGACGCGGACGGTGATCCGCTCGGTGAAACACCGGTGATCACGATCGACATGCGGAGCGAGTTGCCGACTCCGCTCGGTCTTCACTCCATCTCTCTGAATGGCGCGATCCATCTTGCCTGGTCGGACAACGCGGTGCAGGCAAACCGAAGCGCGTTCGACTACTATCGCGTGTATTCAGGGGTCTACGACGCGGCGCATAGCAGCTGCCTGTCGTGGAATCTCGAGGGTTCTACGGTGTCGGACGCTTTTCTCGCGGCCAACATGGCGAATGGCGTTACGCGATGCTTCGCCGTGAGCGCGGTGAGCCGCGACGGACACGAGAGCCCCTGGAGCGCGGCCACGCACGACACACCGCGCTACGACGCGCGGAACGTGCTCGTCTACGCCAGGGATGCTCGCTCTGATAGCAGCGGGTTCTACTTCTACGATGAGAGTGCGCACGCCTATGGAGTCGTCGCATCGGCGTCGCGAACGGGACTGGACTTCACGATCGAGCGCCATAACGATGGCACGCTCTGGATAAGTCCCGCGCGCTCTGATGTTCTGATGGCGACGTACGGCACCGCAGCGGTTCCGGACCTGACCTCGATCGACGCGGCAGCACCAAGCACGCTCGCGAACGTCACAACCGAGGCAGTGCCGGGATGGGGCTACGTGCTCAGTACCAGGAAGAGCGACGGCGTGCACTACGGCGCGGTGCGGGTCGCGTATGTGGCCCAGAACTACGTTGTGTTCGACTGGTCGTATCAGAGCGCAGTGGGGAATGTCGAGCTTTCGAGAGAGCCCGTGACGGCAGCCCGCTTGCCATAATGGGAGCAAGCGCTTGCGACATGCAATAGGATGAGACAAGGGCTGCAGCTATGCTGCAGCCCTTGTCTCGTCTCTCTACCCCGACGACATTCACGCCATGTCGTCCGTGGTGATCGACGGAAGCTCACTTCGCATCGAAGATGTATTCGCGGTCGCGGCCGGTGAAGCGACCGTGAAGTTGTCGCCGCTGGCGCGCGACCGCGCCCGCGCCACGCGACGCGTCGTCGACGAGCTGGTTCAGCGAAACACCGTCGCCTACGGTGTCACGACCGGTTTCGGCAAGCTCTCCGAGATCGCGATTCCGATGGATCGGCTCGCCGAGCTGCAGGTGAATCTCGTTCGCAGTCACGCCGCTGGTGTGGGATCGCTCCTGCCGGAGCGCGAGGTCCGGGCGATGATGCTCCTCCGCGCGAACGTGATCGCGAAAGGTTACTCGGGTGCACGTCCCGATCTCGCCGAGCTGCTCATCGCGATGCTCAACGCGCGGCTGCACCCGCCGATTCCAGAGCAGGGAAGTGTCGGCGCCAGCGGCGATCTCGCGCCTCTTGCGCATCTCGCCCTCTCGCTCATCGGCGAGGGATCGCTCGCGCAGGACGGGCGCGTCGGTCCGGCGCGCGAGATGCTCGCCGCCTGCGGACTGTCCCCAGTAACGTTAGGCCCGAAGGAAGGTCTGACCCTCATCAACGGCACGCAGTCGCACACCGCGATCGCCGCACTGACGATCGTCGAGTGTCACCGGCTCTGGCGGATCGCTCATCTCGCCGGCGCGATGTCGCTCGAGGCGCTGCTCGGCACCCCCGTCGCATTCGACGAGCGTATCCAGGAAGCACGGGGCCAACTCGGACAAGCGGCTTCGGCCGCGCTGCTCCGCGAGCTGCTCTCCGACAGCGAGATCCGAGAGTCTCATCGTTATGGCGATCCACGCGTGCAGGACGCCTACTGCCTCCGCTGCATGCCGCAGGTGCATGGCCCAGTGCTGGACGCGATCGACTTCGCCTCGTCCGTCGTCGGGCGGGAGCTGAACGCCGCGACGGACAACCCCCTCGTCTTCGAGTCCGGCGAATTGCTGAGCGGCGGAAACTTCCATGGGCAATCCGTGGCGATGGTGCTCGACTTCCTCGCGATCGCGATGACGAATCTCGCGACGATCTCGGAGCGGCGCACGGATCGCCTCGTTCATCCCGACCTGAATCAGGGGTTGCCGCCATTCCTGACGTCCGATGCTGGTGTGAACTCCGGCTTCATGATGGCGCAGGTGACGGCCGCGGCCCTGACGAGTGAGTGCAAGGTCCTCTCGCATCCGGCGAGCGTCGACACGATTCCTACCGACGGCAACAAGGAGGATGTCGTGCCGATGGCGATGGGCGCGGCCACCAAGCTGCGTCGCATCGTGCAGAACGTGCGGTATGTGATCGCGATCGAGCTGCTCTGTGCGGCGCAAGGAGTCGACTACCGTCTGCCGCTCAAGCCCGGGCGTGGCGTCGCGCGCGGGCACGCCGCCGTACGACGAATCGTGCCGGCACTGACACGCGACCGCGTGCTCTCACCAGATATCGAGTCGCTCGCCGCGGCCATCGAACGGGGCGAGCTCACATGAGCACATTATCATGATGTCGAGCACGATGGTCTCCCCCGACCGCGAGGCTGGCGCGCGCGTCGTGCGCGCGCCGCGCGGCACGACGCTCAGCTGCAAGGGCTGGCAGCAGGAAGCGGCGCTGCGCATGCTGATGAACAATCTCGACCCCGACGTCGCGGAGCGCCCGCAGGATCTCGTGGTCTACGGAGGCACTGGGCGCGCCGCCCGCAGCTGGCCCGCGTTCGACGCCATCGTCCGCGCACTGCGAGCGCTGGAGCATGACGAGACGCTCCTCGTGCAGAGTGGCAAGCCAGTCGGCGTGTTTCGCACCCACGCCTCTGCTCCGCGCGTGCTCATCGCCAACAGCAACCTTGTCGGACGCTGGGCCACGTGGGACCACTTTCGTGAGCTCGAGCGTGCGGGCCTCATGATGTATGGTCAGATGACCGCCGGCTCGTGGATCTACATTGGCTCGCAGGGCATTCTCCAGGGCACCTACGAGACCTTCGGCGCGGTCGCACGGGAGCACTTCGGCGGTACGCTCGCCGGACGCTTCGTGCTCACGGCAGGCCTCGGCGGCATGGGCGGCGCGCAACCCCTCGCGGCGACGATGAACGGAGCGGCGCTCCTCGGCATCGATGTCGACGAGTCGAGAATCGACAAGCGCCTCGCGACGGGCTACTGCGACCGTAAGACGCACGATGTCGACGAGGCGCTCACCTGGATCAGAGAAGCAACCACGTCGCGGAGTGCCCTCTCCGTTGGCCTCGTCGGCAACGCGGCCGACATCCTTCCTGAGTTGGTGAAGCGCGGCGTGACACCGGACGTGCTCACCGATCAGACGAGCGCGCACGACACGCTTAACGGCTATGTTCCCACCGGCCTAACGATTGACGCGGCGGCCGAGCTCCGGCGCCACGATCCGTCCGGGTATGTGACGAGAGCTGTCGCATCGATCTCCCAGCATGTGCGTGCGATGTTGGAGATGCAACGACGCGGCGCCGTCACCTTCGACTACGGCAACAACCTTCGCACAGTGGCGCACGATGCCGGCGTGAAAGACGCATTCTCGATCCCCGGCTTCGTCCCCGAATACATCCGCCC
>DATEPP010000506.1:0-2380 GCA_035273165.1 Gemmatimonadaceae bacterium
AGACTCTCCGTCAGGAGCTGCCTGACGAGTCGGCCGCGTCCAGCGCCTAACGCTGCTCGCACCGCGATCTCGCGCTGCCGGCCAAGCGTGCGCGTGAAGACGAGATTCCCAAGACTCGCGCAGGCGATGAGCAGAACGCACGCGGCGGCCCCGGCGAGGACGAGCAGCGGAACGCGCGCGTCGCCGACGAGTGCCGAGTGCAGGGGCACGACCGTCACGAGATGGCCACGGTTGGATTCCGCGGTGCGCGACCTCGTTCCGATGCGCGATTGCCAACAGATCGCTTTCCGCGCGCTCGGCAGTCGTGCCCGCGCGCAGGCGGGCGATGCCGACCATGTTGTGGAACTTGCGCGCCCGATTCACGTCCGCGAGGAGTGGCTGGAGGACGAACGGCGTCCAGAATTGCTCCTGTCCGCCGAAGGTGAAGCGCGGCGGCATCACGCCGATGATCTGGATCGGCGTGCCGCTCATGCGCACCGTGCGCCCGACGACGGTCGTGTCACCCCCGAAGACGCTCTGCCATGTCGCGTACGACAGGACGAGCACACCATTCCGCCCGGGCTCGTCCTCGTTAGGCAGGAACGTCCGGCCGAGCAAGGGACGCACGCCGAGGATGGTGAAGACGTTCGTGCTGAAGCGGAGACCACGGAGCGACACGGGATCGCCGTTGCCCTCATACGAGAGATCGGCATAGCTGACGACACCGATATCGGTGAGCGACGACTGGTCCCGACGATAGTCGACGTAGTCGCCTGCCGCGAGCTGCGAGCGCGGCGAATGGTCCGGCCGGTTGTCCTCGTACACGGCGATCAATCGATCGGGATCGGCGAAGGGAAGAGGACGGAGCAGGACGCCCCGGATGACGTTGAAGATGGCGCTGTTGGCACCGACGCCGAGGGCGATCGTCACGAGCGCGATGAGGAGAAAGCCAGGGGATCGACGGAGAACGCGCACCGCCTGCGTGACATCGTGCGCGGCGTCCGCGAGCCAGTCGCCGCGTCGCGTCGCCCGCTCGCCGCGCTCGTCGAGCGTTCGGCAATAGCGGCGCGTGAACTCGACGTCGCCGAACTCGCGCGTCGCCTCGCGGCGGGCGTCGGCCTCGTTCATCCCCGCGGCCATCAGCTCCTGCGCACGCATGTCGAGGTGGAAGCGGAGCTCATCGTCGACGTCGACGCCAATGTGCCGGCTCGATCGCCACGGCAGCCGGAAGACGTACCGCGATTGCCCGTTAGGCATGATCGGTCCTCTCCTTGTCATGCGGGCGCGAGAACGCGCGTCACCGCGGCCGAATAGGTTTGCCACGTCGCGGTCTCGGTGCGGAGCTGGCGGCGCCCGTCCGCGGTGAGCTGATAGAACTTGGCGCGCCGGTTGTTGTCGGAGACGCCCCACGATGGCGCTACCCAGCGCTTCCGCTCGAGGCGGTGCAGCGCCTGATAGAGTGCGGCGCCCTCGATCGCGAGGATGCCATCGGAGCGCTCGCGGATCCAGCGCGAGATGGCGTAGCCGTGCATCGGCTGCCAGGCGAGGGTGCGGAGGATGAGCACGTCGACGGTGCCCTGAAGGATCTCGACAGTTGGCGGCATGATCTTCCAGTCACATGGTGACTGGAACGTGTGGATGTGCGGGGTGGGCGTCAAGAGCTGGATGCGCAGCGAGGGACGAGTGGCGCGTGGCGAGGGACGAGTGGCGACTGGTTGTCGGGAAATTGTACGGGCGCCGTGCGAGTGTAATGAACGCCGTGACGCGGCATCGGTCGGTCAGGTTTGAGGCGATGGAGCGCAGTCCCCACTACCCGCCACCCGCTACTCAAATGCGCCTCACGATGCTCGCCGTCGCTGGGATGTTCGTCGCCGCACCGGCGCTCGTTCACGCGCAATCGCGCGCGGCGACACCTTCGCCGGCATTGATGCGCGCCGATTCGCTCTATGCGCGGCAGGATTTCACCGGATCCGCGAACGCATACCGCGCTGCGCTGGCCGGAGCGCCTAACGATGGACGCGCCTGGTACCGGCTCGGCATTTCGCTCTCCAACCTCCACGACAACGCCGGCGCCGCGGAGGCGTTCGAGCGCTCCGTGGCCATCGGGCATCAGCTGCTGGCCATGTACAACGCTGCCGCGATGCACGCGCGGCTGGGACATCGGGATCGCGCGCTCGCCTGGCTCGACAGCACGCTCGCCGCGGGATTCAGCGGCGACTCGATCCTGCGAAATGACCCCGATTTCGCGTCGCTCCGCGCCGACTCGGCCTTTCAGCGACGTGTGGCGACGGCGGAACGCGCATTCCGGCCGTGCCAGTCCCGTCCCGAATCACACCTGTTCGACTTCTGGATTGGCGAGTGGGACGTGACTGGGCCACAAGGCCAACCCGCGGGCAAGAGC
>DATEPP010000507.1:0-5484 GCA_035273165.1 Gemmatimonadaceae bacterium
CCTAGCACCTAGCACCTAGCACCTAGCACCTAGCACCTAGCACCTAGCACCTAGCACCTAGCACCTAGCACCTAGCACCTAGCACCCGTCACCAGTCACCAGTCACCACCCATATCCACCGCCGGCAGCTTCAAGACGAACACGCTTCCTCCACCCGGCCGCGGCTCGTACGTCAAGGAGCCGTGCTGGATCTCGGCGAGGCGGCGCGCGATGGAGAGTCCCAATCCTGCGCGACCGACATCCGGAGCGGTGTCGGCATGCCGATAGAAGGGCTGGAAGATTCGCTCCGCCTCGGCGGAGGGAATGCCGGGACCTTTGTCCGCTACGGTGAAAACGAGCGTGTCGCCATCGCGGCGGACGCCGAGCTCCACGCTGCCGCCGGGAGGCGTGTAGCGGAGCGCATTCTCGAGCAGATTGCCGAGAATGCGCAGCGAGTGCGTGAAGTCGAAGCGGCCGACGAGTGCCGGGCTCTCGAGGTCGACGACGCTGCGGATCGTCTTGCCGTCGGCGAGAAGTCCCTGCGCCTGGCGCTGCGCCGCGCCGATGAGATCCTCGGCCGTGTTGATGTCCGGTGTGACACGAAACGCGTCGCCCTTCATTCGCGAGAGGTCGAGCAGATCGGCGACGAGCCTCGTCAGGCGGTCGGCCTGCTCCTCGATCGCGGCGGCGGCGGTATCGCCGCGAAGCGCCGCCGTCTGGGCCAATGCCTTGATTGTCGTGAGCGGGGTGCGGAGGTCGTGGGACACCGAAGCGAGCAGATTATCCTTGAGCCGGTCGGCCTCACGCAGCGCCGCGGCATGCTCGGCCTCGCGCACGAGCCGCGCGCGCTCGATGCCTAACGCGGAGTAGTAGGTCAGCGCGGCAAGAAAGCGCTGCTTGGGCGGATCGAAGACGATCGGCTGCTCGTCGGAAAGGGCGAGCACGCCGACGACGCGCGATTGGACGCCGAGCGGAAGAAAGAGCTCGCGCGCGCCAGGCGCGGCGTGGTCGGCACCGAGTCCATCGTCGACGGAGAGCGTGAGCGGCTCGCCGCGCTCGGCCACGCGTTGCACGAGCGGGTTTGGGGCGCGGCGCTTCGGCTCGATGCCGTCTCTCGTTATGCATTCGCCGAGTCCCCGATCGACCGACCAGGGCCAGATGACGCATCCGCTTACCCCGAGCGTGCTCTGGATGACGTCGACAATGCGGACGAGCGCGTCCTCCGCGCGCCCCGCGTTGAGCGTCTCGGAGGCAAGACGGGAGAGCGAGGTGACCTCGATGGCGCGGGCGCGGGCCTCGATCGCTTCAGCTCGCGCGCGCGCGAGAAGCTGCGTCGCGACGATCGCCGTCGTGAGAAATGCGAGCAGAACGAGCCAGTCGAGCGGTTTGCCGATGGCAAACTCGTTGTACGGCGGCTGGAAGAGGTAATCGATGAGAATGAAGGCGACGACGGCGAGCGTGAGTCCGAGGGCGCGCCCGCCGCTCGCGCTCGCGCCGAGGACGATGAGCAGATAGAGGAGGACAACGTGTGCCTGATCGATGCGCGGCAGCACCGAGTACATCGCCGCCGTGCCGACGCCGAGCACGGCGAGCCAGAAGATCCACGTCGCGCGCGGGCGCGACTGCGTGATCGGAATGTCGAGCGACGCGAGCCGCTCGCGGAGCCTGCCTAACGACGTGGCCGCGCCGGGCGTGCCGCGCGGCAGTGTCGTCGCCACGTCAGCGGACGACGTCGGCCCGGTAGCCGACGCCGGGCTCGGTGATCACGATGCGCGGCGACGCCGGATCGCTCTCGATCTTGCGACGGAGATTCGTGATGTGGACGCGGAGATACTGCTGCGGACTCCCGAACTGGCGGCTCCAGACGGCGTCGAAGATCTGCTGGTGGGTGAGTGTTCGTCCGCCAGCGGCAACGAGGGTATGCAGGATCTGCCACTCGATGGGCGTGAGGTGAATCTGCCGGCCGTCGCGGTCGACACGGCGCGTTACGGGATCGATCGTCAGCCCGTGGAGGGTGACCGGCGACGGCGTCGCCGCGGCGCTCCGCGCGCGCCGCAGCTGGGCCCGGGCACGCGCCGCAAGCTCGAGCACGCTGAACGGCTTCGTGACATAGTCGTCGGCGCCGGCGTTGAGGAGTAGAACTTTTTCATCCTCGGAGTGGCGCGCCGAGAGAACGATGATGGGCGAGGCGAGCAGGCGGCGGAGCTCGCGGCAGACGTCGACGCCGGCGGTATCGGGCAGGCCAAGATCCAGAACGATCAGCTCCGGGCGCTCGGCGCTGGCGGCGTTGAGCCCTTCGGCTCCCGTCGCGGCCTCGCCAATTCGATCAGCGACCTCGCGGAGCGCGTCCCGGACCGCGACGCGGATCTGCGGCTCGTCGTCGATGATGAGAATGCTGGCGGCCTTTTCCACGGTGTCGAGGGATCATGGGCTCGCCCGCTTGCGCCGGCGCGCCGTGAGAAAGACGTCGATGTCGTCGGGCCGCGGATTGATGAAGTCGAGACGCACGCGCCCGTCCGCCGTCTCGCTGATCGTGCCCGGGATCGTGCTGTTCGTGAGATACCACCCCGCTGGAAGGACGACAGCGTTCGCCGGCCGGCCGAAGGAGCGATCCCAGAGCAGCGTGTCACCCACGAGGCGGTAGCGCGCGCTGTCGGTATACGTCTCGAACATCCGTAGTCGCACCGACCCGTTCGCCTTCACCGCCGCGAAGTGAAAGACCACCACCTGGGTCGTTGGCGTCACGTCGGCGACATCGAGACCTGCGCGCCGGATGGCGTCACCCATCAGGATCTCCCACCTGAGCTCCTCCCCGGTGTCCAGGATTCGGGCGGAGGGGTGAGAGACGCTGCTGCCCGTGCGGACGACGTTCAGGTACTTGTCGACGCCGACCTTGGACTCCGTGTAGTCATGATAAAGGTCGAAGGCGTGCGTTTCCGGCTGCTGGAGGAAGTAGACGATCTCGCGATTCTGGTGCGCTCGTTCGTCGGGAACGATCCGACGCTCGCCCGCAGGTGATGCGGTTGCCGCCTCCCGAGGGAGAGGAAAGCCGCGCGCCGGAGCGCTCCGGACCACGTCGTTGGCGACGATGCTCGCCATAGGCAGGCGGCGAGCCTTGATGACGAGCGGGGCTTCGGCGGGAAGAGTGTTCCAGAAGCTCACCGACAACCGGAAGCCGTCGTCGATGATCTGCGACGGCACATTGCACGAGACGATTTCGTAGTCAACTGGAAGGAGGATCGCATTGCGCTTGATCCCGAGCGGCCGCGCGAAGACGAGAAGCCCGTTCTCCTCGTAGTAGCTCTTGGGATCGTAGTACGTCTTGTCAATCAGGATTCGCGCTTCGCCGTCCTTCGGCACGGGCCGCGCGAGACGCACGCGGATATACTGCGATGTGGAATCGGCATTCCGCACTCCACCGGCGCGAGCGATGTCGCCGCCAACGACGTCAAGGAGAGCGGTGAGCCGGTGAAACGGTCGTACACGTGCTCGTCGCTGGCGACGCTCCCCTTTCGAATGGGATTGAAGAACTCCGTCGCGCCCGGTGTTGTCGCGGTAACCTCATAGTAGATCCGGAATTTTGCCGATCCGGGAGCGAGGAGCTCATAGCGCGTGTAATCGTCCGATTGCGTCTGTGGCGACACAGGCGCCGGCTGGCCGAATGCTGCCGCGCTGGTGAGCGCACTGATTCAAAGGGCAGCGAGAGCGAAACGGATCATGGGCATCCTTGGATGGTGGGGCAAAGCAATGTGCAGATTCCTCCCGTTCGTCGCTAACGCTCCTCAGGGCAGGCGCTTCGCTCGGAATGACAAAGAGTGCCTGGCATGGGGCATGAACCTGAAGCTTCAATCGACACGACGGACGCGATGACTGCGATGACTCGGATGGGTGGGGGACGCGTTGGTGATGCGAGTGCCATCCTCGTAGCGTTGGTCGTGCTCGGCTGCGGCGACCGTGGCGCCGGGACGAGGACAGACACGCAAACGTCCTCGGGAGAGACCGCGGTGGCGTCCGCGCCGCGAAGAGAATCCGCGACGGCGACACCGCAGCCGACCAAGCTGCCCGCGCGTGTCCGTGGCGCAACTTCAGCAACACGCTCTCCGGCAACCGCGCCGGCCGTGGCCGCCGCGCCAGGAGATTCCGTCGTCGCGCGTCCGCACGCCGAGTCGACGGCAGCATCAAGCACGGCAGCGTCGCCACCATCCGCGGCAGCGCCGGTGCCCGCGCCACCGCCAGGCCCGTCCGCGCTGGAGCTCGCGCTCGCTCGACTCCCGTTCGGGAACACCGAGCGACTCGAGTACCAGGTGAAGTACGGCTTCCTCGGCGTCGGCAGCGCGGTGCTCGAGGTGCTCGGTCTCGACGCCGTGCACGGCACGCCCGCGATCCACGTCACCTTCACGGTGAAAGGCGGGATTCGCGTCTATCGGGTGAACGACACATACGAGAGTTGGTTCGATCCGACGACCTATGCGACGCTCCGCGCCGTCCAGAGCATCGACGAAGGCTCCTACGACCGGGCGCGGCATTTCGAGTTCTTCCCGGATCGGAAGATGTTCAAGGAGAACGACAAGCCCGAAGCGCCGACCGTGGCCGAGCCGCTGGACGAAGCGTCGTTCCTCTTCTTCCTGCGAAGCATTCCACTCGAGGTTGGCCAGACCTACGAGTTCGCGCGCTATTTCCGGCCGGAAAAGAACCCCGTGCGTGTCGTCGTCGTGCGGAAGGAGTCCGTGAAGGTGCCCGCGGGCCAATTCAACACCGTCGTCGTTAGGCCGGTGATCAAGACGTCGGGGATCTTCGGCGAAGGAGGACGCGCCGAAGTCTGGTTCACGGACGACAGCACGCGAACGCTCGTCCAGCTCAAGTCACAGCTCAAGTTCGGCTCGCTCAATCTCTACCTTCGCAGCCGTCGTCCAGGGGTGGCGTGGCAGGGCGCCGCCACCGTCGCGTCGCCGGTGCGATGAGCAGGCGCCGTCGATGAGGTGGTCGTGGCGCATCGGGCGCATCGCGGGGATCAGCATCTCCGTGCACGTGACCTTCCTGTTGATTCTCCTCTGGATCGTGGTGGAGGAATATGCCCTCGGTCTGCGCGCGATGGCCGGGTCGGCGCTGTACATGGTGGCACTCTTCACGATCGTCGTGATGCACGAGCTCGGGCACGCACTCACGGCGCGTCGCTTCGGCATCGTGACGCGCGACATCATCCTGCTTCCCATCGGTGGCGTGGCGCGTCTCGAGCGTATGCCGCGGAACCCACGTCAGGAGCTGCTCGTGGCCGTGGCCGGGCCGGCAGTGAACGTCGCGTTGGCGCTAGTGCTGCTCGCGATCGTGCGCCTCACGGGCCCGTTGCCGGCAGCGAACCTGTATGACTTCGATCCGCTGCTCTCGCTGCGTGGCTTCCTGTATCAGCTGGTCTTCGTGAACGTGGTGCTCGCGCTGTTCAACATGCTTCCCGCCTTTCCCATGGACGGCGGCCGGGTGTTGCGTGCCGTCCTCGCGATGCGGATG
>DATEPP010000508.1:0-7319 GCA_035273165.1 Gemmatimonadaceae bacterium
CGACGGTCATCGATCTGATGTCACGACTTCAGGAAAGCCTCGAACAATCGAGCGGCAAGAAGGCAAAGAAGACTCGGACGCGACGCCGACGCACGGCATGAAAGACGCCGGGTTAGTGATCGGACATCACTGACGAGGCGACGGGATCATGGCGGCGAAGAAGCGCACCGGCGGGCGAAAGCGAGCACCGACGAAGAAGCTTGCGGAGTATCAGCGCAAGCGCGATTTCACGAAGACGCGCGAGCCGTCGGGCGGCGCGGCGTCACGGGCGCGCCCCGCGCGGAAGAAGCGTACGCCGGCACTGCGTTTCGTGGTGCAGAAGCACGACGCCAGTCATCTGCACTTCGACTTCCGGCTCGAGCTGGACGGCGTGATGAAGAGCTGGGCCGTACCGAAGGGACCGAGCTACGATCCGAGCGTCCGCCGACTGGCGATGGAAGTCGAGGATCACCCGATCGAGTACAACAAGTTCGAGGGGACGATTCCGCAGGGCGAGTACGGTGGCGGCACGGTCATGCTCTGGGACCGCGGCACCTACGAGGCGGAGAACGGCGGCGGCGTCGAGGCGTTACGCGATGGGTACGAGCGCGGCGACCTGAAGTTCGTCCTGCACGGCGAACGCCTGCGCGGCGGGTGGGTGCTGGTACGCATGAAGCGGCCGGGCCGCCCGCAGTGGCTTCTCATCAAGCACCGCGACGAGTTCGCGACAAAAGCGCGTGATGTCGTCGAAGAAGAAACAACGTCGGTGGCGACCCACCGCACGATGGAGCAAATCTCGGGAGGGAAAAAGAGGGCGCGGTAGAGAAGGAGAAGCAGATCCCTCGTCGCTTCGCTCCTCGGGATGACATGATTGTCATCCCGAGCGCGACGAGGGATCTGCTTTGCGTTACGGCTTCTTCGTCGAATCCGGCGCCGCCTTCTGGGACTTCTCTTCCTTCTCGTGCTCGGCGTGTTTCTTCACGACCCCTTTCACGCCGCCGAACTGCTTGTCCTTCACGATGTCGCCCGTCATGGCATCGACGCGGACGAGACGGGAGGTCTTCTTGCCGTTAGGCACGACACGGATGTCGTAAACGAGCTTGCCGTCTTCCATGTGCAGCTCGCCCGAATTCACCTTGCCACCCTCCTGGACCTGCGCGAGCGCGATCGCCTGTGCGGAATCGGCGCTCACCTTTGCCGAGTTGGCGACGTTGGCGTCGACCTTCACCTTCAGGTTCACGCGCTTGCTCGTGCTGTCGGGCGTCCCCGTGCGCTTCATCGTGTGGGTGCTGTCAGTAGCTGACTGCGCCTGCGCTGTGGTGGCGACACCAGCAAGCAGTCCGGCCACTGCAAGAACGACGATTCGATTCATGCTTCCTCCATGCGATTGTGGGATGGGGATGCCGGCTCGTGCCGGCATCAGCCAGCGCAGTTGCAGGAATGATGCACGGAAGCAGAGATCGCTCATCGGCCGCGAAACGCCGGAGCTCGCTTCTCACCGAAAGCGCGGATTGCTTCGGCCACATCTTGTGACGCAAAGCACGTTTTGATCGCGACGAGCTCGCGCGCGAGCTGCTCTTCCACCGATACGTCGAAGGTAGACGCGAGCAACCGCTTGGTGAGGGCGATGGCGATGGGCGGTCCGGCGGCGAGCCGCTCCGCATAACGAGTAACCTGGTCCGCGAATCCCGCGTCGTCGAAGACGGCGGCCGCGAGCCCGACGTCGAGCGCTTCCTCCGCGTCGACATCACGGCCCGAGAGCAGAATCTCGGTCGCGCGGGAGAGACCGATCAATCGTGGCAGCAGATAGCTGACGCCGGCGTCGGGACTGAGACCGCGCCGCACATAGCCAGCTGTGACACGCGCGCCGCGCGCGACGAGGCGAATGTCGGCGGCGAGCGCAAGGCCAAAGCCCGCGCCGGCGGCGGGTCCGTTGATCGCCGCGATGAGTGGTTTCTCACATCGCGTCGCGGCAAGCACCCAGCGACCCACCCAGGCGAGTGGATCGAGTCGCGCGCGGAGGTTGTCGTCGGGAAGCTTCGGCGGCTCGCTGAGATCGAGGCCGGCACAGAAGCCGCGGCCAGCACCGGTGATCACAATCACGCGCACGCTGTCGTCGCGCGCGGCATCGTCGATCGCGACGGGGAGCTCGTCGGCAAGGCGCTGGTTCACGGCATTGAGTCGTTCCGGACGATTCACGGTGATCGTCCGCACGCCCGTCGCCGCGGTGGAGACGAGAAGATGATCGTAGCTCATGAAGAAATCCTGGCTCCCGGGCAGAATGGCCATGTCGCCGCCGTCAACATTGCCGATACTCGATGAGGAGGCCGCGGCGTGTGCAGTAATCTGGCGCGGACAAATCAGCCGCGCGAGCACCGCGCATCACGCAAGAACGTGAGCTGTCGACGTGTAATTATCGAGCGCGCGTGGTCGTCCAGTACACAGAGCATCACGCATCACCTTTCACCGCGCGGAATTTCGATGAGCCTCTTCAAACGCCGAACCGATCCGAACAATCTTCCGTCCACTGGCGCGGGCTACTCCGTGCTCGACGCGCAACTCACGGTGCGCGGTGACATCGAAACCGAAGGCACGCTCCGCGTCGATGGCAAGCTCGATGGCTCGATTCGCCACGCCGACATCGTCGTCATCGGCACCGGCGCGACGGTCGTGGGCAACATCTCGGCGCGTGAAGTCATCGTTGGCGGCTCGGTCCAGGGCAACGTCACGGCGACGACACGTATCGAGCTTCAGCCGAGCGCCGTCGTCACTGGCGACATCGATGCGGGCGCGATCATGATTCACGAAGGTTGCGTCGTCCAGGGTCGGCTCACCGTGACGGCGGCAGCGAGCGCGAAGGAGCCCGTAGCGAAGGTCAAGGCACGCGCGCCGATTCCGACCCCGGCAACGGCGCTGTCGGGCTCCGGAGCGTAGCGCAGACCGATGGCGTCGGACAGCTCGCATCGCCGTACGGGGTGGACGCTCCTCATCGTCCCGCCGAATCCACTGCGAAAGACGCGCGCGATCCACATCGGTCGCCGCCACGTCCGTATTGCGCTCGCGATCGCCGGCTTCTGCACGCTGACGATCGCGGGGCTCGGCGTCGTCGTCTTCAGTGATTCGCTCCAGGTGACGGCGACGGCGGACGAGTTAGCGGATGCTCATCAGATGATCCTCACCCTCACCGACTCGCTGCAGAGTATCGCCGATCTCGACGTGCCCGACGCCGAAGGTGAATCGGGCGCGACGGTGAAGAACGCCGCGGCGCACTCGAGCGTCGGCCTGGCGCGGCCCGCGCGTGGGATTACCCTTCCCGCCGTCGGCCCGATCACGAGCCGCTTCTCGCGGTCGCGGTGGCATCCGATTCTCCGCATCTTCCGTCCGCACAAAGGTGTCGACGTGGCGGCGGCGTACGGATCGAACATCACCGCCCCGGCCGCCGGTCGCGTGAGCTTCGTCGGGCGCAAGCTCGGCGACGGTCTCATGGTGGAGCTCGACCACGGCAACGGCGTGACGAGTCGTTATGCGCACTGCAGCGCCGTGAAAGTGCGGGTCGGCGACTTCGTCTCCTTCGGAGACGTGATCGCCAACGTCGGATCGTCCGGTCTGTCGACGGCGGCGCACGTGCACTTCGAGGTCCGGGTGCGCGGCGAGCCGGTGGATCCGCTCAAGTATCTGATCACGGCGCGTCTCACACCGCACGAAAAGCCGCGCGACCCGGCGCCCGTCCTCCAGGCCGGGTCACCGACGCCCGTGCGTCACCCTCCCGCGACTGACAAGCCAGCAGGCTCCTGATTCGGCTCAAAGCGTTGGGTTTTGGGGAGTGACTGGTCAGACCAATCCACCAGGCAGAATTCCTTTCTCGCCAAACTTCGAACGCACGCGATCGACGACGCGCGCGACGCGGCGGTCGCGGTCTGTCTCGACGAGACGGCTGTCGCGTGCCTCGAAGAGCGTGAGTTGATCGGCCGTCGCGTCCGCGGCGAGCGAGGATAACGCCACGCCGAGGAGACGCGCGGGAACGCGGCGCGCCACGCGCAATCGCTGCAGCAGCGTCTGCGCGACGGTGAGCAGCACGCGATCCGCGATCACGGGATGATCGAGCGTGCGACTCGCCTGACGAGTTCGGAAATCGTGGTCGCGGATCTTCACGCGAATCGTTCGTGCCGCGAGACCATCGGCGCGAAGGTCGGCTGCCGCGCGCGTCAACAACGCGAGCAGCTCTTTCCGGAGCTCGGCGTCATCGTCGATGTCGAGAGGAAACGTCTCGTCGCGACTGATGCTCTTCGCCTCGAGATGCGACTCGACGTGGGCGCTGTCGATCCCACGGACACGGTCGCACAGCCAGGCTGCCTCGCGCTCACCGAGCCACCCCGCCAGCGTACGCCGGTCATACTGCAGGACGTCCGGTACGGTGCGCATCCCGAGGCGAGCGAGCCGCTCCTGAAAGCGCGGGCCGACGAGTGGAATTTCAGCGAGGGCGATGCCGCGCATGAAGGCCTGCTCGTCGCCGGCGGGCACGACATGCACGCCAGTGCCGTGACCATCCGCGCCGTGCTTGGCGTGTTCGACGGCGAGCTTCGCGATCAGCTTCGACGTGCCGCCGCCAAAGGAGACGGAGAGCCCTGTCTCACGGATGACGTCGCGGCGTATGCGCAGCGCCGTTTCGGCGAGCGACTCGTTATGATAGAGCGCTTCCGTGCCGGCGAGGTCGAGATACCACTCGTCGATGCTCGCTCCCTCGACGGCGGGCGCGTGGCGCTCGAGCACGGCGCGGATCTCTCGATGCTTCTGCATGCACGCCTTGCGCGGAACCGGCACGCAGACGGCCTTCGGGCAGAGCCGCAGCGCGCGCGATATCGGCATCGCCGAGCGTACTCCGTACTTGCGCGTCTCGTAGGATGCGGAGCAGACGACGCCGCGGCTCTCGCGCGTTCCGCCGACGATGAGCAAAGGCTCACGTCCCGCCCCTTCCGGATCGACGAGTCGCGCGACGGAGACAAAGAACGCGTCAGCGTCGGCGAGCAGGATGCGCCGGGTCGACTCCACGCTCACCAGGCTCCGCGCTCACCCGCGAGCTCGATGACGCGGCTCAACCGATCCGCGGCGTGACGCCAGTTGCTCTCGACCGCCGACTCGGCGTCGTCGCGGCGCCCTTCGGTGATGGCGCTGATGATGATGTCATGCTCGGCGACGGAGCTGCGGATGTCGCCCGTGAGCATGCTGATGTACATGCGAATGTAGCGCTCGGCCTGCGGCTTCACGGCGTCATAGAGCGCCAGGAGACGCGGGCCCGCGCCTGCTTCCACGATCCGCCGGTGAAAGCGCTCGTCGGCATCATGGAGCAGGTCGTGGTCGATCGGCGTCGCGCGGCCGGCACGGTGAAAATCAGCGTTGGCGTCGCGCAATGCTTTGGCCAGAGCCGTGCGAGTGGGGACGTCGAGCGAAGCCGCGTGCTGCGCCGCGATGCCCTCCAGGGCACCGACGACGGTGAGCAGCTCGTGTACGTCGTCACGGGTGAGCGGCGCGACGGTGAGCCGCGACTGTTGAGCGCCTAACGTGTCGAGGACATATCCTTCCTGGAGCAGGCGCTGGAGCGCCTCGCGCACGGGCGTTCGACTCACGCCGAGGCGAGCGGCGATCTCGGTCTCGACGATACGACTTCCGGGGGCGAGCAAGCCGCCAACGATGAGCTCACGGAGACGCGCGTACACCTGGTCGGGACGCGATCCGTGCGGAGCGTCGATCGGTGTGTGCTCGACGCCTTCGTCTCTCGAACGCGCTCTTCCCCGCGCCGACGACTTCGTGGGAGAACGGGCAGGTTCCGCGTTCGGGGCAGACTCGGTGGACTTCCGTCTCGTGCTCATCCCGGCTGCAATATATGCACACTCCGCGATGAGGATCGTTATTAGCGCACGCGGAGGCTGCGGGGCGCCGCCGGCGTTCCCTCCCACGGCACGAGCGGGTCTCGCCGGCGGCGCAACTACGAGTTATCAGAGCGTGCTCACCGGTTGCCGAGCCCTCTCACGATCGGTCTGAGATTGAACGCGAGAGACCGCGAGCGGGGCCGAGTGGCCTCGTTTCTCAAGCACCGTGATGAACTGTGGGGTCAAAAGGATATCCAGCGCCGATGCAGTGACGTCGAGACTGGTGGCTGTCAGCATTCTTTCGATCTTCGCGGGCCAGAGCTTGTGGAGATGGATCTCGCGCGCGCGCAGCGCGTTTCCGAAGAGGATGATCGCCGTCGGTACGACGTAGAGTCCGCGTATGGGCTCGGCCGGATAGACCAGGAGTATCCGCCCTCCGGGTTTGAGCACGCGGTTCATCTCGCGAAGGGCACCGTGGAGATCGGGAATGTGCTCGATGCAATGGAACGAGTAGATCTTGTCGAACGTGGCATCGTCGTAGGCCAGTGCTTGCGCGTCCATCACGGACAGACCGTCGACGCAGGCGTTGGCGATTGCTTCCGGGTTGAGGTCGACACCGATTGTCGCCGGAGCAAGCTCGTCCCGCACGCGCTGCGTGAGAAAGCCGCGGCTGCAGCCAATCTCGAGAACGCGATCATCCCATCGTGGCCGCAGATACCGCCGCACGCGTTCGAGATGCCGATCGATCTCGATCGGCTTGTTGAGCATTGCGTACTTTCGCGACCGGTACACCGGGCTCGCGGGAGACAGCATTTCTGACGAGTCTTGTTTCATCGATTTCTCCTCGGGTGAGCGGCGATGCCAGCGGCGTCACCATTGGCGCCGACGAGAGCCCGCCGATACGTTCCGCAAGTTGCCGGTGGTGAGTCCTCCGGCCGTGTGCGTCGACGTGACCCGAGCGTCCCCCGTGCGATGCCCGCGCGGTAGAGGCTGCGTCCCGAACCGCCCCGGAGATGATCGAATTACGAACGCTTGGATCGCTGGATCTGCGTGGTGCCGACGGCTTCGAGCTGCGCCCCGTGCTGCAGCAACCCAAGCGGCTCGCGTTGCTCGCCTATCTCGCGGTGGCGCACCCTCCGCGGTTCTATCGTCGTGACACGTTGCTCGCGATGTTCTGGCCCGAACTCGACGGCGAGCACGCGCGAGCCGCGCTCCGTCGCGCGCTGTACTTTCTCCGTCGCTCGCTCGGCGACGGGGTGATTCTTGGCCGGGGCGACGAGGAGGTCGGTCTCTCGGCCCAGGAGCTGTCGTGCGACGCCGCGCTCTTCCAGCGCGCGATCGCCGAGGAACGGCCGGCCGATGCGCTTGCGCTCTATCGCGGTGCGCTGCTCGAGGGTGTGTACGTGAGCGGCGCGCCGGAGTTCGAGCGCTGGCTCGACGAGACGCGGGGCGCGCTGCACGCGCAGGCGGCGT
>DATEPP010000509.1:0-4010 GCA_035273165.1 Gemmatimonadaceae bacterium
AGGATGCCGATCATGACCAGCGTGGTCATGACGGGCCGTTTTATGAAGAGCGTCGTGAAGTTCATCGAATGCAGGAGAAGGGGCTGCTAGGTGCTGCTAAGAGCTAGGTGTTAGGTGTTAGGTGTTAGGTGCTAGGTGTTAGGTGTTAGGTGTTAGGTGCTAGGTGTTAGGTGCTAGGTGTTAGGTCTTAGTTGCTAGGACCACTCGCCACTCGCCACTCGCCACTCGCCACTCGCCACTCGCCACTCGCCACTATCGACCGCTCTTCGGTCCCCAGTTTACCTGCGCGAGATCGGCGAGGACGCGATCCGCTATGGCCTGAAAGCTGGAGAGAAGCTGCGACCGCGACGTGCGGAGGTCGATGTTCGGGAATGTTTTCTCCTCCGACATGTCGCGCGTCGAGAGACGGAGCGTCAGCGAATCGCCGCGGGCGCGATAGAGCGTGCCGGCGACGATGGCGCCCGCGCCGAGGCGCGCGCCCGTGGCGCGGCGCTCCATCACGTCACGCGTACCGCGCGCGGCGGAGTCGGTCACTACCTGCGCACCGAACCGCTTCGAGACCAGCGCGCGGAGCGAGTCCGAGAGCTGGCGCGCCAGCTCGGTGACCGAGTCGCTTCCGGTCTGATTCTCGAGATCGAAGACGAGCACGAGCTTCGGATCCGCGCGCGTGCGCCAGCTCACGCGCTCCAGGGCACGCGACACGTTGCGGACGACGCCAAGCGCTTCCTGCGGCTTGTCGAGATCGGTGGCGGTGCGATCGGAGAACGGATAGTTGCGCCAGACGTCGAGCACGATCGTCTGCGCGACGATCTCGTCGCCGCGAGTTGACAGTATCGTCATCACGATCGCACCGATGCCGAGGCTGTCGGCGATGTGGCGTTGGAAGTTCAGGTCCGGCTGCGAGAGAAGACGCAGCAGCTCGGAGTCGGTCGCGGCGTTGTATCCCATCCCGACGATCGTCTTGCGCAGCGAGTCCTCGAGCTGATGCGTCGTCGACGCGACTTCGGGGCGCAGGGTGGCGTCTCTGACCGGCAGGATCGCTACGCGCCGTGGTCGCGCAAAGACAGGTGCCTTCGCGGCGGGAGCGATTGGACGCGTTGGTGCGCGATTTCCGGCGGCCACCGATCGCGGGGTCTGTGGCGGCCTTGTCGGCGCGGCTGGCGCTGGCTGGCTCGCGGATGGTGTGGGCTGAGTGACCTTGCCGTTAGGCGCCGCAGCGGCGACGCTCGCGCCTCGCAACGCCGAATCCGTGTACGCCCGCGTCAGCGTCCGCCGGAGCGAGTCGAGCGCGCGGCCACCGTTAGGCAGCTGCGTTCCGTTGAGCCGAGCTTTCGCCATCTGCGTTCGAACCGCCTCGGCGATGCGGAGCGAGTCGTCGTGCGTCAATCGGACCTGCGGGATCGCGATTGTCGTGCTGTCGGAGCGCACCGTCGTGCCCGTGGCTGCCGAGCGCTGGGGAGGGCTCCCGGTGCCATTTTTCGTGAGCGCGAGCGCGATCCCTGCCGCGACCACGGCCAGAGCGGCGACGACGATTGCCACTGGCCTTCGCCATCCGCGCGACGCCGACACTGGCGCAGTTGTGCCGCCCGTCGCCGGCCGCCTTGCCATCGACTCACCCGAGGACGCACCGCCCACCGACACGCCGGAGGGCGTGGTGAGATTTTCGAGCTCGGCCAACGCCGCCGCGGCCGTCGGTGGACGGTCGTCAGGGTGCTTCGCGAGAAGCTTCATGATCAGGGTCGCGAGCTCCGGCGGAACGCCGGGACAGCACTCCTCGAGTGGAGTCGGCATCCGCGTGAGCTGTGCCGCCATCGTTGCTTGCGGCGAGCTGCCGCTGAACGGCTGCACGCCAGTGAGTAGCTCGTACGCGAGCAGCCCAACAGCGTAGAGGTCCATCCGGTGGTCGGCACTCGGATCGGCCGCCAGCTGTTCCGGCGCCATGTATGCTGGCGTCCCGATCGCGATCCCCACCGACGTCGTGCCCGAATGCGGCAGCGATGCGGACAAGGCTTTGGCGACGCCGAAGTCCGTCACCAGGGAGTGCGACCCGTGGTGGAGGATGTTGCCCGGCTTGATGTCTCGATGGATCACGCCGCGACGATGCGCATACGCGAGGGCATCGAGCACGTCGTGCAGCACACGCGTCACCGTGCGCGGCGAGAATTGTCCCGTATGCGCCAGTGAATCGCGCAGCGACACCCCCTCGACGAACGGCATCGTGTACCAGAGCAGCTCGCCGTGCTCGCCCGCGCTGAGCACCGGCACGATGTGCGGATGCTGCAGCTGCGCTGCCAACATGATCTCTCGGCGAAAGCGCTCTCGGTTCATGCCGGCGCCAAGCTCCGGCTTGAGGACCTTCACCACGACCGTGCGTCCGAGCGCGTGCTCCAGCGCCACGAAGACACGGCTCATCCCGCCCCCGGTCAGCTCACGCTGAATCGTGTAGGCAGGCGCTAGTGCGCTCTGTAGCTCGGCGCTGAAGGAGTCGGTTTCCACAAATACTTAGACGCAACTCGGGACGAGAACGGACGAAACTACGGCGAGGCGACCCCCGCAGGTAGCGTGTGGGACGACCCGGCCGGCGCTGGACGATTGCGAGGCCCCTTCTCGCCGGGTAATACTCCGATATATGAGTCGCGCCTTCGTGAACGAGGACGCTGGAGCCGGCGGACCCAAACGCCGCTTCGCGCTGCCACCACGAGATGATCCGGGCTATGACGCCGCCGCGGCGGAGGCCCTCCTCGACGCTGCTCGCGAAGGCGAGACGCAGAGCGCCGAGGAGGCCACGGGCTACTACTGGGGAGAGGCCAAACTGCACCCGCACGTGAAGCGTATCCTCGCGCGCGCCGAGCGCGAAGGCGACGACCGCCTGGCACAGCTGGCATCTCGATTTTTGAGGTGACTGGTGGTTGGTGGCTGGTGACTGGCAACTGACAGCTACCAGTCACCAATCACCAGTCACCAGCCACCAGCCACCAGATGAGCTGGCGCGACCTCGCTGGAATTGCCTCGGAGCTTGCCGGCGACGCGCGGCGGGCGGTCGACCGCGCGCTCGGCAAGACCGGCGCCTATCATGCCGTCGGCTACCGCGGTTATGCCACCGCGCATCGCGCCCTTCTTCTCGGTCGCGTTCTCGAGCATACGCGCATCGCGAGCGCCGAGGCGTCGCAATCCCGGTGGCGGAATCTGCTGGCGATGGTGCAGCGTATCGACGCCGATCCACTTCCCTTCGCCAAGGTTCGTGCTCGACTCGGCACTCACGAAGCCAATCTCGTCGCCGACGACGAGGGGTTCGTCAGGCAATGGGTGCCGACCGGCGGCGCACTCGCGACGGACGGCTGGCACCTGGTACAGCTGGATGTCGTCGCCAGCCCCGAAACGGTGGTGACGACGCAGGCACATACGCCGGCGCGCGTCCTCATTCCGTCGTCCGGAGCAAAGCTCGGCGTCATCAGCGACATGGACGACACGGTGCTTCAGTCGGAGATCACGAGCTTTGTCCGCGCCGCCCGGCTCATGCTCCTCGAGAACGCGCGCACGCGGCTGCCCTTTCCCGGTGTCGCGGCCTTCTATCGGGCGCTCGAGCGCGGCGCAACGGGCAGCGAGTCGAATCCGATCTTCTACGTCTCGAGCAGCCCGTGGAATCTTCACGACGTCATCGCTGACTTTCTCGACGCGCAGGAGATACCCGTTGGCCCGATGCTGCTTCGCGATTGGGACATCGGGCGCGAGATGATGCGCACTCGTCAGTACAAGCTCGCGCAGATTCGCGAGATCATGGGAACGTATCCGGAGCTGCCGTTCATTCTCGTCGGTGACAGCGGTCAGGCAGATCCGGAGATCTACGGCGAGCTCGTCTCCGAATTGCCGGGAAGGCTTCTCGCGATCTACATCCGCAATGTCTCACCGCATCCGGAGCGTCTCGCGTCGATCCGCCTTCTCGCCGATCGTGTGAGCGCCGCCGGCTCGACCCTTCTCCTCGCCGACGACACGCTCACCGCCGCGCGGCA
>DATEPP010000510.1:0-9582 GCA_035273165.1 Gemmatimonadaceae bacterium
AACGCGTGGCTCGGCGGCCTGTCCTGGTGGGGGCTCGCGGGCGTCGGCGCCGCGCCTAACGCGGCCTACGCGTCGACGGTACCCCATCTCGCGTTCGCGGTCTTCCAGGCGATGTTCGCCGCGATCACGGTCGCTCTCATCTCCGGCGCCGTCGTCGAGCGGCTGCGCTTCTCCGCCTATCTGCTCTTCGCCCTCGCCTGGACGACCTTCGTCTACGATCCCCTCGCGCGATGGGTGTGGGGAGACGGCGGATGGCTCCGCTCGTTAGGTGCGCTCGATTTCGCCGGTGGCACGGTCGTGCACGTGAGTGCCGGCACCGCGGCGCTGGTTGCCGCGATCATGCTCGGCCAGCGCCGAGCCGTGGCGCGGGGCGCGCTCGTACCGCACAACGTTCCCTTCACCTTGCTCGGAGCAGGGCTGCTCTGGTTCGGCTGGTTCGGCTTCAATGCCGGCTCGGCGCTGAGCGCGTCGGCCGTGGCGGTGAACGCGCTCGTCACGACGCACGCGGCGGCAGCGGCAGCGCTCACTGCGTGGCTCGTTCTCGATCTGTGGCGCAACGGTCGGACGACCGCGGTGGGCGCGGCGACGGGCGCCGTCGTCGGCCTCGTCGCGATCACGCCGGCCGCTGGATTCGTGACGCCCCGCGCCGCGCTCGTCATCGGTGTGCTCGCGTCGGCGTGCAGCTACGGCGCCATGCAGCTCCGCGCTCGAACCCGCATCGACGACGCCCTGGACGTCTTCGCCTGCCACGGCGTCGCCGGCATCGCTGGTGCGCTGCTCACCGGTGTGTTCGCGACGAGGACCGTCAATGCCGCGGGCGGCGATGGCCTGCTCGCGGGCCACGCCGCGCAGCTTGGCATCCAGGCAGTCGCCGTCCTCGCGACGATGGCACTCTCGGCGACCCTCACCGCGGCAATCATCGCGACGCTGCGCGCGGTGATGGCTATCCGCGTCTCGTTAGGCGACGAGCTCGCCGGCCTCGACGCGAGCGATCATGGCGAAGAGGCGTACCACGTCGGCGATGTCGGGGAGCTTGCCGGTGGCGCCCCGCTCGGCGGCGTCATCCTCATCCAGCCGGACGAGACGCCCGTCACGGCCACCGCCGCGTAGCGGGGGGCAAGAAAGGGCGCGAAGTCCCTGAGAGCGCGAAGTCCCTGAGAGCGCGAAGTCCCAGACGGCGCGAGGTGCCAGAAGGCGCGAAGTCCCTAACGTCGTTAAACGTCGTTCGGGACCTGGCGCCGTTTGGGACTTCGCGCCGTCTGGGACTCAGCGCCGTAAGGGACTCAGCGCCGTTTGGAACTCAGCGCCGTTTGGCAGTCGATCAACCCAGCTTGATAATGGCCGCGCTCCAGCCGGCAGGATCCATGTCCTGCTTGTGCATCGCGTTCACGTCGACGACGACTTTGTTGCCGTCGCGGTGCACCGTGAAGCGGTCCATCCCGCGCGTGGCGCGGCCGGTGATGAAGGTGCCGTCCGGCTGGTACTGCGAGTGATGTTTAGGACACTGGAAACGATGGTCGGTATCGTCCCAGCGAAGCGCGGTGTTCTGGTGGGGGCACGAGAGGTTGAACGCGTAGACGGCATTCTGCCAGCGAACCAGAATCACCTGCGCGTCGCGGTCGATCTGTGCCCCGTCGCCAGCCGGGATCGGATAGGTGAGAACGTCACCGATGCGTTCGAGGGCGCGGGTCGCGCCGATGGTAAAGTGTTCCGGGAGAGCGCCCGCGGTGCGGGTAAGGCCCAGCGTCGCGGCAATTCCCGCGACCGCGACCGCGGCATCACGAAGGAACTCGCGCCTGCTCGACACCGGGCAGGCGCGACATTGATCGCCGGGCGCTGTGTCCTCCAACTCGTCTCTCTCGCTATCCATGATCAGTGCCACCGTCGGCTGAGATTCGAAGTGATTCCCGCTCTGATACCCGATGAGCGGATCGAAGATTCACGGCCGAAGAGCGGTCCCATCACTACTTCCAGAACCACATCATCGCGCCTCCGACGGTCGACAGCGCAAAGGACCCGATCGCCACGCCGCGATGCACGTTGACTCGATGCTGATAGTCGGTGAAATCGACAAAGCCATGCTCACGCTCCGGCGTCAATGCCGCGGCCGCCAGAAAGCCCGCGTCGGAGGCCAGCATCATGATCGAATGCACCGTCCGCCGAGTGCGGCCCTCCGGGTCCTGCCGCGCCTCCCAGAGATTCCACAATCCGGTGACGGTGTTCACGGTGAAGAGGATCCCGATGCCGCTCGCTACCCCGACGTGCGCCGGCTTGAGCCAGCTGGGCGGCGCGGCGTCGTTGATCAGATTTTGGCCTAACGAGTACTCGGCGACGAAGAGCGGAATCATCGTGTAGCTGCCGATGCGGTGGATCGTGAGCCGCGTGTAGTAGCTGTCGCTGTACTCGATCGCGCGCGCCCGCTGCACGACCGGCGTGTCGAGCGGGAGCGGCGTGCCCGGCTCGAGCCACGCGCGGGTTACGGCTACGGGCGCGTCGTAGCGCCGACCGGTGTCGGGCGGTAGCGAAACGTACAGTTGCGCGAGTACGACGACGGAGGCGACGATCATCCGGGCTCCTTTCGCAAACGCTCAATTGATGGTGAGCGTACCCGTCGTCGGGTCGTAGCTCGTCGCATACTGGTGCAAGCTCGAGGCCCGCTGGCCGCCGATCCACCGGCCCGAGTCCCTGGATGAGCGGTTATCCCTACACCATGGTCGGGGATCACCCGATCCCCTGATAGCTTACTTTCCCAGGGAGGCCAGACCGCGCGAGGATCATATGACCCCGGCGAAGCGGAGCACAGCCGCGCCGACATCGGCACCGACATTTCGCGAGCTGTCACGCGACGAATGCGACGCGCTGCTCGCGCGCAATCATGTGGGACGCGTCGCCTTCTCCTTTCACGATCGCGTGGATCTCGAGCCGGTGCACTACGTCTATGCCGAGGGGTGGATCCACGGGCGAACGGCGCCGGGAGCGAAGGTCGCCGTGTTCCGCCATCATCCCTGGGTCGCGTTCGAGGTCGACGAAGTCGAGGGGCTCTTCGACTGGCAGAGCGTCGTGGTGCACGGCGTCGTCGACATGCCGGCGGCTGACGGCGCACCCGCGGATCGCGAAGCGTACGAGCGGATCCTCGCGCACATCCGGACGGTCCTCCCAACGGCGCTTGGCGACTCCGACCCAGCGCCCGAGCGGGTGCTCCCTTTCCGGATCCACGTCGACACGATCAGCGGCCGCGCCGCTTCGACCCGATCGACGAAGCGCCGAGCCTAACGAAAACGCGAAGCGGCTACCAAGAGGACCGTGCACCCATTGACGGCCGAGGGGTAAGGCATAAATTGCCGATACCTCGACCGCTGATGGGTATATGACGCGACCGACCGACCTCCTGCAGGGAACACTCGATCTCCTGATCCTCAAGACACTCTCGTGGGGTCCTGCCCACGGCTACGCCGTGGCTCGCTGGATCGAGCAGCTCACCGGCGAGGTGCTCCGCATCGGTGAGGGCTCGCTCTACCCCGCGCTTCACCGGTTGGAGGAGCGGGGATGGGTGGAATCGAGCTGGCAGCTGTCGAGCACGAAGCGGCGAACGAAGGTCTACCGCCTGACAACGAAGGGACGCCAACAGCTGCGCGCCGAGGCCGGCGCGTGGACCCAGTTCGTGGACGCTGTTTACAAAGTACTCAAGACGGAGGAACAGCCCGCATGAGCGACCGCTGGCTTCGCTACTTCGAGCTGCCGCGCCGGGACCCACGGCGCGAGGTCGACGACGAGATCGAGTTTCATCTCGCGGAGCGCGTCGCCGATCTCGTGCGCGGCGGCCTCACACCGGAAGCAGCGCGCGAGCGCGCCCGGCGCGAGTTCGGCGATGCGCACATCGTCCGCGATCAGACGCTCGCCATCGACCAGCGCATGCGACGTCGCGGCGATCGCGCCGAGCTGCTCGGCAACCTCGTACGGGATGCGCGCGTCGGCTTCCGGTCCCTCGTGAAGACACCAACCTTCGCCGTCACCGCCATCCTCTGCGCGGCGCTCGGCATTGGTGTCACGACGGCAATTCTCTCGGCGACGTACGCGGTGCTGATTCGTCCGCTGCCGTATCCCAACGCCGAGCGGCTTGTCGCCGTCTACAGTGAGAACGTGGAGCGCGGTTACCACGGGACGAACATTTCCTGGCCC
The DNA here is from genome assembly GCA_035273165.1 of Gemmatimonadaceae bacterium. Lineage (GTDB taxonomy): Bacteria > Gemmatimonadota > Gemmatimonadetes > Gemmatimonadales > Gemmatimonadaceae > AG2. The sequence continues at coordinate 4,180 of DATEPP010000510.1, forward strand.
GACTATCGGAGCTGGCGCGAAGGAAGCCGCACACTCGAGTCGTTAGGCATCTGGACCTGGATCACGGCGACACTTTCCGACGACGCGAGCGAGGCCGAGCGGGTGAGCGGTGCGTGGGTATCGGCGAATCTCTTTCCCACGCTCGGCGTGCGGCCGCTCATCGGCCGTGGCTTCACCGACGAGGAGGAGACACGCGGTCGGGACCTCGTCGTGCTGCTGAGTCATCGCCTCTGGCAGCGACGATTCGCGGGGGACAGCACCATCGTCGGCAAACGCATCACCATCGATGGCAAGCGGTACACGGTCGTCGGTGTCATGCCCCCCCGGTTCAATTTCCCCGATCGGGGCGATCTCTGGATCCCCTTTGCCACCGATCCCGCTACCGAAGTCCACGGCAATCGCGGGTACGCTGGTGCGATCGGCCTTCTGAAGCCGGGTCGAACGATCGCTCAGGCGCGCGCCGATCTGCATGCGATCGACGCCGAGCTCGTGCGACAGTTCCCGAACGACAACTACGGGTGGGACGCCGAGATCAAATCACTGCGCGAGGACCTGGTCGGCGACTTTCAGCAGCCGCTCAAGGTGTTCCTCGCGGCCGTCGGGCTGGTGATGCTCCTCGTCTGCGCGAATCTGGCGAATCTGATGCTCGCGCGGGCGACGACTCGCGCGCGCGAGATCGCCATCCGCAGCGCCCTCGGGGCGTCTCGCCGTCGCCTCGCGTCGCAGCTCCTCGTTGAAAGTCTGCTCATCGCCACACTCGGCGGCATTCTCGGTATCGGGATCGCCTGGTGGGGCGTTCGACTGCTGCGGTTCGCCTTCCCCGACCAGACGCCGCCATTTTATGTGACGCTCGCGCTGGACGGGCCGGCACTCCTCTGCGCGGCGGGGCTCACCATTGTGACGGGACTACTCTTCGGTACCCTGCCGGCATTGCGGGCGACGCGCGCTAATCTCGGAGTCACCCTCCGCGACGGCACCAGGGGCAGCGGCAGCTCGTCACACCGGTCGCGCCTTCGTGGCGCGCTCGTCGTGTCCGAGATCGCGATCTCGGTCGTGCTGCTCATCGGGGCGATGCTGCTCGTACGGAGCTACGAGAAGCTCGCCGGCACATCGTTAGGCTTCGACGAGCAGGGCATTCTCTCGGCGCGCCTGACCCTACCCAGCGCGCGGTACACGCGCGCGCAGGCGAAGCTCTTCTATGACGAACTGCTGACGCGGCTCCGGCGCGAGCCGGGCGTCACGATGACGGCGTCGGCGCAGGGGATACCGTTCAGTGGCTGGAACCTCCAGGCGGGAACGACCATCGAGGGAGCGCCGCCACCGAAACGGGGCGAGGATCTCGTCGCACATTGGCAATACGTGACGCCCGGCTATTTCCAGGCGATCGGCGTGAAGCTGCTCAGGGGTCGCTGGTTTACCGACGCGGACCGCGACTCGCTCAACCCGGTGGTGCTCGTCAACGAGCAGATGGTGATCCATGGCTTCGGGGGACGCGATCCGATTGGCAAGCGCGTCCGCATCGGCGGCGACAAGGAGCCGTTCGCGACCGTGGTGGGCGTGATTCAAGACTATCGACACTATCGGTTGCCCCAGCCGATGGGTCCGGCGGTGTTCTACCCGTACGCCACGTATCCGGCGCGACAGCAGACGATCGTCATCCGCACCACTCGGGACGATCCGCGCACACTCGTTCCGGCGCTGCGCGCGGCGGTGCGGGAAATCGACCCGAAGCTGGCGCTGTACGAGGTACAGACCTTCGAGGAAGCGGTGTCGAAGTCGCTCTGGCGGCAGCGGCTGCAAGGCAACGTGCTTTCGATCTTCGCGGCGCTTGCGCTCGTGCTGGCGTGCACGGGCCTCTACGGCGTGATTGCCTATGCCGTCGCGGAACGGACGCGCGAGCTCGGCGTACGGATGGCGCTCGGCGCGACGCGCAACGACGTGCTCCGGCTCGTACTCGGCCAGAGCGGCCGACTCGTGCTCGCCGGCATCGCGTTAGGCATCGGCGCCGCGGCGCTCGGCGTGCACATGCTCGATTCCTTGCTCTACGGCGTGCGAGCGATCGATCCCGCGACCTTCGTTGCCGTGCCCGTTCTCCTGGCGCTCGTGGCGCTGGCCGCGGCGCTCGTACCGGCGCGGCGTGCGTCGCTCGTCGATCCGCTCATCGCGATGCGCGGCGAATAGCGCGGTCCACGGCGGCGACGGCGCGCTCGACGTCGTCGTCCGTGGTCTGCCAGTTGGAGACGGAGATCCGCATACAGCGCCGCCCGCGGAAGGTCACGCCACCGAAGAAGGCCTCGCCATCGGCGAGGATCTGCTCGATGACACGGTCAGTGCGACGATCGTGGTCGTTGTCGGTGGCGTTCGTGCGCTCGTCGAGAAACCGCACCAGCCCCTGATTGATCACCGGCTCCCAGACGGCCTCCGCACCTTGCAGCGCGCCGATGCGCTTCACGAGCGCGCGCGCGTGCGTACAGCAGCGATCGACGAGATCGGCCACGCCGCGGCGGCCGAGCTGGCGAATCGCCGCGTAGCTGGCGATGCCGCGCGCGCGCCGAGACCACTCGGGATTGTAGTCGACCTGATCGCGCGCGTCGCCCTCGTGCATCATGTAGCTCGAGCGGTGCGTCATCGACGCGAAGTGCGCATGGGCATCGGCGACGAACGCGTACCCGCTGTCGTACGGCACATTGAGCCACTTGTGGCCGTCGGTGGACCAGGAGTCGGCGCCAGCGGCGCCGTTCATGAGATGCCGATGATTCGGGCTCGCGGCGGCCCAGAGCCCGAACGCGCCGTCCACGTGTACCCAGGCGCCGCGCTCGTGCGCGAGGGGAATGAGCTCGGCGAACGGATCGAAGGCGCCGGTGTTGAGCTCTCCCGCCTGAAGGACGACGATCGTCGGCGATTCACCGTCGGTGTCGAGGGCGGCCCGCAACGCGTCGATGCGCATGCGATTCGCGTTGTCGAGAGCGAGGGGCACGATGCTATCGCTGCCGATGCCTAACAGGCGAACCGCGCGGTCGACGGTACCGTGTCGCTCCGCTCCGCAGAGGACGCGAATCGCCGGCGCTCGCGCAAGCCCGCGCTGCTCGACATCCCATCCGCGACGCTCCAGCAGTGCGTGACGGGCGGCGGTGAGCGCCGTGACGTGCGCCATCTGCGTCCCGGTGACGAACGCGAAGCTCGCGTTAGGCGGCAGCGCGAGAAGCGCTTTGAGGTAGCTCCCACAGACTTCCTCGACGACGCCGGCTGCCGGGCTGCACGCGTAGATTCCGGCGTTCTGGTCCCACGCCGACGTGAGCCAGTCGGCCGCGAGCGAGGCGGGGACGGAGCCGCCGATCACCCACGCGAAGAAGCGGCCGCCCGCGCTGCCGATGAGCCCACCGTCCACATCCGCGACAAGCTCGTCGATCACTTGTGCGGCATCTACGCCATCGTCGGTGAGCGGGCGGCCGAGGCGACCACGCAGCTGTTCGAGTGTGGCGGTCGCGGAGACAGGTGCGGTATCGAGCTGGTCGAGATACGCAAGCGCGTGGTTCATAGCACGCGACAGCGGCTCGCGAGCTGATTCGATTTCTATGTTCATCCGGAATTCCGGGGAGGTAGGGTCGCGAATGGCGCGAATGAAGCGAATCCGACCGATGGTGTGCAGGGAAAGGAGGCCCTGAAAGAATATCACGGAGGCCCACCGCGAGGTATTTGCTCGAGCCGGTGCGTCGCTTGCAAGGCAGTGCGGCGTGGAAAGCGACGCCGCGCCATGCGAAGTACTGTGATTCCCGAGGTCGTATGATCACGCTCCTGAAGCGCTCGTTGATTTCCTGCGTCGCCCTCGCGGGGCTGGTCGGCTGTCACGCGGAGACGCCGACAACTGTCCCGAGCGAGACACCGGCGCCACTGGCGTCGCGCACGGCACCCACCAGTGATCTCGTGGGCTGGCTTCGGGACTACATCGACAAGCCACACCGGCATCATGGTGCGGGAGCGAGTGGCCCTGCGCTCCTCGCGGGAGCAGGCGACATCGCGCGGTGCTATCCCGGCTCGGATGTGACGCAGTTTCATCGTCCGACGGGCAACAATCCGGCGGCGCAAACGGCGCGCCTTCTCGAGGAGCTCCCGGACGCGACGGTGATGGCGGTGGGCGACAACGCGTACGAGTTCGGATCGCCGCTCGACTACGCGGGGTGTTATCAACCGACGTGGGGCCGGGTCCGCGATCGCACCATGCCCGCGACAGGAAACCACGAATACCTCACGCCAGGCGCCGCCGGCTACTTCACCTACTTCGGTCTACGATCGGCTCCGCCGTTAGGCTACTACAGCTATGACCTCGGCAGCTGGCACGTAATCGTCATCAACAGCACGCCGCAGGTGTACGCCTGCTGGCCGCCCGAGCTCACGGAGTTTCCGGCTGGGTTTCCGGTACTGCCCGTACCAGCTTCGCCAGGTCCCGAAGCCGGTCGGGCGTGCGTCGGAGACGTCGCGCAACAGGTGTGGTTGGCAGCGGATCTCGCCGCGCACCGCGATGCGAAGTGCACCGTCGCCTACTTCCACCATCCGCGCTTCAGCTCCGGCCTCCACGGCAACCACTACCAGATGCAGCGGATGTGGGATCTGATGTACGCGAACGGCGTCGACGTCATCGTGAATGGCCATGACCACCTGTACGAACGCTTCGCGCCGCAGGATCCCGACGGCAATGCCGACCCTACGTCAGGCATCCGCCAGTTCACCGTCGGTACGGGCGGCGCCGAGTTCTACGACGTACGGGAGCGTCAGCCGAACAGTGAGGTCATTATCAACGACATGCACGGAGTGTTAATCCTCGCCCTCGACAACGGTCGGTACGCTTGGAGTTTCGAGAATACTGATCGCGCGATTGCCGATGCCGGGAGCGGAGACTGTCATTGACAATCTCCTGTTATCCCGAAGAGCGCAGCGTGAGGGATCTGCTCTTGCGGTCCGTGCGGCCCCGAAGCATCCCTGGCACAGAAGAGTGGACGTAGCGCTGATGTCGCAGACGTCGCAGACTGCGCAGAGAACAACGAGAGAGCGGCGGCGTCTTTTTCAAAGAGCGTTTCCGCTCTTCTCTCAGCGGTCTCAGTGCCTTGTCAGGGTCATCAGCGTGCCATCAGGGGACGTGCCGCAGGGATGTCTCCTCGCAGCAGCGAAGTCATTGGCCATCCCGGGTATCGCACACTTCCTGGATTCCGAAGCATCTGCTCACCCAACGTTGAAGTACAGATCCTTCGTCGCTTCGCTCCTCAAGATGACAAACCTACCGAGCCGGCGTGATGATGATGTTCCGATACTCGATCGGCCCGTGATCGCCCTGTAGCAGCAGTGGCCCCGGCGCGCCCTCGTCGCTGTCGATCGCGCCGCCGGTGATGCCGGGAATCTCCTGATTGC